>NZ_JBHZGN010000024.1:0-102884 GCF_049334135.1 Metapseudomonas cellulosilytica | reverse complement strand
CGTGCGGGGCCATCCATGGCCCCGCACGCCTCTCGCGGCATCCATGCCGCTCGTCCCCCTCTGCAACGATTCCACTCGGCCTCCTGAAGGGGCGGAGTCGCTGCCCCACCGCTTTTACTCGGTTTCAGGCCCGTTTGGGCTTCAGGATGGTTCTGGAGTCGCCGGCGCGAGTCACTCCTCTCCCTCCGGGAGAGGGGCCGGGGGTGAGGGATGTCCCAGGCTAGCGTGGAGGCCTGAAGGCCTTGTTTTAGACGTCCGCTTCCGCGAATGAATTCGCTCCCACAAGGCCTGCCCTGCTCAGCCCTGATGCAACGCCCGGTAGTGACTGGGCGCCATGCCCACCACCTTGCGGAACAGCCGCGAGAAGTAATAGACGTCCTCGTAGCCCAGCTGTTCGGCGATCTGCCGAACGCCCTGGTCGCCTTCGTCCAGCAACCGGCAGGCGTGGGCCATCTTCAGCTGGATGAAATCCTGGATCGGCGCGTGGCCGGTAAGGGCGCGGTAGGTCTTGGCGAAGTGGAAGCGCGACAACTTGAACTGCGCCGCCAACTGGTCGAGGTTGAGACTGTCGTGCAGGTGGGCGCGCATCACCGACTGCACCGCATCGACGTCCAGCACCCGCCCGGATTTCAGGAATCCGCGCACCGGCAGTACCGCCAATGAGGTCAGCAAGGTCTGCAGCTGATGGGCGGCATGGATGAAGTGCGGCAGGTTGAGGCCCTGCTTTCGCAGCCCGAGCAGGGCGTCCAGGTCTGCCAGCAGACGGGGTTGCACACCGATGCGACGTAACGGGGCCGGCCCCAATGGGCGCAGGTATTCCTCCACCTGCTCGCCCTCGAAATGCACCCAATAGATGCTCCACGGCCGCTGGGCATCCGCGCCATAGGCGTGCAAACGTCCCTTGGGCAGCAGCAGCAGGTCACCGCCGCCCACCTCGAATCGTCCATCCCCGTACTCCAGCCAACCCTGCCCGGAACGGCAGTAGATCAGCAGGTTGTCCTCGGGCTCGTGGCGTTGCATGCGATGGCCCTGGGCCTCCGGGTAATAGCCCAGGGCCAGCGGATAACAGGCCGACGTCAACGGATGACGGGCCAGCAGACGGCGCAGACGGGGCGGCGTGGTGAAGCGCACGCCATTGGCCGGCAAGGGCCAGTTGGAGGTTTCCACGGAGCGGCTCATGGGGGTTCTTGTAGGGGCCTGCAATCCCAAGATCGTCCATCCCACAACCAAGATCGTCAATCCACAACTGGATCGGCGGCGGCTATAAGAACAAGAAACAACAAGGTCCCGTCCCACGGGTGGAGGACAAGATGGCCAAGGCAATCCCGCTTCTCATTGATGGCGAATGGCGCGAAAGCCGCGCCCGCGAGCTGATCGAAGTCACCGACCCGGCGACCCAGGAGGTCCTCGCCCTGGCGCCCAAGGCCACGGCCGAAGAAATCGAGGCGGCCGTCGCCAGCGCCAAGGAAGCCTTCCAGACCTGGCGGGAAGTACCGGTTCCCGAGCGCGCCCGGTTGATGCTGCGCTACCAGCAGTTGCTCAAGGACCACCACGACGAACTGGCCGAACTCCTGGCCAGCGAGACCGGCAAGACCTTCGCCGATGCCAAGGGCGACGTCTGGCGCGGCATTGAAGTGGCAGAGCATGCCGCCAACGTGGCCAGCCTGATGATGGGCGAGACGGTGGAGAACGTCGCCCGTGAAATCGACACCGCCAGTTGGGTCCAGCCGCTGGGCGTGTGCGTCGGCGTCACCCCCTTCAACTTCCCGGCGATGATTCCGCTGTGGATGTTTCCCCTGGCCATCGCCTGCGGCAACACCTTCGTCCTCAAGCCCTCCGAGCAGGACCCGCTGACCCCCAACCGCCTGGCCGAACTCTTCATCGAAGCCGGCGCTCCCAAGGGCGTGCTGCAGGTCATCCACGGCGGGCGTGAGCAGGTCGACGCCCTGCTCACCCACCCGGACGTGCGCGCCATCTCCTTCGTCGGCTCGGTGCCGGTGGGTCAGCACATCTACCGCACCGGCACCGCCCACCTGAAACGGGTGCAGGCCTTCGCCGGGGCCAAGAACCACATGGTGGTGCTGCCCGATGCCCACAAGGACCAGGTGTTGAGCAACCTGGTGGGCGCCAGTTGCGGCGCCGCCGGCCAGCGTTGCATGGCCATCAGCGTGGCGATATTCGTCGGCGAGGCGCGCCAGTGGATTCCCGAGCTGGCCGCGCAGATGGCCGAGCTGCGCCCCGGCCACTGGAAGGATGCCCATTCGGCCTTCGGCCCGCTGATCAGCCAGCAGGCCCGCCAACGCGTGTTGCGCCTGATCGCCGAAGGCAAGGCGGAAGGCGCCGAGTGCCTGCTGGATGGTTCGCAGTGCCAGGTGCCGGGTTACCCGAACGGCAACTGGCTTGGCCCCACCCTGTTCCGCGGCGTGACGTCGAAGATGGGCCTGTACCGCGAGGAAATCTTCGGCCCGGTGCTGGTGTGCATGGAGGTGGACAGCCTGGAAGAGGCCATCGCCCTGGTCAATGCCAATCCCTACGGCAATGGCACTAGCCTGTTCACCCGTTCCGGCGGCGCCGCACGGCACTTCCAGCACGCCATCGAGGTGGGTCAGGTGGGGATCAACGTGCCGATCCCGGTGCCCCTGCCCTTCTTCTCCTTCACCGGCTGGAAGGGCTCCTTCTATGGCGACCTGCACGCCTACGGCAAGCAGGCGGTGCGCTTCTACACCGAGACCAAGACGGTCACCACCCGCTGGTTCGACGATACGCCGGTCACCGGCCCGAACATGACCATCCACTTGAAGTAGGGGCGAATTCATTCGCCAAGCGGTGCGCAGCACCGCCACGTAATCGAGCCAAGGCAGACGACATATGGATTTCGACCTCACCGAAGAACAACGCCTGCTGGTGGACAGCGCCCGCGCCTTCGCCAGCCATGAGCTGGCCCCCTTCGCCGCGGACTGGGACCGCGGCCACCACTTTCCCCTGGAGGTGATCCGCCGCGCCGCCGAGCAGGGCTACCTCGGCCTCTACATCGCCGAAGATGACGGCGGCCTGGGCCTGTCGCGGCTGTCCGCGTCGCTGATCTTCGAGCAGTTGGCCGCCGGCTGCGTGGCCACCACCGCCTACCTGACCATCCACAACATGGCCGCCTGGATGCTCGCCTCCTTCGGCGATGCCGAATTGAAAGCGCGCTGGCTGCCCGGCCTGATCGGCGGCGAGTCGCTCGCCTCCTACTGCCTGACCGAACCCGACGCCGGCTCCGACGCCGCCCACTTGCGCACCCGCGCCCGCCGCGACGGCGATCATTACGTGCTGGACGGCAGCAAGTGCTTCATTTCCGGCGCCGGCAGCACCCAGGTGTTGATCGTCATGGCGCGTACCGGGGAAGACGGCGCCAAGGGCATTTCCTGCTTCCTGGTACCCGCCGATGCCGAGGGCATCCGTTACGGGCGCAACGAAGACAAGATGGGCTGGCGCGCCCAGCCCACCCGCACCATCACCTTCGAGGGCGTGCGCATTCCCGCCGGCAACCGCATCGGCCCGGAAGGCCAGGGTTTCGTCTACGCCATGAAGGGGTTGGACGGCGGCCGCCTGAACATCGCCAGCTGCTCCCTCGGCGCCGCCCAGGCGGCTCTTGAACAGAGCCTGCGCTATGTGGAGGAACGCAAGCAGTTCGGCAAGCCCCTGGCCGACTTCCAGGCCCTGCAGTTCAAGCTCGCCGATATGCTCACGGCGCTTACCGCCAGCCGGCAGATGGTGCGCCTGGCCGCCCATCGCCTGGACCAGCGCCATGCCGAGGCCGGCCTCTACTGCGCCATGGCCAAGCGCTTCGCCACCGACCAGTGCTTCGATCTCTGCAACGAGGCGCTGCAACTGCACGGCGGCTACGGTTACCTGAACGACTATCCTCTGGAGCGCTGGGTGCGGGACACCCGGGTGCACCAGATACTCGAAGGCACCAACGAAATCATGCGCGTCATCGTGGCGCGTCGTTTACTGGAACAGGGCGGCGCGCTCGACCGCCTGCTGTAAGGAGATGCACATGTCCAATGCCGTTGAACCCTACCAGCCCGGCGTGTTCGACCTGACCCATAAGCTGACGGTGGAAAAGCACGGCCACACGGCGCTCATCACCATCAATCATCCGCCGGCCAACACCTGGGACCGCGAGTCGCTGATCGGCCTCAAGCAGCTGATCGAGCACCTGAACCACGACGACAACATCTATGCCCTGGTGGTGACCGGCCAGGGGCCGAAGTTCTTCAGCGCCGGCGCTGACCTCAATCTCTTCGCCGACGGCGACAAGGCCCGCGCCCGCGAAATGGCCCGGCGCTTCGGCGAGGCCTTCGAGGCGCTGCGGGACTTCCGTGGCGTATCCATCGCCGCGATCAACGGCTACGCCATGGGCGGTGGCCTGGAATGCGCCCTGGCCTGCGACATCCGCATCGCCGAGCGCCAGGCCCAGATGGCCCTGCCGGAGGCCGCCGTTGGCCTGCTGCCCTGCGCTGGCGGCACCCAGGCGCTGCCCTGGCTGGTGGGCGAAGGCTGGGCCAAACGGATGATCCTCTGCGGCGAGCGCGTCGATGCCGAAACCGCCCTGCGCATCGGCCTGGTGGAACAGGTGGTGGACAGCGGCGAGGCCCGCGGCACCGCGCTGCTGCTGGCGGCCAAGGTCGCACGGCAGAGCCCGGTGGCGGTGCGCACCATCAAGCCGCTGATCCAGGGCGCGCGCGAGCGCGGCCCGAACGGCTGGTTGCCCGAGGAGCGCGAACGCTTCGTCGACCTGTTCGACGCCGAGGACACCGGCGAAGGCGTCAACGCCTTCCTGGAAAAGCGCGACCCGCACTGGCGCAACAAGTAACCGAGAGCCGAACGAGAACGACCATGAATGTGAGTTTCGAAGAACGCAGCGGCCTGCACGGTGCCCGCATCGGCATCGCCAGCCTGGATGCGGAGGCCAGCCTCAACGCGCTCTCCCTGCCGATGATCGAGGCACTGGACGCCAGGCTGCGCGCCTGGGCCGAGGACCCGGAGATCGTCTGCGTGCTGCTGCGCGGCAATGGTCCCAAGGCCTTCTGCGCCGGCGGCGATGTGCGCAAGTTGGTGGATGCCTGCCGCGAACATCCCGGTGTGGTTCCGCCGCTGGCCGGCCGCTTCTTCGCCGATGAATACCGCCTCGACCACCGCATCCACACCTTTCCCAAGCCGCTGATCTGCTGGGCCCACGGTCATGTGCTGGGCGGCGGCATGGGGCTGATGCAGGGCGCCTCGATCCGCATCGTCACCCCGTCCAGCCGCCTGGGCATGCCGGAAATAAACATCGGCCTCTATCCCGACGTCGGCGGCAGCTGGTTCCTCGCCCGCCTGCCGGGCAAGCTCGGCCTGTTCCTCGGACTGGGCGCCAGCACCATCAACGCCCATGACGCCCTGGACCTTGGCCTGGCCGACCGCTTCCTCCTGGAAGAGCAGCAGGACGCCCTGGTTGCCGGCCTGGTCCAGCTCAACTGGCAGGACAAGCCCGCCTGCCAGCTCAACAGCCTGCTCAAGGCGCTGGAGCACGAAGCCCGCGGGCAGTTGCCGGAAGCCCAGTGGCTGCCACGGCGCAAGCGCATCGACGAGCTGCTCGATGTCGCCGACCTGCCCGCCGCCTGGAAGGCGATGACCGCCCTGCACCACGACAGCGACGTTCCCCTGGCCCGCGCCGCCAAGACCCTGGCCGCCGGCTGCCCGCTCACCGCCCACCTGGTGTGGGAGCAGATCCGTCGCGCCCGGCACCTGTCGCTCGGCGACGTGTTCCGTATGGAATACGCCATGAGCCTGAACTGCTGCCGCCATCCGGAATTCCCCGAAGGCGTACGCGCCCGGTTGATCGACAAGGACAACGCGCCGCGTTGGCACTGGCCGGATGTGGCGGCCATTCCGCGGGCGGTGATCGAGGCCCACTTCGAGCCGGTGTGGGAAGGCCGGCACCCGCTGGACGATCTCTGACAAGCCGCCCGGCGCCCCGTGGACCGGGCCAAGGAGAAAAACGATGAGCAAGATCGCCTTTATCGGACTCGGCCACATGGGCCTGCCCATGGCCCGCAACCTGCTCAAGGCCGGCCATGACGTGAAGGTCTACGACCTGGTGCAGGCCGCCGTCGACGAGCTGGCGGCCGAGGGTGCCAAGCCGGCCCGGGATGCGCGGGACGCGGTCAGCGGCGTACCGGTGGTGATCACCATGCTGCCCGCGAGCAAGCATGTGGAGGGCCTGTTGCTGGGCGAAGGCGGGCTGCTGGAATCCATCGTGACCGGAAGCCTGGTGCTGGAGTGCTCGACCATAGCCCCGGACTCGGCGCGCAGAGTTCACGCGGCCGCCAAGGCGCGCGGCATCGAGCTGCTGGACGCGCCAGTGTCCGGCGGCACCGCCGGTGCGGCGGCCGGCACCCTGACCTTCATGGTGGGCGGCGAAGCGGCGGCCCTGGAAAAGGCGCGGCCGATCTTCCAGGCAATGGGCAAGAACATCTTCCACGCCGGCCCCGACGGTGCCGGCCAGGTGGCCAAGGTCTGCAACAACCAGTTGCTGGCGGTGCAGATGATCGGCACCGCCGAGTCCATGGCGCTCGGTGTGGCCAACGGCCTGGACCCGGCGGTGCTGGCCGAGATCATGCGCCAGAGCTCGGGCGGCAACTGGGTGCTGGAACGCTACAACCCCTGGCCCGGGGTGATGCCCAATGCCCCCGCAAGCAGGGAGTACGAAGGCGGTTTCATGGCCGAGCTCATGGCCAAGGACCTCGGACTCGCCCAGGAAACCGCGCAGCACAGCCTCTCCAGCACGCCCATGGGCGCCCTGGCGTTGCAGCTCTATCGCCTGCTGCTCAAGCAGGGCAAGGGCAAGAAGGACTTCTCGGTGGTGCAGAAGCTGTTCGCCGAGTAGGAGCGAATTCATTCGCGATTGAAATCTTCCACAACAACCGGTGGTTCGTAGTTCGTAGGTTGGTCGGGCGGCGTTCCGCGAGCGAAGCGATACCCATCAGCGGCGATCGATGGGTATCGCAGGCTCCACCCATCCTACGGGCCTATTCCTTCGGCAGGACGATGTCGCCCTTGTACAGGGTAGGTCCTGGCTTGCCTCCCTTGACTACCGCCCGGTTGCGGCAAAAGGCCGCGATGGCTGGACGCTGTTCACTGACCGCCCTGATGAACCGGCGGCACGGCGCGCCAGCAACTACCCTGAAGGGGGACCTGAGGGGGGAGCCAGCGATGCCCTATATCCAGCGCGATGAAGAAGGAAAGCTGCTTCGCGTCGAAGCGAGCGAGTTCGAAGGCATGAGTGGAACCCTGCCTGCCGATGACAAGGAAGTGCGGGCCTGGTACAGCGGCCGCCAGGCGCAGAGCAGCCTGTTGCAGCTGCAGCAGAGCGACCTGGACATGATCCGGGTGCTCGACGACCTGATCACGCTGCTGATGGACAAGGGCGTCATTCGCATCACTGACCTGCCACCGGCGGCGCAGGCCAAGCTGCTCAGCCGCAGCCAGGCGCGCGAGGCCCTGGGCGGGATCTCGCATCTGATCGATGAAGAAGACGGCTCGGGGCTGATCTGATCCCGGCCGGCCTACCTGGAGGCCGGCCGGCGCTGCCTCAGCGCAGGGTCAGCGCGATGGGCGCTTCCTCGAAATCGAAGCAGCCGAGGAAGGTCTTGATGTCCAGCAGGTTGCCATCCACTTTCACGTCGCCCAGCAATGCCCCTTTGAGCAGGCCGTTCTCGCCGCTGATGATGGTGTCGAGGTAGGTCTTGTCCAGGGTCAGCTTGAGGCGGGTGCCTTCGGGTATGCCCTGGTGCAGCTGGGCCACGCCGCGGCGGACTTCCAAGGCCCACTGCTCCTGGATGTCGGGGAAGACGAAGCCCAGGGTCAGGTTCAGGTCGGCACTCTTTTCCGGGTCGATGCGGGTCACCCAGTTCTGCAGGAAGATGCGCGCCGGCAAGTTCTTCAGCATGTCCGGCGAGAGGAAGGCATCGCGCATGCCCTGGGACAGTTGCAGCGCGGCGTCGCCGTCCAGCTTGCCCTCCAGCTCCATGGCGCTCATCAGGTACCAGTTGCGCCAGTTGATGTTCATGCTGGCGTAGCCCAGGCGACGGAAGCTGCGCGCCTTGATCTGGCGGGCCAGTTGATCGTCGTGATCGATGCGGATGGAGTAGCCGGCCAGTTCGGCGGCCCACTGGTAGTCACCCTTGAGGTAGGCCTCGCCGGCGGCCATCAGGACCTTGTCGCGACCGCCCATCAGGGCCACCAGGCGCCTGGCCTTTTCCACCGGCGGCGTCGGGTCCAGTTCCACCGGGTCGCCCTGGAACCAGCCCAGGTAGCCCTGGTAGATCTGCCGGACGCTGTGCTTCACGGTGCCGTAGTACTCGCGAAGATAGGGGGTGTAGCCAGCCAGGTAAGGCGGCAGTTTGACCTGCTCCACCAGCTCGTCCGGTGTCAGCCCCTTGTTCATCCAGCGCACCGTCTGGTCGTGGACGTAGGCGATGGCGTCACGGGTCATGCGCAGCACCTCTTCCACCTTGTCCTTGCCGGATACCGGCTGGCCGTGCAGCGGCACCATGTAGTCGGCCTGGAAGTCCCGCAGCTTGTCCAGGCTCTTCACCCACACCACCGGATCGCGGAACTTGGTCCCGCGCAGGGTGTGGATGTTCGGCAGGGTCGGCCCCTGGGTCACCTCGGCACTGATCAGCACCTTGTTCTGCGGCAGGAACAGCACGATCTCGTCCGGCGCCTCGCTGGGCACGTGGAGGAACTGCACCGGCAGGCCAGCGATGGTCGTGTCGAGCCGGTCCTTGAAGGTGATGGTGGGGGCGATGAAGGTGGACTTGCCCTCGTGGGCCAGCGGGCCGAGACCGGCGTTCATGTCCTTCTTGTCGGCGTCCGGCAGGGCCGCGCCGAAGCTGTAGCCCGAGCGCATGCCGAGGATCGGGCCGACCAGCGCGCCCTGGGTCACCACGTTTTCCAGCAGGGTTTCCTGGGCATAGATCTGCACCTCGCCGCTCTTCACCTGCTCTTCGCTGACGAAGCCCTTCACGCCGTTGATGTGGTCGGGGTGGAAGTGGGTATAGACGATGGCCTTGATCGGCTTGTCGCTGATCTTGCGGAATTCTGCCAGCACCTTGCGCGACTGCTCGGCGGACTCGCCGGTGTCGACGATGATCAGCCCCTCGGGGGCCTCGATCATCACGCTGTTGGCGAGGTTCCAGCCCACCGCCGAATAGACGTTGTCGGCGATCTTGTAGACCTTCTCGCTGAAGTGCTTCGTGTGCTCGGCCAGCTCGGCGTTGATGCTGGGCTCGATGGCATCGATCGGCGGGGCGGCGTCGGCCCCCAGGGGCAGTGCGGCAACCAGCAGCAGGCCGCTGAAACGGGTGGAAATTCGCATGGTTCCCTCGGGAATTATTGTTCTGGGCGCAGACAGGCTGGCAGCGGCCTGACAATAATTCCAATGCATTCTTTTTCTGATATTGATGCATCAAGCGCATGAACGACCTTCGCCAGCTCCGCCACTTCGTCGCCCTCGCCGAATACGGCCACTTCGCCCGCGCGGCCGAGGCGGTCAATCTCAGCCAGCCAGCGCTCAGCCGCAGCATCCAGGCCCTCGAGGCAAGCCTGGGCTGCAGCCTGCTGGATCGCGGTCCACGGCAGATCAGCCTGACCGCCCACGGGCGACTGGTGCTGGAACACGCCCGGCGCCTGCTGGACGGCAGCCGCGCCCTGCGCAGCGCGGTGACCCAGCTCGACAATCTCGACAGCGGCGAACTGCGCCTGGGCGCCGGGCCCTACCCCGCCGCGCGCCTGGTGCCCCGCGCCCTGGGGCGTTTCGCCAGCAAATACCCGGGCGTGCGCGTGCAGCTCAGCCTGGAGAACTGGCACAACCTGCGCCAGCTCCTGCTGGACGACGCCATCGAAATATTCATCGCCGATATCCGTGAACTTACGGACGATCCGCTACTGGACATCGCGCCCCTGCGCCGCCACCCCGGTACCCTCTTCTGCCGGCCCGGGCATCCGCTGCTGGATCGGGGCCCGCTGCAGTTCACCGACATCGCCCGCTATGCCCTGGCCGGCACCCAGCTGCCGCTGGAGGTAGCGCGGGCCATTGGTGAACTTGCCGGCAACGAGAAACCGCTGGGCATCGAGTGCGATAACTTCATGGTGCTGAAGGCACTGGTGGCAGAGAGCGACGTGATCAGCATGGCGCCCTGGGATGTGGTGGCTGACGACGTAGCTGCGGGGCGCCTGGCGCTACTGGAGATTCCCGCCAATGCCTGGTCGTCATCGGCCTATGGCGTGGTCAGCCATGCCGCGCGCAGCCTGTCTCCGGCTGCGCGGGCGGTAAGGGATCTGCTGCTGGAGGAAGACCGGCAATTCGCCGCGCTCTAGCGGCGGTTGCCCATCGACCAGCTACTGCGGTTGTTGTGGCGTGGGTGATGCGGGCGCGCCTCGTAACCTGGCTGCACCCGGTACTGCTGGCGCATGTCCATGTCGTTCCGACCCCAGGTCCGCAAGCGCGGGGTGTAGTCGTGGCGGCGTTCCTGGTAGTCGTCGAAGCGTGGGGCCTGGAAGCGCCGATCGTGGTGGAACCTGAAGTTGTTGTCATCAAAACGCCGGTCGAAACGATGCTTGTGCATCTTGAAGTCTTGCCGGTGCGGGTCGAAACGCCGGTCGCCGCGGAAATCGTCGTCGCGGAACTTGTCGTTATGGAAGTCGTCGTGGCGGCGATGGTCGACGATGTAGTAGGTGGACGGAGTCCGGTCGTAATGGCGGTACACCCGATAGTCGTCGTCATCGTAGTAACGGGGGTAGCCACGGTAGCCATAGTCATCGTAGTCATACACCGCACAACCACTCAGGGTCAGGCTCAGCACTGCGAGGAATATTGATCGGTAGTACATGGCGGCCTCCTTCGACCGCAAGGGACGAGCGCAGACAAATGCCGGCGATCGGGATCGCTCCTACTGCCTTGGACACCTGTCCTACGGAACAACGCGCGGCATCTGTCGGAAAAATCCTTTTCCATTTGTTGCAACGCGCCAATCGGCCGAGGGGGGAACGCCGGATAACCGCCTTTGTAGGAGCGAATTCATTCGCGAAGCGGGCCGAAGTCCTGCGTTGTCGCCCCATCGCGAATCAATTCGCTCACCGCAGGTTCACATGCCGGCTGATCAGTCATGTAGGGTGGATAGCGCTTTTCTATCCACCAGCGACGCCGTGCAGGACGCCGGTGGTGGAAATCCCAAAAGGGATTTTCACCCTACGTGCCGATTGACATGGAATCTCCCACAGTTTCCCCTACCCGGCGCAGGCCGATTGCCCAACCTGTTGCGCGGTCCTAAAGTTCAAGCGGCAACGCACGCAAAAGGACCCGCAATGCCGCTGCTCAGCCGCGATCAGGCGCAACGCCGCGCCGACGATATCCAAGCCTTCTACCGGGAAGTGGAGCGCCTGCGCGAAGAGCAGGCCCTGCTGCTCGCCCCCGACCAGACCGATCGTCTCGGCGAACACCATCAGCGCTTGCTGGCCGATTATCGCAGTGCCTATGACATCGACCCGGACGCCCAGTCCCGCCGCCTGTCCCTCGGCATGCGCATCACCTCCCTGCTGGGCGCCCTGGCGCTGGCCGCCAGCCTGCTGTTCTTCTTTTACCAGTTCTGGGGGCTGTTCCCCGAAGTCGCCCAGGTCGGCATCCTCGCCGGCTTTTCCATCGGCAGCCTGCTGCTCACCCTGCTGCTGCGCCAGCGCGACACGTCCGGCTACTTCGCCAGGCTGGCGGCGGTCCTCGCCTTCGCCTGCTTCGTGCTGAACGTCTCCATGCTCGGGCAGATCTTCAACATCACCCCAAGCGACAGCGCCCTGTTGCCCTGGGCCGCCTACGCCCTGTTGCTGGCCTATGTGTGCGAGGTTCGCCTGCTGCTGGGCGCCGGCCTGGCCTGCATCCTGGCCCTGTCCGCCACCCGGTTGGCGAGCTGGACCGGCCTCTACTGGCTGGACTGCGTCGAACGTCCGGAGCACCTGCTGCCCGCCGGGCTGCTGATCGTCCTGTTGCCACAGTTCATCTCCCAGGCGCGCTACAGCGGCTTCGCCGCGGTGTACCGGGTGATCGGCCTGCTGGGCCTGTTCGTGCCGATGCTGGTGTTGGCCAATTGGGGAGCGGGCAGCTACCTGCCCTGGGCTGGGAACGCCGTGGAAACCTTCTACCAACTGGCAGGCTTCATCGCTTCGGCACTGGCCATCTGGCTCGGCAACCGCCGCGACTGGCCGGATGTCATGTACTCCGGCTTGCTGTTCTTCGTGCTCTTTCTCTTCATCAAGCTGTTCGACTGGTGGTGGGACCTGATGCCCAAGTACCTGTTCTTCCTGGTCCTGGGGCTGATCGCCGTGCTCATCCTGCTGGTGCTTGGCCGCCTGCGCCGAAGCGAGGTTCGCAAGGAAGGGCCACGCCCATGAAGACCCGTAGCGCACTCATCTCCGGTCTGGCGCTGATCGCCATGACCAATGTCGTCGCCCTGGGCGGTGTCTGGTACAACCGCAGCGGCGAGCCGGAAAGCAGCCTGCTGCTCTCCGAGCGCGAACTGCGCCGCAGCTACGAGTGGTCACGTCACGAGAACAGTGGCCTGGCCCTGCGCCTGGACTGGCGCCAACCCAGTGACCCCGCGAGCGACGACCGCTACCAGCGCCTGATGCTGGACGAGGCCAGGCTGGCGGCCCTCGGTTTTGCCGGCCCGGACAAAGGTGACCCTCGCCATGACAGTCAGGCGCGCGAGGTGCTGGTGGTGCTGGAGCTGGATGGCCCGGCGCGCAAGGCCGAACTGGAGCGCGCACGCGAACAGTTGCACAACGCCCGCGACGAGCTGCACGCAAAACCGAACGACAAGCGTCGACAGGACGCCGAACGCGCCGCCCGCGACTACCTTGATCATGAAGAGCAGCGCGACAGCCGCCTGTTCGCCGTGGACGTCGGCCTGGATCGGGAAGCGCTGCGCATCCGCTACCCCGACCGCAGCCGCTACGCCATCGTGCCCGGCAGTGTGAATGCCTGGGTCCGCGACGGACACCTGACCGGGCAGATCAGCGAGCTGCGGATCACCGCCATCAACGTGCCCCATGCCTGGCGCCGCACGCTCGATGAGGCGCTGGAACGCGGCCGCCAGAACGACCGGCCGCCCCCCTTCCAGGCGCGGGTCAGCTTCGGCCAGCGCCTCGAACCCTGGATGGACGAGGCTCCGTCACTGGAGCGGATGGAGGGTCAAGGAAAGGGCTGAATCGCCGAAAGCCTGGCGTCAAGTACCCGTTCGTGACGCCTGTGTTAGCGCAGGCTAGCATTGCGCCACTATCCGGAGGTCGCGTTTCCCGATGCCGTTACGAGAACACAACAAGCACAGCCATCGGCTGTTGTTCCTCGCCCTGGTCCTGCTGCTCGGCTGCGGATTCCTGGCGACTTCGCTGGTCAGTTACCAGGCATCGCTGAAGTCGATCCGCAACAGCATCGTCAATACCGAGCTACCGCTGACCTCGGACAATGTCTATTCGGAGATCCAGAAGGACCTGGTACGCCCCATCCTGATCTCCTCGATGATGAGCCGCGACACCTTCGTCCGCGACTGGGTGATGCACGGCGAGAAGGACGTCGAGCAGATGACCCGCTACCTGCGCGAAGTTCAGCAACATTACGGCGCCTTCACCAGCTTCTTCATCTCCGACCGCACCCTCACCTACTACCAGACCAAGGGTGTGCTCAAGCACATACGCCGCGACGAACCCAGGGACATCTGGTACTTCCGCGTGCGTGATCTGAAGGAGCCTTACGAGATCAACGTCGACGTCGACATGGCCAACCAGGATCGGCTGACCATCTTCATCAACTACAAGGTGTTCGACTACGACGGCAAGTTCATCGGCGCCACGGGCGTGGGCCTGACGGTGGACGCGGTGATCAAGCTCATCGACGAATACCAGCGGCGCTACGACCGCAGCGTCTATTTCGTCGACACCAACGGGCGCATCGTCCTCACCGGTGCCGACGGCGGCCCGACGGGCGCGCGGGCCGGCCAGTCGCTCGCCGAGGTGCCGGGCCTGGAAGACCTGCAGGCCCGCCTGGGCCGCCCGCAGACCGGCAAGTTCGAGTACCAGGAGCGTGGCCGCGATCACTACCTCAACGTGCGCTACATCCCCGAGCTGGACTGGTTCCTCTTCGTCGACAAGCACGAGGGCGGCCTGCTCGCCGGCATCCGCAACACGCTCTACCTCAACCTGCTGATCTGCCTGGTCGTCACCGCCATCATGCTGTTCCTGGTCGGCCGCCTGATGGGGCGCTACCAACGCAGCATCGCCGCCCTGGCCACTACCGACAGCCTCACCGGACTGCCCAACCGCCGCGGCTTCGAATTGCTCGCCGGCCAGGCACTGCAGGAAGCCCGCCGCGACCGCCGGCCACTCACCGCGCTATTGCTGGACCTCGACCACTTCAAACTGCTCAACGACACCTACGGGCACCAGGCCGGCGACCAGGTACTGCAGGGCTTCGCCCAGAATCTGCGCGACGACCTGCGCAAGTCGGACATCATCTGTCGCTGGGGCGGCGAGGAATTCATCATCCTGCTCAAGGACACGGGCAACGCCACCGCGCACCAGATGGCGGAAAAGGTCCGCAGCGGAGTGTCCATCCAACGCTACCCCTTCAGGGGCGTGAACCTCCACGTGACCACCAGCATCGGCCTCGCCGAAATGCACCCGAATGACTCCCTGGACAGCCTGATCGGCCGCGCCGACCGAGGCCTCTACCGCGCCAAGCAGTCCGGCCGTGATTGCGTGTGCTTCGAGCCGGCCGGCCACCAGGACGCCCTCTGAACCTGTGGAGCGAATCCATTCGCCAGTAAAAATCCACGTTCGTAGGACGTGAACTTACTTTTACCCCTTATAAGGGGGGCCGGGGCCTACCTGCGCACCCAGAGCGAAACTCATGCACTTGCCCCACCGTAGGGTGCGCCATGCGCACCGATCCCGGGATCAGCCCGTGCGCCTCACTCAACCCTTGGTGCGCGCGGCGCACCCTACGTAGTCAGCTCCGCCGCTCCAGCCAGACAGCCTGAGTCATAAAATGAATTCGCTCCTGCAACCATTCATGCCCTTCAGGCCAGTACAGCCACCGATTTGATCTGCGCCCAGAGTGCCTGGCCGGGGTAGAGCCCCAGCTGGTCGCGGGAATAGCGGGTGATGCGCGCCAGCATAGGCGTACCGTCGACATCGAGGCGCACCAGCATATGGGCCGGGTTCGCCGCCGGCACCTCGTCCACCACCCGCGCCGGGAGCAGGTTGAGAATGCTGCTGTCGCGCTGCTTCTCAAGGCTCAGGCTGACGTCCCGCGCCAGCACCCGGAAGCGCAGGGTGCGTCCTTGGGCAACCGGCGAATGGGCCACGCGCATGCTCAGGGAACTGCCTGGAAGCGCCAGGGAGAGCAACTGGTAGCGCTCATCGAAACCCTGAATCCGACCTTCGATCACCACGCCGGCTTCGTCTTCCTGGGCGGTGGGCAGGTCGAGCCGCGCCAGGGTCTGGTCCAGCGGCCCGCTGGCCAACACCTGGCCGTTGTCCAGCAGCACCAGGTGATCGGCCAGGCGCGCCACTTCATCCGGCGAGTGGCTGACATAGAGCAGCGGGATATCCAGCTCATCGTGCAGGCGCTCCAGGTAGGGCAGGATTTCGCCCTTGCGCTTGAGGTCCAGCGCCGCCAGCGGCTCGTCCATCAGCAGCAGGCGCGGGCTGGTCAGCAGCGCACGGGCGATGCCCACGCGCTGCCGCTCACCGCCGGACAATCCGTCCGGCATGCGCTCCAGCAGGTGGCCGATCCCCAGCAACTCCACCGCCTGCTCCAGTTGCACCCGGCGTTCCCGCGCAGGAATGCGGTGCTGGCCGAACTCCAGGTTGCGCCGTACCGGGAGGTGCTCGAAAAGGCTGGCCTCCTGAAACACATAGCCCAGCGGGCGCTTGTGGGTGGGCAGGAAATGGCCGCGGGCACTGTCCTGCCAGACCTCGCCGTTGATCTCCAGAAAGCCCTCGGCGGCGCGCTCCAGTCCGGCGATGCACCGCAGCAGGCTGGTCTTGCCCGAGCCGGAATGGCCGAACAGGGCACTGACGCCGCGGCCGGGCAGCTTGAGGTCGGTATCCAGGGCGAAGCCCGGATGGCGCAGGCGGAAACGCGCGCGAATCTGTTGCATGGTTCAGGTCCAGCCCGGTTTCAGGCGCCGGCTGGTATTGAGCGCCAGCAGGATGAGGAAGGAGAACAGCAGCATGCCGCCGGCCAGCCAATGGGCCTGGGCGTACTCCATGGCTTCAACGTGGTCGAAGATCTGCACCGAGACCACGCGCGTCTTCTCCGGGATGTTCCCACCGATCATCAGCACCACGCCGAACTCGCCCACGGTGTGGGCGAAACCGAGGATCGAGGCGGTGACGAAGCCCGGCCGCGCGAGCGGCAGCACCACCGAGAAGAAGGTGTCCCACGGGCCCGCCCGCAGGGTCGCGGCCACTTCCAGCGGACGCGTGCCGATGGCGGTGAATGCGTTCTGCAGGGGCTGCACCACGAAGGGCATGGAGTAGATCACCGAGCCCACCACCAGACCGGCGAAGGTGAAGGGCAAGGTGCCGAGACCGAGGCCCTGGGTGAACTGGCCGATGAATCCTTGGGGCCCCATGCTCACCAGCAGATAGAAGCCGATGACGGTGGGTGGCAGCACCAGTGGCAGGGCGACCACGGCGGCAACCGGCCCCTTGAGGCGCGAGGTGGTGCGCGCCAGCCACCAGGCGATGGGCGTTCCTACCACCAACAACAGGAGGGTGGTGAGCGTGGCCAGTTCGAGGGTCAGCCAGATGGCGGCCAGGTCGGTGCGATCGAGGGGAAAGCTCATGGGGTTGACCGGGGGATCAGTTTTCGCTGTGTGGCGAACTATATAGCGAAGCCTGGCGTCCAGCCAGGATCAGGCGTCAGCCTTGCCCGGTCCAAGGCGCTGAAGCGCGTTCTCCGCTTCCTGCAGCAACTGCTCGAGCCCCTGCCCACGGGTGGATTCGGCATGTCCTACGCGCAGCGCCAGGCGCCGGTCCGCAGCACGGTTGAATGCTCCCAGGCCGGCACGCAGGCGTTGCAGGACGGCATTCGGATCGCCGTAGCCGCTGGTCATCACCAGGAATTCGCCAGCACCAAGACGCGCCAGCAAGTCGCCCCTGCGGAACTGCTCGCGCAGCAACCGCGCAGCGCTCATTGGCAGGTCATCACCCGGCTCACCGTCCTCAGTGTCCAGCACGAGGTGAAGCAACAGGCAGGACATGTTGCGCCGGCGCGCGGCGTCGAGTGCCTCGGCGGCCTGGCGCAGGAAGCCGAAACGATTGTTGAGGCCCGTGAGCAGGTCCAGTTGGGCGAAACGCTGGATCTCCTGTTCCACCCGTTCACGCTCGCAGGCTTCGTCGTAGAGCAGGCGGTTGGCGGCCACCAGTTCCTGGGTACGGGCGATCACCCGTTGTTCCAGTTCGTTGTAGAGCTGGACGTTTTCCATCGCCACCGACGTCGAATCCGCCAGCGCCTGCAGCAGGCCCACTTCACGCTCGCTGGCCGCGTAGTGGGTAGCCCAGTAGGTACCGATGGCGCCCACCGGCGCCAGGCTGCGGATCGGCACCATGACCAGGCTATTGACGAAGGTGGGACGGTAGGCGTCGTGGGGAATGCGCGGGTCGAGGTAGATGTCTTCGATCACCGCCGGTGTGCGGTTAATCATGGCCCAGCCGCTGATGCAGGTTTCCATGGGGAAACGCAGGCCCTTCCACAGCGGTGAGATGGCGTCCTCGTCCTTGTAGTAGCAGCGATCGCCATCGCGCAGGACGAAAGTGGCACCGTCGGCGCCCACCAGCTCACGGGCGGCACTGCGGACTATCTCGGCGATCCGGTCGAGGCTTCGCGCCAGGGACAGCTCCTGGATGGCCCGCACCAGGTATTCGAGATTGCGTTCGTAGCTGACTGCGGAACCATCCATAGACCCACGCCTCCGGACCGGGGCCATGCTGCCCCGGATTCATATCAGCACATAACCTCAGTCTTTGCGCGACGGCGAGAGCAGCTCGATCTTGTAGCCGTCGGGGTCCTCGACGAAGGCGAGGATGCTGGTGCCGTGCTTCATCGGCCCCGGCTCGCGGGTGATCTTGCCGCCACGGGCGCGAATGTCCTCGCAGGCCTTGTAGACATCGTCCACTTCCAGGGCGATGTGGCCGTAGCCGGTGCCCAGCTCGTAGTTATCCACACCCCAGTTGAAGGTCAGCTCGATCACGCTGTTGTGGGCTTCGTCGCCGTACCCAACGAATGCCAGGGTGAACTGGCCATCCGGGTAGTCCTTGCGGCGCAGCAGGGTCATGCCCAGCACTTCGGTGTAGAAGGCGATGGATTTGTCCAGGTCGCCGACTCGCAGCATGGTATGCAGCAGTCTCATCGTTACATCCTCATCGGTTGCCCGTGATCACGGGCTCTGAAAGACGAACCCCGGCTCGTGGCCGGGGTTCGTAGGCTCATGCTGGCAAGCTTATCAGAACAGCTTGCGGCCCTTGCCGGCGGCGATGCGCATGCGCAGGGCGTTGAGCTTGATGAAGCCCGCGGCGTCGGCCTGGTTGTAGGCGCCGGCATCGTCCTCGAAGGTGGCGATGTTGGCGTCGAACAGGGAGTCGTCGGACTTGCGGCCGACCACGATGACGTTGCCCTTGTACAGCTTCAGGCGCACCACGCCGTTCACGTTGGCCTGGGAGGCGTCGATCATCTGCTGCAGCATCAGACGCTCCGGGCTCCACCAGTAGCCGGTGTAGATCAGGCTGGCGTACTTGGGCATCAGCTCGTCTTTCAGGTGGGCCACTTCGCGGTCCAGGGTGATGGACTCGATGGCGCGGTGGGCCTTGAGCATGATGGTGCCGCCGGGGGTCTCGTAGCAGCCACGGGACTTCATGCCGACATAGCGGTTCTCGACGATGTCGAGGCGGCCGATGCCATTCTCGCCACCGATGCGGTTCAGCTCGGTCAGCACCTGCGCCGGGGTCATGTCCTTGCCGTCGATGGCGACGATGTCGCCGTTACGGTAGGTCAGCTCGATGTAGGTCGGGGTGTTCGGCGCGGCTTCCGGGGACTTGGTCCAGCGCCACATGTCTTCTTCGTGCTCGGTCCAGGTGTCTTCCAGCACGCCGCCCTCGTAAGAGATGTGCAGCAGGTTGGCGTCCATGGAGTACGGGGACTTCTTCTTGCCGTGGCGCTCGATCGGGATGCCGTGCTTCTCGGCGTAATCCATCAGCTTCTCGCGGGACAGCAGGTCCCACTCGCGCCAGGGAGCGATCACTTTGACGCCCGGTTTCAGCGCATAGGCGCCCAGCTCGAAGCGCACCTGGTCGTTGCCCTTGCCGGTGGCGCCATGGGAGATGGCGTCGGCGCCGGTCTCGTTGGCGATCTCGATCAGGCGCTTGGCGATCAGCGGACGGGCGATGGAAGTGCCCAGCAGGTACTCGCCTTCATAGATGGTGTTGGCGCGGAACATCGGATAGACGAAATCGCGAACGAACTCTTCGCGCAGGTCGTCGATGTAGATTTCCTTGACGCCCATGGCCTTGGCCTTGGCGCGGGCCGGCTCGACCTCCTCGCCCTGGCCGAGGTCGGCGGTGAAGGTCACCACTTCACAGTTATAGGTATCTTGCAGCCACTTGAGGATCACCGAGGTGTCCAGGCCACCGGAATAAGCCAGGACAACCTTCTTTACGTCCGCCATGCCATCAACTCCACGGGGGTTGTACGAAAAACCCGTGATTCTACTGACCCTGGCGGCCAAATTACAGTGGCGCGACAGCTTGTGACGACGAGGCGACAGATTCTGTCGAGCGCGCGACGGACGGCAGACTCAGGAGCCAGTCGGCAGCGCAGGGCTGGAAGCCTCTTCCCTAATACCGGGGACAGCAGCAGGCGCGCCGGGGGTGGCGGCAGGAACGCCGGGCGCGGCGGTGGGAGCAGGCGCCTCGGCCGGGGCCGGTTCGGTAGCCGGTGGTGCCACCGGCAGGTCCACGCGAGACAGTTGCACGGTGGCGCGGCGGTTCTTCGCCCGGTTCGCCGAGCTGTTGTTCGGCGCCAGCGGATAGCGTTCGCCGTGGAAGCGCATGACCATCTGCGACTCGGCAAAGCCGTTGGCCTTGAAATAGTCGTAGACCGCCAGGGCACGGCGCCTGGAAAGGTCGCGATTGGTCAGGCGGTTGCCGCTGTTGTCGGAATGGCCGTCGATTTCGATGTGGTTGACGCTGGGGTCGGCCTTGATGAAGTCGAGGATGATTTCCAGCCTGGCCTGGGCCATCTCATCCAGGTCGGTGCCGCCGCCGGGAAAACCGACCTGCATGTGCCTCACCTGGTCGAAGTTCACCGGCAGCAGTTTGGCGGTGCAGGCCAGGTAATCCTGGTAGGCCTGGTTGAACCTCACCGGCAGCAGACGCACTTCCAGGGCATCGCCGCCCTGCAGGGTGCGGTGGCGCACCACCGGGCTGCGTCCATCCAGCAGACCGGTGAGCAGGCGCCCGGCCTGTTCCTGGGAGCTGTTGAACGGCACTTCGCCGCCGCCGACGCTGACCACGCCGAGATTGATATCGCCCCTCCCCGGCTGCCACGGCGCGGCAGCCGCCAGCAACGTAGCGGAGCCGGCACCCATCCAGCGTTCACGCGCTTTCAGGCGGAAGGTGGCCTGCTCGCCCGCACGGCGCACGAACTCGCCGGAACCGAAATCGGTGACCGGTTGCGACAGCCGGCACTCGAACTTGTCGCCCTCGACCTTCCACTCCACCTTCTCCAGGCGCGTCTGGAAGGTGACGGCCATGGCCGGCAGGCTGGCGAGCAAGCTCAGGAAGACGAGATAGCGCTGGCGCACGGCGGGCTCCACGGGGAATTACGGCGTTCCTGCTGGATATCGGTTCCAGCCGGCAGAACTTGAGGGCCGATTACGCCCCGACCGGCGCCAGCCTCAAGCCCCGCGTGCCCCTGTAGGGCTTTTCCGGTAGCATGTTGGCCCAGTTCTGCCCGCCTGGAAGCCCCTCATGTCCGACCGTTTGACCCTCCTGCGTCCCGACGACTGGCACATCCATCTGCGCGATGGTGCCGTGCTGGCCCATACCGTCGCCGATGCCGCCCGCACCTTCGGCCGCGCCATCATCATGCCCAACCTGGTGCCCCCGGTACGCAATGCCGAGGAGGCCGATGCCTACCGCCAGCGCATCCTGTCCGCCCGCCCGGCCGGCAGCCGCTTCGAGCCGCTGATGGTGCTCTACCTCACCGACCGCACCAGCCCGGAGGACATCCGCGCCGCCAAGGCTTCCGGCTTCGTCCACGCCGCCAAGCTCTACCCGGCCGGCGCCACCACCAACTCGGACTCCGGCGTCACCAGCATCGACAAGATCTTCCCGGCCCTGGAAGCCATGGCCGAAGTGGGCATGCTGCTGCTGGTCCACGGTGAAGTGACCCGCGGCGAGATCGACGTGTTCGACCGCGAGAAGGTGTTCATCGACGAGCACCTCTCCCGCGTGGTGCAGCGCTTCCCGACCCTGAAGGTGGTGTTCGAGCACATCACCACTGGCGACGCCGTGCAGTTTGTGAACTCGGCCCCGGCCAACGTCGGCGCCACCATCACTGCCCACCACCTGCTGTACAACCGCAACCACATGCTGGTCGGCGGCATCCGCCCGCACTTCTATTGCCTGCCGATCCTCAAGCGCAACGTCCATCAGGAAGCCCTGCTGGACGCTGCCACAAGCGGCAGCACCAAGTTCTTCCTCGGCACCGACTCGGCGCCCCACGCCAAGCACGCCAAGGAAGCCGCCTGCGGCTGCGCCGGCTGCTACACCGCCTATGCGGCCATCGAGCTGTATGCCGAGGCCTTCGAGCAGCGCAATGCGCTGGATAAGCTGGAAGCCTTCGCCAGCTTCCACGGCCCGGACTTCTACGGCCTGCCGCGCAACAGCGACCGCATCACCCTGGTGCGCGAGGAATGGACCGCGCCGGCCACGCTGCCGCTCGGCGAGCAGGTAGTCGTACCACTGCGCGCCGGCGAAAAGCTGCGCTGGCGCCTGCTGGAGGAGCAAGCGTGAGCGAGGATCTCTACGACGACGAACTGGACGGCAGCCTGCCGTCGGGTCCGCGCCACCCCATGGCGGCGCGCTTCCGTGGCTACCTGCCGGTGGTGGTGGACGTGGAAACCGGCGGTTTCAACGCTGCCACCGACGCCCTGCTGGAAATCGCCGCGACCACCATCGCCATGGACGAGCAGGGCTTCCTCTATCCGGACCACACCCACTTCTTCCGCATCGAGCCGTTCGAAGGCGCCAACATCGAACAGGCCGCACTGGAGTTCACCGGGATCAAGCTGGACCATCCGCTGCGCATGGCGGTGAGCGAGGAGCACGCGCTGACGGAAATCTTCCGTGGCCTGCGCAAGTCGATCAAAGCCAATGGCTGCAAGCGCGCCATCCTGGTCGGCCACAACAGCAGCTTCGACCTCGGCTTCCTCAATGCCGCGGTGAACCGCACCGGCCTCAAGCGCAACCCCTTCCACCCCTTCTCCAGCTTCGACACCGCGACCCTCGCCGGCCTTGCCTATGGCCAGACCGTGCTGGCCAAGGCCTGCCAGGCGGCCGGCATCGAGTTCGACGGCCGCGAGGCCCACTCGGCACGCTACGACACCGAGAAGACCGCCGAACTGTTCTGCGGCATCGTCAACCGCTGGAAGGAAATGGGCGGCTGGTTCGACGAGGACTAAGCGCTCGTCGAAGCTCCAGACATGAAAAAGCCCGGCAATTGCCGGGCTTTTTCTTTGGCTGCTGACGCTTACAGGGAAGAAGCGTTCTCGGCCAGATACTTGGCAACGCCTTCCGGAGAAGCGGTCATGCCCTTGTCGCCCTTCTTCCAGTTGGCCGGGCAGACTTCGCCGTGCTCTTCGGTGAATTGCAGGGCGTCGACCAGACGCAGCAGCTCGTCCATGTTACGGCCCAGCGGCAGGTCGTTGACGATCTGGGAACGCACAACGCCGTTCTTGTCGATCAGGAAAGCACCACGGTAAGCCACGCCGCCTTCGGACTCGACGTCGTAGGCCTTGGCAATATCGTGCTTCATGTCGGCAGCCAGGGTGTACTTGACCTGGCCGATGCCGCCCTTGTCCACCGGGGTGTTACGCCAGGCGTTGTGGGTGAAGTGGGAGTCGATCGACACACCGATCACTTCCACGCCGCGAGCCTTGAACTCGGGAATGCGGTGATCCAGGGCGATCAGCTCGGACGGGCAGACGAAGGTGAAGTCCAGCGGGTAGAAGAACACCAGACCGTATTTGCCCTTGATGGCCTCGGACAGGGTGAAGTTCTCGACGATTTCGCCATTGCCCAGAACCGCGGCAACGGTGAAGTCCGGAGCCTGTTTGCCTACGAGTACGCTCATTCCATGTCTCCTGTTGTCATGAGTAATCAGTGTGTCCGGGGGTCACAGCTTGGCCGACCGATGTGGCGGCGCCATGACACCCGCTTGCGCAAGGACCCGCAATCATACACGCGAGCCACCTCCCCCGCACACCGCTTTCGACTGCCGGGTCAGCCTGTGCAGACCGGCATAAACCCGCCGGGAAGCCTCTGTTTCGCACCTTCCAGCCATAACTTTGACAATCATTCTCATTACTATTAGTATCCCTTCCATCCAACCACTCCCCTGAGTCCTGAGTCGCCATGTACGTCTGTCTCTGTCTAGGTGTCACTGACGGTCAAATTCGCGAAGCCATCTACGAAGGCTGCTGCAGCTATCGCGAAGTACGCAACGCCCTGGAAGTGGGTACCCAATGCGGCAAGTGCGCTTGCCTGGCCAAGCAGGTGGTCAAGGAGACCCTGGCCGAGGTACAGAGCAGCCAGGCGGCCCTCGCCTACCCTGCGGCCTACGCCATCGCCTGACCACTCGGCGGAATCTCGAAAACCGGGCCTCAGCGTCCGGTTTTTTTATGTCTATTTTTCAACTGTTTAGGCGTTAAACGCGGAAGTTAAACGTTCTTATTAATATTCAAATTTATTTGTAATTCAATGACTTAGATTTGACACACCAAGTTTGCAGGATCAAAATTCAAAAATCTTCCACTCTTCCCAATGGCAGGACTGCACATGAAAGGCGACAAGAAAGTCATACAGCATCTCAACAAGATCCTCGGCAACGAACTTGTTGCGATCAACCAGTATTTCCTGCACGCCCGCATGTACGAAGACTGGGGCCTGAAGAAGTTGGGCGACCACGAGTACCACGAATCCATCGATGAGATGAAACATGCGGACAAGCTGATCAAGCGCATTCTCTTCCTCGAAGGCATTCCCAACCTGCAAGACCTTGGCAAGCTGATGATTGGCGAAAACACCAAGGAAATGCTGGCCAGCGACCTCAAACTGGAACAGAACGCCGTACCGGACCTGAAGGCCGCCATTGCCTACTGCGAAAGTGCCGGTGACTACGGCAGCCGCGAGCTTCTGGAAGAAATCCTCGAGTCCGAGGAAGAGCACATCGACTGGCTGGAAACCCAGTTGGGCCTGATCGACAAAGTTGGCCTGGAAAACTACCTGCAATCGCAGATGGACGAATAATCCGCCCCGGAACAAGAAGCCCCGCAAATGCGGGGCTTCTTATTGGGGAATTGAACAGCGAACAGGAATGTTTCCAATTGGCAAATAGTATCCAGACATAAACCAGAACTTTCCGGAATGAAAAAGCCCCGCACTTGGCGGGGCTCTTTCATTGGATTACGGATCAGGCGCTGGCCTTGCTCACGGCATCCTTGACCAGGGTCTGCAGCTCACCCTTTTCGAACATCTCGGTCATGATGTCGCTGCCGCCAACCAGCTCGCCGGCCACCCAGAGCTGCGGGAAGGTCGGCCAGTTGGCGTACTTCGGCAGGTTCGCACGGATTTCCGGGTTCTGCAGGATGTCGACGTAGGCGAACTTTTCACCACAAGCCATCAGGACTTGCGAGGCACGGGCCGAGAAGCCGCACTGAGGAGCGTTCGGCGAGCCTTTCATGTACAGCAGGACAGTGTTGTTGGCGATCTGCTCTTTGATGGTTTCGATGATATCCATTGGGCACCTCGGCTGAACTTTCCGACTGGCGAGTCGGCAGGATGGCGGCATTGTAACGGAAAGCCGAGAGGCGCGCTCGGACTTAGCGTGCCTTCAGGCGGCCACCACTTCCACAGGAACGCCATTGAGCGCCGCATTGCCGGAAAGCGCATCGATCTGGCGTTCGTCGGTGAGGTCGTTGGCGCTGGCACCTGGCTGTTCGCTGGCGATACCCATGCGCACACCGGGACGGGCATGGCCCCAGCCGTGCGGCAGGCTGACCACGCCCGGCATCATGTCCTCGCTGGCCCCGACCTCCACCTCGATGACACCTACCCGCGAGCGCACCCGCACCCGCTGGCCATCCACCAGGCCACGGGATTCCAGGTCCTGCGGGTGCATCAGCAACTGATGGCGCGGTTTGCCCTTCACCAGGCGGTGATAGTTGTGCATCCAGGAGTTATTGCTGCGCACGTGACGCCGTCCGATCAGCATAAGTTCGCCGTCCCTTGGCGCCTCCTGCTCGGCGAAGCGCTTGAGGTCGGCGAGGAGAATGGCCGGCGCGGCTTCCACCTTGCCGCTGGTGGTCTTGATGCGGCCGGCCAGGTTCGGCTTGAGCGGCCCGAGGTCCAGACCATGGGGATGTTCCCGCAGGCGCGACACCGAGAGCTTGTGCTCGGAGCGGTCGCCGTAGGCACCGGCGCGCAGGCCCAGGTCGATCATCTGCTCAGGCGCCAGCGTCGGTTTCAGCTCGATGCCGGTGCGCGCGGCGAAAGCCTTGGCCAGGCCGACGAAGATTTCCCAGTCATGCAATGCCCCCGCCGGTTTGGCCAGCACCGCCTCGTTGAAGCGGGTGACGTTGCGCACCGCGAAAACGTTGAAGGTGGTGTCGTAGTGCTCATGCTCCAGCGGTGCGGTGCGGTGGGCGGCAGGATCAGGTCGGCATAGCGCGTGGTCTCGTTGATGTAGAGATCGATGCTGAGCATGAACTCAAGGCCATCCAGCGCCTGCTCCAGCCGGCGCCCATTGGGAGTGGACAACACAGGGTTGCCGGCCACGGTCACCAGCGCCCGCACCTGCCCTTCGCCCGGTGTCAGCATTTCCTCTGCCAGGGCCGCCACCGGCAGCTCGCCACCGTACTCGGGCAGCCCCGACACGCGGCTCTGCCAGCGATTGAAATGCCCGCCCGAAGTAGCGGCCACCAAGTCCACCGCCGGTTCCGTGCAAAGGGCGCCCCTTACGCTGTCCAGATTGCCGGTAACCAGGTTGATCAGCTGGATCAGCCATTGGCAGAGGCTACCGAAGGCCTGGGTAGACACGCCCATGCGGCCGTAGCAGACCGCCCCCTCGGCCGCGGCAAAGTCCCGCGCCAGCTGACGTATCTGCTCCGCTGCGATACCGCAGCGCAGGCCCATGGCCTCGGGCGTGAAGGGGGCGATGGCATCACGCACCTGCTCCAGGCCCTCCACCTGCAGATGGGTCGCCCGGCCAAGCCCCTCTTCGAACAAGGTATTGAGCAGGCCGAACAGCAGTGCCGCGTCCTGCCCCGGACGCACGAACAAGTGCTGATCGGCCATGGCCGCGGTCTCGCTGCGCCGCGGGTCCACCACCACCAGCTTGCCGCCACGGGCCTGCAAGGCCTTCAGGCGTTTCTCCACATCCGGCACCGTCATGATGCTGCCGTTGGAGGCCAGTGGATTGCCGCCGAGGATCAGCATGAACTGCGTGTGGTCGATATCGGGGATGGGAATCAGCAATCCGTGGCCGTACATCTGCTGACTGATCAGATGATGGGGCAGTTGGTCCACGGAGGTGGCGGAGAATCGGCCGCGGGTCCTGAGCAGGCCGAGGAAGTAGTTGCTGTGGGTCATCAGCCCGTAGTTGTGCACGCTCGGGTTGCCCTGATAGACCGCCACCGCATTGTTGCCATGGCGCGCCTGGATATCGGCCAGGCGCTCGGCGACCAGGCCGAAGGCCTCGTCCCAGTCGATCGGCAGCCATTCGTTGCCGGCGCGGCGCATGGGCTGACGAATGCGGTCGGGGTCATTCTGGATGTCCTGCAAGGCCACGGCCTTGGGGCAGATATGGCCACGACTGAAGCTGTCCCGGGCATCGCCCTTGATGGAGAGGATGCGGCGGCTGCCGTCGTCCAGGTCTTCGGTTTCGATGGTCAGGCCGCAGATGGCCTCGCAGAGATGGCACGCACGGTGGTGGAGGGTCTTGGTCATCGCCTGGCCTCATGTTCTTGTTCGAGACGACCGGTCGGGTCGAAAGAGCAAGACTATGGGCCCGGATCCGCTGCTCGGCCAGCAGGGTCAGCGTCATGAATCGGCAGGCATCAGGCCTGCCGATTCGCCCAGGTGTTCAGCGGATGGACTTGATGGTGCCCTTGTTGCCGGTGACCTTGGCGGTGACCTTCTTGAAGACGAAGTAGTCCTGAACGCTGAGCTCATAGCGCGGTGCGACGATCAGGTCGGCTCCGGAGGATTTCACGGCTTTATAGGCGGCAGCGGATTTCACCGCGGCGAGCGGATCGGGTCCGAAAGGCAGAACGCCGCCGCTGTCTGCACCATAGGCCACACCGTCGGCGAACTGGGAATCACCGCCAAAACGCAGGAAGCCGAACAGGATGTTCACTTCCGACTGCCCGCTGATCGATTCACCCACCGCAACGTCGGCCTTCAGGTCGGTCCTGACCTTGCCGTTCAGCGGCGAAGTCGGCTGGCTGACGTTGTAGCTGGTGCAGCCGGTGAGCGCGGCAAGGGTTGCAGCCAGGGCGGCGGGAACGAGGAACTTCTTCATCGATTACTCCATGGATACTCGGATTTCTGATTGGCTCCGTAGAATCTCCTTGACGGAAACCAGCCCCCGAATCAGGCGATTTCAGGGACGCGCCACCCTAGCAATGGCTGTGGGGGTGCATAAGTTCATGCTTTCCGAAAGGGCCCAGAGAAATTTCCCCAACTGACCACCCCCAGTTCTGTAGGCTCTTGCGTGCCCGGTCAGGCACACGCGACTGTCAGCGCATCAACCTCTCCACGCCTATGCGTCCTTCATCCCCTTGGGACAGAGCAATTCCCACTCGCGTGCGATTGCCAAATTCTCCAGCCCCGTTGTACAACGTGCGTCCCGTTAAAAAAGGCAAGCGGGGACGGTCCGGCGCGGGTTTGGTGATGCTCCGGCGAACACGGGCCCGTCAGGTGCATAGCCGCGAACGACGCGGCTTCCGGTACATATTGGAAAACCGCGACATTTCCTTATAAGATCGCGCCTTCCCCCTAAATCGTCGCCACGTGCGGCTCCAACCGCCCGTCCCGCCTGCTTTGTTCCCGCAACACCGGCCAGGACAGCGGCCAGTGACAAAAGAAGAAAGGTAGTAACCATGAGCGCTAGGCATTTTCTCTCCCTGATGGACTGTACTCCCCAGGAGCTGAACAGCCTGATCCGTCGAGGCAGCGAGCTGAAGGATCTGCGCAACCGAGGCGTGCGTTACGAGCCCCTGAAAAGCCGCGTGCTCGGGATGATCTTCGAGAAGGCTTCCACCCGTACCCGTCTTTCGTTCGAAGCCGGAATGATCCAGCTCGGCGGCCAGGCCATCTTCCTGTCCCCGCGCGACACCCAGCTTGGCCGTGGCGAGCCGATCAGCGACAGCGCCATCGTCATGTCGCGCATGCTCGATGCGGTGATGATCCGGACCTTTGCCCACAGCACGCTCACCGAGTTCGCCGCCCACTCGCGGGTGCCGGTGATCAACGGCCTGTCCGACGACCTCCACCCCTGCCAGCTGCTGGCCGACATGCAGACCTTCCTTGAGCATCGCGGCAGCATCCAGGGCAAGACAGTGGCCTGGATCGGTGACGGCAACAATATGTGCAACACCTATATAGAGGCGGCGATCCAGTTCGACTTCCAGCTGCGCGTCGCCTGTCCAGAGGGCTACGAGCCCAACCCGGACTTCCTCGCCAAGGCCGGCGACCGCGTGAAAGTGCTGCGTGATCCGCGCGAAGCGGTCGCTGGCGCCCACCTGGTCAGCACCGACGTCTGGACCTCCATGGGCCAGGAAGAGGAAACGGCCCAGCGCCTGGCGCTGTTTGCGCCCTACCAGGTCAACCAGGCGCTGCTCGACCTGGCCGCCGAGGACGTGATATTCATGCACTGCCTGCCGGCCCATCGCGGTGAAGAGATCAGCATCGACCTGCTCGACGATCCGCGCTCGGTGGCCTGGGACCAGGCGGAAAACCGTCTCCATGCCCAGAAAGCCCTGCTCGAACTGCTGGTCGAACACACCCATCACGCATGACTCGCGAAATACTCCTCAGCCTGCACAACCTCAGTTGCGGTTACCACGAACACCAGGTTGTGCGGGGCCTGAACCTTCATCTCAACGCCGGTGACATCGGCTGCCTGCTCGGCCCCTCGGGCTGCGGCAAGACCACTACCCTGCGCGCCATCGCCGGCTTCGAGCCGGTACTGGAAGGCGAGATCCAGCTGGCCGATGAGGTCATCTCCCGCGCCGGCTACACCCTGGCGCCGGAGAAGCGGCGGATCGGCATGGTGTTCCAGGACTACGCACTGTTCCCCCACCTGACGGTGGCCGAAAACGTCGCCTTCGGCATCCGCAAGGAGCCGGACTGCGAGCGCAAGGTCGGTGAACTGCTGGAACTGGTGAAGCTGGGCCACCTGGCCGCACGCTATCCCCACGAGTTGTCCGGCGGCCAGCAACAGCGGGTGTCCCTGGCCCGCGCCCTGGCGCCGGAGCCGCGTCTGCTGCTGCTCGACGAGCCCTTCTCCAACCTCGACGGGGAACTGCGCCGGCGCCTCAGCCAGGAGGTCCGCGAGATCCTCAAGGCGCGCGGCACCAGCGCCATCCTGGTCACCCATGACCAGGAAGAAGCCTTCGCCGTCAGCGACCACGTCGGCGTGTTCCGCGACGGCCTGCTGGAACAGTGGGACACCCCCTACAACCTGTACCATGAGCCACTGACGCCCTTCGTCGCCAGTTTCGTCGGCCAGGGCTATTTCATCCGTGGCCAGTTGGTCTCCGCCGATGCGGTGAACACTGAACTGGGCACCATCCGCGGCAACCGCGCCTACACCTGGCCCCAGGGCTCGGCGGTGGATGTGCTGCTGCGCCCGGACGACATCGTGCATGCTCCGGAGAGCGAACTGCGCGCCACGGTGATCGGCAAGACCTTCCTCGGCGCCGCCACCCTGTACCGACTGCAACTGCCCACCGGCAGCCAGCTGGAATCCATCTTCCCCAGCCATGCCGACCACCAGCCCGGGCAGGAAGTCGGCATCCGCATCGCCGCCGATCACCTGGTGGTGTTTCCCGCCATGGGCAGCGTCGCCGCCCACTACACGCCGCAGGAATCAGGGGTTCGCCGCATCAGCGGCGCGCTCTGACGCACGAAGGGGCCCTGGGACGTCCTTCGGGCAGCTTGGCCAATGAATTCGCCCCACGGGAAAGCGTGCCCCTGAGTTGGTCATGTAGGGTGGATAGCGCTTTTCTATCCACCAACCTGCCTTGCGCCGGCCATCAAAGGTGGATCGGTGAAGCGTGATCCACCCTACGCACGCAAGTGAACTCGTTGCCCGGGGCTAGATCCACAACCGCCCACTGGCCACCAGCACCGAATGCCCCGCGATGCTCACCCGGTCGCCATCCAGCCGGCACCAGAGGTCGCCGCTGCGGGCGGAGCATTGTTCGGCGCGCAGTACGGATTTGCCGAGGCGATTCGCCCAGTAGGGGATCAGGGCGCAGTGGGCGGCTCCCGTCACCGGGTCTTCATCGATGCCGATCACCGGGGCGAAGAAGCGCGAGACGAAATCATGCTTCATCCCCGCCGCCGTGATGATCACTCCCGACCAGGGCAGTTTGGCCAAGGCCTTGAGGTCGGGCGTGCATTCACGTACCGCCTGTTCCGACTCCAGCACCGCAAGCAGGAAGTTGGCCCCCAGGGCATCCACCGGGGCGATGCCTAGCGCGTGTTCCAACTCCAGCGTCACCCCCACTTCCTGGGGCACCTGCGCGGGAAAATCCAGCGCCAGCCGCCCCTCCTCCTCGCGGATCACACGCAATTCGCCGGACTTGCTGATGAACTCCAGGCAGTCGCCCGGCTCCTGGTAGAGCTCGAACAGCACATGGGCGCTGGCCAGGGTCGCGTGACCACAAAGCGGCACCTCGGCCTTGGGCGTGAACCAGCGGATATGCCAGGCGCTGCCCTCCTTCACCAGGAAGGCGGTTTCCGACAGGTTGTGCTCGGCGGCGATGCGTTGCATGAGCTGATCGTCGAGCCAGGCGTCGAGGCGATACACCATCGCCGGGTTGCCGCCGAAAGGGCGTTGGGTGAAGGCATCGACCTGATGAAAGTCCAGCTGCATGACAAGCTCCTGGGAAGGTGGGAAACGGGGCGAGCCCAGCATGCCAGCCATACGCGCCCCGCGCGCCGTACAGTAGCCGCCCCTAATCAGAGGTACAGCCTGCTAAGTCTAGCGGAGGGTGGATATGGCGCCCTGCGCGCTCACCCTTGCACTGCGGCGCGGTCAGGCCTCGCTGCGTACCCGCTTCACGGCATCCAGCCAACCGTCGTAGAGCTTCTGTCGGTGGCTTTCGGCCATGCGCGGCACGAAGCGCTGCTGGCGGTGCCAGTGGCTGGCCACTTCGTCCAGGTCGCGGTACAGGCCCGCCTGCAGGCCGGCGAGGTAGGCCACGCCGAGGGCTGTGGTCTCGGTCACTTCCGGGCGCTCCACCGGCACCCCGAGAATGTCGGCGAGGAACTGCATCACCCAGTTGTTCTCCACCATGCCGCCGTCCACCCGCAGGGCACTGGGCGCGGCGGCGCCGTCCTGGGCCATGGCTTCCAGCAGGTCGCGGGTCTGGTAGCAGACCGACTGCAGGCCGGCGGTGACGATTTCTTTGATCCCGGTATCGCGGGTCAGGCCGAAGATCGCGCCGCGGGCGCGCGGATCCCAGTAGGGTGCGCCGAGGCCGGTGAAGGCCGGCACCAGATAGACGCCACAGGCGTCGCCGGTCTGCTCGGCCAGGGCTTCGGTGTCGCGGGCGTGGCTGATCAGCTTGATACCGTCGCGCAGCCACTGCACCGCGGCGCCAGCGACGAAGATGCTGCCCTCCACCGCATAGCTCACCTTGCCGTTCAGGCGATAGCCCACAGTCGTCAGCAGGCGGTTGCGGGAGACCACCGGCTGGTCGCCGGTGTTCTGGATCATGAAGCAACCGGTGCCATAGGTACTCTTCACCATGCCTGGCTGGAAGCAGGCCTGGCCGATCAGTGCCGCTTGCTGGTCGCCGGCCATGCCGCGCACCGGAATGCTCGCGCCGAGCAACCCGGCCTCGGTAGCGCCGAACTCGGCGGCGCTGTCCAGCACCTCCGGCAGCAGGCTGGCGGGGATGTCGAACAGTCGCAGCAACTCATCGTCCCACTGCTGCTTGTGGATATTGAACAGCAGGGTGCGCGAGGCGTTGGTGGCGTCGGTGCGATGCACCTTGCCGCCGGTCAGGCGCCAGAGCAGGAAAGTGTCCACCGTGCCGAAACGCAGCTCCCCACGCTCGGCGCGCTCGCGGGCGCCCGGCACGTTTTCCAGTATCCAGCGCAGCTTGGTGGCGGAGAAATAAGGGTCGATCAACAGGCCGGTGCGATTGGCCACATCCGCTTCATGGCCGGCAGCCTTGAGCGACGTGCAGTAGTCGGCGGTGCGGCGGTCCTGCCAGACGATGGCCGGATGGATAGGGGTACCGGTCACGGCGTCCCACACCAGCGTGGTCTCGCGCTGGTTGGTGATGCCGATGGCGGCGATCTCGGCCGGGTTCAGGCCGCTCTGCTCCAAGGCTTCGCGACAGACCTTGAGGGTGGTGAGCCAGATCTCCTCGCCGTCGTGCTCCACCCAGCCGTCCTTGGGGAAATACTGCTTGAATTCCTGCTGGGCGCGAGCCACCGGCAGGCCCTGGGCGCTGAAGACAATGGCGCGGCTGCTGGTGGTGCCCTGGTCGATGGCGAGCAGATACTGGGCCATGGCGATGCTTCCTTGTTGTTATGGGGTGTCAGGGACGGCCGATTTCAGCGAACTGCCCTTGGGTGTGGGCCGCGAGGGTATCGGCGGACAGCTCCACCTCCAGGCCACGCCGACCGGCGCTGACATGAATGCTGTCGAAATTCCGCGCCGTGCTGTCGATGAAGGTGCGCAGACGCTTCTTCTGCCCCAGCGGACTGATGCCCCCCACCAGGTAGCCGGTGCTGCGCTGTGCCTGGTTCGGGTCGGCCATTTCGGCCTTCTTCGCCCCCGCCGCCTGGGCCAGGGCCTTCAGGTCCAGGCTGCCCGCCACCGGTACCACGGCCACCAGCAGCTCGCCCTTCTCGGTGGCGGCCAGCAGGGTCTTGAACACCCTGGCCGGGTCCAGGTTGAGCTTCTCGGCAGCCTCCAGGCCGTAGGACGGCGCCTTGGGATCGTGGGAATAGCTGTGCACCTTGTGCTCAGCCTTGGCTTTCTTCAGCAGATCGATGGCGGGTGTCATGTTCGATTGTGAAAATCCTGCGACAGATTCGGCGTACCTTAACGGGAAAAGCCGTCATTCGACAGCCCACCGCTATAATGCCGCGCAAAACAAGGAGCCAGCATGAACCTGGGCCCACGGCAACAAGACATCCTCGACCTCACCCGCGAGCGCGGCTACGTCAGCATCGACGAACTGGCCCAGGCCTTCGCCGTGACGCCACAGACCATCCGCCGCGACATCAACCAGCTCGCCGAGCACGGCCTGCTGCGGCGTACCCACGGCGGCGCGGCCAGCGAAGCCTCGAGCATCCAGAACACCGCCTACGCCATGCGCGCCGGACAGAACCGCGACGAGAAACAGCGTATCGCCGAGGCCGTCGCCGAGTACATTCCCGACCACGCCTCGCTGTTCATCAACATCGGCACCACCACCGAAGCCATTGCCCGCGCGCTGATGGGCCACAAGGGCCTGAAGGTGATCACCAACAACCTGCATGTGGCCGCGCAAATGGCCGACAAGCCGGATTTCGAGGTACTGGTGGCCGGCGGTACGGTACGCAGCGACGGCGGCATCGTCGGCCAGGCGGCGGTGGACTTCATCCAGCAGTTCAAGGTGGACTACGCCCTGGTGGGCATCAGCGGCATAGACGAAGACGGCAGCCTGCTGGATTTCGACTACCAGGAAGTGCGCGTCTCCCAGGCCATCATCGACAACGCCCGCCAGGTTTTCCTCGCCGCCGACTCCAGCAAGTTCGGCCGCAACGCCGTGGTGCGCCTGGGTTCGATCGCCCTGGTCGACCGGCTGTTCACCGACCACCAGCCTTCCCCTGCCCTGGGCCGCCTGTTGGCCGAGCACAAGGTGCACCTGGATCGGGTCTGACCGACCACCACCCCTGAGTTTTCCCGACCACCCGGCGCGCAATCGCGTTTCGGGCTAGTCATCTCGCGTTCACTCGACTAGGCTATTTTCGGAAATGAACATTGAAAGTTCGATTTCGACTTCGGTGCCCAGTCATGAACCACAACCACTCCCCCATCGCCGAAGTCTATGACCTCGCCGTCGTCGGCGGCGGCATCAATGGCGTCGGCATCGCCGCCGATGCGGCTGGCCGGGGCCTGTCGGTATTCCTCTGTGAGAAGGATGACCTCGCCCAGCACACGTCATCGGCCAGCAGCAAGCTGATCCATGGCGGCCTGCGCTACCTCGAGCACCACGAATTCCGCCTGGTACGCGAAGCCCTGGCCGAGCGCGAAGTGCTGCTTGCCAAGGCACCGCACATCGTCAAGCCACTGCGTTTCATCCTGCCGCACCGGCCACACCTGCGCCCGGCCTGGATGATCCGCGCCGGTCTGTTCCTTTACGATCACCTCGGCAAGCGCAAACGCCTGCCCGCCTCCCGCAGCCTGCGCTTCGGTGCCGGCAGCCCGCTGCAGGCGGAAATCACCCGCGGCTTCGAGTACTCCGATTGCTGGGTGGACGACGCCCGCTTGGTGGTACTCAACGCCATGGCCGCCCGCGAGCACGGCGCCCACGTGCACACCCGCACCCGTTGCGTCAGCGCCCGGCGCAGCAAAGGGCTCTGGCATATCCACCTGGAACGCACCGATGGCAGCCTGCTGTCGATTCGCGCCCGCGCCCTGGTCAATGCCGCCGGCCCCTGGGTGGCGCGCTTCATCGAGCAGGACCTCAAGCAACAGGCGCCCTACGGCGTCCGCCTGATCCAGGGCAGCCACATCATCGTGCCGCGCCTGCATGACGGCGAGCAGGCCTACATTCTGCAGAACGAGGACCGGCGCATCGTTTTCGCCATCCCCTACCTGGAACGTTTCACCCTGATCGGCACCACCGACCGCGAGTACCACGGCGACCCGGCCGAGGTGGCGATCACCCCCGAGGAGACCCGCTACCTGCTGGATGTGGTCAACCGCCACTTCAAGCGCCAGCTGGACGAACAGGACATCCTCCACAGCTACGCCGGCGTGCGCCCGCTGTGCGACGACGAGTCGGCCGACCCGTCGGCGGTGACCCGCGACTACACCCTCGCCCTGTCCGCCCACCCCGGCGAGGCGCCGCTGCTTTCGGTGTTCGGCGGCAAGCTCACCACCTACCGCAAACTCGCGGAAAGCGCCCTGCAGCAACTGACGCCCTGGTTCCCGTTCGCCAAGGGGCCCTGGACCGCCAGCGCACCGCTGCCGGGTGGCGAACAGATGGAAAGCCGCAGCGCCCTGACGGAAGCCCTCTGCTCCAGGTTCGGCTGGTTGCCGACGAGCCTCGCCCGGCGCTGGGCCAGCCTCTACGGCAGCCGCAGCTGGAACCTGCTGCGCGGCATGAAGGAATTGGCCGACCTCGGCGAACACCTGGGCGCCGGCCTCTATACCCGAGAAGTGGATTACCTCTGCGCGGAAGAATGGGCCATCAGCGCCGAAGACATCCTCTGGCGCCGCACCAAGCTTGGCCTGTTCATGTCCGCCAGCCAGCAGGCGCGCCTGGCGCAGTACCTGAAGCACGAACATCCGCGCCGGCCGCGGGCGGATGCGGCCTGATAGCGGGAAAGCCCGTGGGAGGCTCAAGCAGCTGTGTAGGGTGGATTGCGCTTTTCTATCCACCATCGAGGCCGTGCAAGACGCCAATGGTGTAAATCCTCAACGAGATATCCACCCTTCCTTGCCGCAGATTGACATGTAATCTCCCATGGATGGCAAGGTCCCTCGAAACGACTCGATCACAGCTGCGCCACATGCCCCTCGGCGCGGCGGTGGGCCATCAGGTGCGGCAGCACGGCTGAGAGCAGCGGCTCCTTGAAGGCCTCCTGGAAGCGATGGGCCAGGCCGGGGATCAGTTTCAGTTCCGAACCCTTGATATGGGCGGCCACGTGCACGCCGTGCATCACCGGCAGCAACGGATCGGCGGTGCCGTGCACCACCAGCGTGGGCACCCGCAGGCGGTTGAGCAGGTCGACGCGGCTGGGCTCGGCGAGTATCGCCAGCATCTGCCGCTGCACACCTTCGGGGTTGAAGGAGCGGTCGTAGGCCCTGGCCGCTTGTTCCAGCAATTGCCCGCGGTCATCGGCGACGTCCGGACTGCCCAATGCCGCCAGCAGGTCGGCCTGTTGCTGGATGGCCACGTCCCGGCTCGGCGCCTCACGCCGGGCCAGCAATTCGAGCAGGGCCGGGCTGGGTGCGGGCAGGCCCTGGGCGCCGGAACTGGTCATCACCAGGGTCAGGCTCAGCACCCGCTCCGGGGCGATGTCGGCCAGGTACTGGGCGATCATCCCGCCCATGCTGGCGCCCAGCACATGGGCGTGCTCGACATGCAACGCATCCAGCAGACGCAGCGAGTCCAGCGCCATGTCACGCAGGCCGTAGGGCGCCGAAACCGGTAGGCCCAGCCGATAGCGCAGCACTTCATAAGGCAGGTTCACCGAGGGCTCGGCACCGGTCCAGGCGGACAGCCCGACGTCGCGATTGTCGAAGCGGATCACCCGGAAACCGCTTTCGCAGAGCCGCTCCACTACCTCGTCAGGCCAGTGGATCAACTGCCCGCCCAATCCCATGATCAGCAGCAGCGCCGGGTCCCGCTCACGCCCCACGCTCTGGTACGCCAGGCGCACCTCGCCCAGGTCGACGGTCTCCGTCGGCACGGTCAGGTCGCAGCGGGCGAAAGCAAAGGAAGGCAGGCCGCAAATGAGCGCGGCGAGCAGGATCAGCACACGCATGTTGGAAATCCAGAACGCAAAACCCCAGTTGAACGCGATTCTGATGAATTCCCGTGCTTCGCTCTGCCACAGAACCATGACAATTTCATGACCATCGCCGAACGGTCATGGCGCCCGCGAGGAAAAACGCTCCCTTCACGGGCGCGCGCGTCAATGGCAGTTGAGTTCCGCGCGTAGCTGCCGGGCGGCCGCCACCATGTTCACCAGTGCCGCCTCGGTTTCCGGCCAGGCGCGGGTCTTCAGGCCGCAGTCGGGGTTGACCCACAGCCGCTCGGCGGGAATGCGCCCGGCGGCCTTGCGCAACAGCCTGGCCATTTCGGCGCTGTCCGGCACCCGCGGCGAATGGATGTCATACACGCCGGGGCCGATGTCGTTCGGATAGGCGAAGGCGTCGAACGCCTCCAGGAGCTCCATGTCCGAGCGCGAGGTCTCGATGGTGATGACGTCGGCATCCATGGCGGCGATGGACTCGATCACATCGTTGAACGCGCTGTAGCACATGTGGGTGTGGATCTGGGTTTCGTCCCGCACGCCGCTGGAGGCCAGGCGGAAGGCCTCGGTGGCCCAGTCCAGGTACGGTTGCCAGTCGGCCTTGCGCAGCGGCAGGCCTTCGCGGAAGGCGGCTTCGTCGATCTGCACGATGCGGACGCCGGCCTCTTCCAGGTCGGCCACTTCGTCACGGATGGCCAAGGCCAACTGCCGCGCCTGTACTTCGCGGGATACGTCCTCGCGCGGGAAAGACCACTGCAGCATGGTCACCGGCCCGGTCAGCATGCCCTTCATCCACTTGGCGGTCAGGCTCTGGGCGTAGCGGATCCACTCCACAGACATGGCTTTGGGACGACTCAGATCACCCGCGATGACCGCCGGTTTGACGCAACGGGAGCCGTAGCTCTGCACCCAGCCGAAACGGGTGAAGGCGTAGCCGTCCAACTGCTCGGCGAAGTATTCCACCATGTCGTTGCGCTCGGCCTCGCCGTGCACCAGTACATCCAGGCCAAGGCGCTCCTGCACCTCCACCGCGTGGCGGATCTCGCTGCGCATGGCCTCGGTGTATTCCGCCTCCGACAGCCTGCCCTGCCTGTACGCCTGGCGCGCCAGGCGAATCGCCGGGGTCTGTGGGAAGGAGCCGATGGTCGTGGTGGGGAAAGCCGGCAGGCCGAGCCGCGCGCGCTGCTTTTCGATGCGTGCGGCGAAAGGCGATGCTCGCTGGCTGTCCTGCGGACCCAGGGCGGCCAGGCGTGCCTGTACCTCCGGCTTGTGGATACGTGGCGAAGCATCACGGCTGGCCTGCAGCGCGCGGCTCAGGGCCAGGGCCTCCAGCACCTGCGGGGCCTCCGGTTCGGCGAGGGCACGGGATAGCAGCGCGACTTCCTCGCACTTCTGCACGGCGAAGGCCAGCCAGCTCTTCAGCTCGGCATCCAGCTGGTCCTCGCGGGACAGGTCCACCGGGCTGTGCAGCAGCGAACAGGATGGCGCGACCCAGAGGCGCTCTCCCAGGCGCTCATGGGCATGACGCAGCACGGCAAGGGCCTTCTCCAGGTCGCAGCGCCAGACGTTGCGGCCGTTCACCACGCCGAGGGACAGCACCTTGTAGCCCGGCAGGCGGTCGAGGATGGCGGGGAACTGTTCGGGGGCGCGCACCAGGTCGATATGCAGGCCGTCCAGAGGCAGGCCGGCAGCCAGGCCGAGGTTGTCCTCCAGGCCGCCAAAGTAGGTGGCGATCAGCTTCTTCAGCGGCTCGCGCTGGATCAGGTTGTAGGCGCGTTCGAAGGCATTCTTCCAGTCCTGGGGCAGGTCCAGCACCAGGATCGGCTCATCGATCTGCACCCACTCCACGCCCTGAGCGGCCAGGCGCTGGAAGATTTCGCCATAGACCGGCAACAGGCGCTCCAGCAGGTCGAGCCTGTCGAATTCGCCGCCCTTGGCCTTGCCCAGCCAGAGGTAGGTCAGCGGGCCGATCAGTACCGGCTTCACCTTGTGGCCCAGGGCATGGGCCTCCGCCACTTCTTCGAAGAGCTGTTCCCAGCTCAGGGCGAACGGCTGGTCGGCGGAAAACTCGGGCACCAGGTAGTGGTAGTTGGTATCGAACCACTTGGTCAATTCCTCGGCATGGGCCTTGCCACAGCAGTTGTCCGCCACCCCACGGGCCATGCCGAACAGGGTCTGCAGCGTCGGCCTGGCCTCGCCATTTCCACGGAAGCGCTCCGGGATGACCCCGAAGGTCAGGGAGTGGGTCAGTACCTGGTCGTACCAGGCGAAGTCGCCCACCGGCAGCAGCTCGATTCCGGCGTCCTTCTGCAGTTGCCAGTGCTCGGCGCGCAGGCGACGGCCCACGGCACGCAGGCCGGCCTCATCCAGCTCGCCCTTCCAGAAGGCTTCCTGGGCCTTCTTCAGTTCACGGTCGCGACCAATGCGCGGGAAGCCGAGGGAATGGGAAAGGGCCATGAGTCGAATCTCCATCAAAGTAATGGAGCCATTGTCGACAGCCATGGCTACTTGAGACAAACTCAACAAATTCGCGTTCATCTCAAGTTTTACTCATAGAGGCCACCCCATGCTCGAGTTGCGCCATCTCAAGACGCTGCACGCCCTGCGCGAGGCTGACAGCCTGGTGGAGGCCGCCGAGCGCCTGCACCTCACCCAGTCCGCCCTCTCCCACCAGTTCAAGGAACTGGAAGAGCGCCTCGGCATGCCGCTGTTCGTGCGCAAGACCAAGCCGGTGCGCTTCACCAGCGCCGGCCTGCGCCTGCTGCAGCTGGCCGACAGCCTGCTGCCGCAACTGCGCAGTGCCGAACGCGACCTGGCGCGCCTGGCCGGCGGCACCGCTGGCCGCCTGCACATGGCCATCGAGTGCCACAGCTGCTTCCAGTGGCTGATGCCCACCATCGACCAGTTCCGCGATGCCTGGCCGGAGGTGGAGCTGGACCTGGCCTCGGGCTTCTCCTTCGCGCCCCTGCCCGCCCTCGCCCGGGGCGACCTGGACCTGGTGGTGACCGCCGACCCGGTGGACCTGGCCGGCATCACCTACGTGCCGCTGTTCACCTATGAGGCGCTGCTGGCGGTGGATAACCAGCATGTCCTGGCGGGCAAGCCCTTCATCGTTCCCGAAGACCTGGCCAGCCTGACCCTGATCACCTATCCGGTGGAGCGTGACCGCCTGGACGTCTTCACCCGCTTCCTCGAACCGGCCGACGTGGAGCCGGCCCAGGTGCGCACTTCGGAACTCACGGTGATGATGATGCAGCTGGTGGCCAGCGGCCGCGGCGTCTGCTGCCTGCCCAACTGGGCGCTGCACGAGTACAGCTCGCGGGGCTACGTCACCGCCAAGCGACTGGGCGAGAAAGGGCTGTACTGCACGCTGTTCGCCGCGATCCGCGCGGACATGCTGGATGCGCCGTTCATGCGCGATTTCCTGCTGACCGCCAAGGACACGTCGTTTGCCACGCTGGAAGGGGTGAGTGCGGCGCGGTGAGGTTTTCTGGGCATCGGATTTTCCTGGGATTTCGAGCCAGCCGGATACTTCCCTCACCCCCGGCCCCTCTCCCGCAGGGAGAGGGGTGACTCGCGCCGGCGCGGCACGAACAATCCTGAAGCCATCAGTGGTCTGAAACTGAGTAGCAGAGGTGGGGCGGCGACTCCGCCCCTTCAGGAGGCCGAGCGGAATCGTTGCAGAGGGGGACGAGCGGCATGGATGCCGCGAGAGGCGTGTGGGGCCATGGATGGCCCCTCACGCCGGGCCCCCGGAGCAAGGATGGAGCGAGGGGAGCTCGGCGTAGCCGAACCCGGATGACGGGGCAAGCGTTTTGGTTCCTTTTGGGTGGGCGGCACTCCGGCGACTGAAAAAGGGACTCGCCCGGGAGGGCGAAACAGAAACCCAAAGCACACTCGGCAATCGGCTGGACGAACTAACTCCAAGCGGCCTCACACCAGATACCAGTCCAACTCACGGATGCAACGGAATCGCCGGCCCCAGGTATTCGTTGGCCCGCTGGATATCGTCCCCGCCGAGGGACCCCACCGCCGCGGCCAGGCGCAGCCGCGACAGCAGGTAGCGCAGCTTGGCCTCCAGCAGGTCGCGGCGAGCGATGAAGGCCTGCTCCTCGGCATTGAGGATGTCCAGGTTGGTACTGGTGCCGGCCTGGAAGCCCTTGCGTGCCGAATCCTGGGCCCGTTCGCTGGATTCCACCGCCTTCTCCAGGGCTCGCACCCGCTGTTCGCCACTCTGCACCCCGCGGAACTCCCGGGTGGCGCCGGACAGCACTTCCTCGCGACTGGAGTTGAGCTGGTCATTGGCCAACTCGCGGTTGGCCGTGGCCTGGCGCACCTGGGCGCTGGTGGCGCCGCCGGAGAAGATCGGCATGCGCAACTCCACGCCCACGGAGCCATATTTGTTCGTCTGGTTCTGGGTGGAGACCGAGTCGCTTTCCGTATCGTTGTAGGCGGCGACGAAATCCAGCGTCGGCCAGTGTCCGGCCTTGGCCCGGTTCACCTCTTCCTCGGCGATATCCACACCGCGCCTGCGGGCGATGATGGTGGGGTTGTTGGCCCGCGCATCGTCGATCCAGTCCTGCAGGGTCGGCGGCTCCAGTGGTGGCGTGGGGAACTCGGTGCGCAAGGTGGACATTTCCTCCGGCAACACGCCGAGCAGCTCCTGCAGCAGGCGTCGCGCCACCAGCAGGTTGTCCTCGGCTTCGATCAGTTCGGCCTGGGCCAGGTCGCGCCGCGCGGAGGCCTGGTCGATATCGATCACCGTGCCATCGCCCAGTTCGAAACGGCGCTTGGCGGCCTGCACCTGGTTTTCCAGGTTCTTCAGCTTGACCTTGGCCAGATCGATGGTCTCCAGCGCCAGCAGCACGGCGAAGTACCGGCTGGCCAGGCTGACCGCCGAATCCTGGGTCTTGGAGTCGAACACCGCATCACTGAACAGGGTGCGCTGCTTGCCCTGGCGGTACTCGGCCATGCGCTGCTTGTTGAACAGCGGCTGGCGCAACTCCACGACGCCCGCCTTGGAATCGAAATCCAGATCGCTCTCGACGCTGCGGCCGGCGACGTTGTCCTGCTCGGTGGTCCCGTCCACCCGCTTCCAGAAGGCACTGGCGCTGATGGTCGGCAACACGCCCGCCTTGCCCAGTTCCTTGAACTCCTGCCCGGCCTGACGCTCGTGCACCGAGGCCAGGTAGGTGGGGCCCTGGACCTGGTAGGTGTTCCAGGCTTCGCTGAGGTCCATGGCGGACACAGGCAGGGTGACAGCTCCGAGTAAACCGGCAATGGCCATCCGTGATCTCATGTCACTGCTCCTTGAATGCGTTTCCGACGCGGCCCATCAGCGGCTTCATCAGGTAGCTCATCAGGCTGCGCTCCCCGGTCTTGATGGTCACGGTGGCCGGCATGCCCGCGCGGATATTGTTCGGCCCGAGCATCTTCATGCCTTCTTCCGTCACTTCCACCTGAGCCAAGTAATAGGGCTGTTTACTGGACTCGTCCACCAGACGGTCGGCGGCGATCGTCATTACGCGGCCGGGAATGTTCGGAGTCTGCGCGTGGTTGAAGGCCGGGAAGGTGATGTCCACCGGCAGGCCCGGCACCATCTTGTCGATGGCCTGCACCGGCACCTGGGCGTCCACCTGCAGGGGTTCCTTGTCCGGCACCACGTCCATGATCCGCGCCCCGGGCTGGATGACGCCGCCGACCGTGGCGATGTTCAGGCCCAGGACGATGCCGTCGATGGGTGAACGGATTACGGTGTTCTCCACCTGGTAGTCGACGGAGCGCAGGCGCTCGGCCAGGGAAGTGACCTCTTTCTGAATGTCGGTCAGCTGCGATTCCACTTCCTTCTGGAAATCCTGCTCACGCTGGAGAATGCGCAACTTGAGTTCGGCGATCTGGTTGCGGGTACGGCCGATGTCAGCGATGTTCTGCGCCATGGAGCCGTTCAGTTCGGAGGCGTTGCGCTCCAGTTCGAGCATGCGGTTGCGCGGGATGTAGCCTTCGGCAGCCAGGCTGCGCACGCCGTCCAGTTCCTGGCCCAGCAGGCTTGACTGGCTGGCGCGGGTGGCCTGGACTTGGCGCAGGCCCTTGAGCTGCTCTTCGGCGCCATTGAGGTTTTCCTTGAGGATGCTGACCTCGCCCACCAGGCCCTTGTGCCGGGTATGGAACAGGCGCTGCTGCAGGGCGATGGCCTCGATGAGACGCGGGTCGCCACTGAAGCGCTCCAGCAGTTGCGGGGTGAAGGTCACCGTATCGGCGCCATCACGCTCGGCCACCAGGCGATCCTCCACCGTCTTGGCCACGATGTACTGGGAACTCAGGGCGCCCTGCTCGGCGATCGCCTGGGTCGGGTCCAGCCGCACCAGTTCCTGACCGGTACTCACCTTGTCGCCCTCGCGCACCAGAATGGCGTCCACCTCACCACCGGTGAGGTGCTGGACCGTCTTGCGCGCGTTGGTGACATTCACCGTGGCATTGGCCACCACGCCGGCGTCCAGTGGCGCCAGGATCGCCCAGACCAGGAACCCGCCGAACCCGGCCAGCACCATCCAGATGCCCCAACGGGCGGGCCGGATGTCGTCCATGTCCACCTGCGCCGGTTGTTCGACCTTTACCAGGGCCTTGCTTTCGCTTGCCGCTTGCATGATCGATTACTCCTTAGCCCGCATGGATGCCAGGTTGGGCGTGCCCACCGAGGGCATGACGCTGGCCTGGCGCAGCGCCGCGAAGACTTCCTCGCGGGGACCGAACAACTGCATACCGCCATCACGCAGCAGCAGGACCTTGTCCACCGTGCCGAGCACGCTGGGGCGATGGGAAATCAGGACCAGCGTCTTGCCCCGCTTCTTCAGGTCGAGGATGGCCTCCACCAGCGCGGCCTCCCCCAGGTCATCGAGGTTGGCGTTGGGCTCGTCGAGTACGATCATCGAGGGGTCGCCGTAGATGGCGCGGGCCAGCGCGATACGCTGCTTCTGCCCACCGGAGAGCGGGCTGCCATCGACGCCCAGCGGCGTGTCATAGCCTTTCTCGAAGCGCAGGATCATCTCGTGCACCCCGGCGCGCTTGGCCGCCAGAATCACCTCCTCGCTGTCCAGCTCGCCGAAACGGGCGATGTTGTCGGCGATGGTGCCTTCGAACAGCTCCACGTCCTGGGGCAGGTAACCGATCCAGGGGCCCAGCTCTTCCTTGTTCCACAGGTAGATGTCGGCGTTGTCCAGGCGCACCTTGCCGGTCTGCGCCGGCCAGACGCCCACCAGCAGGCGGGCAAGGGTGGACTTGCCGGCCGCCGACGGACCGATGATGCCGAGCGCCTCGCCGGGCGCCAGGCTGAAGTTGATCCCCCGCAGGATGGTGACCACGCCGCCGGGCGCGGCGGTCATGGCCTGCTCCACCGACAGCATGCCCTGCGGCTTGGGCAGCGACATGGCGTTGTTTCGTGCCGGGAAGTCCTGCAACAGCTTGGTCAGGCGCTCCCAGGAACCCCGGGCGGAGAGCAGTTGCTTCCACACCCCGATCGCCTGCTCCACCGGGGCCATGGCGCGGCCGCTGAGAATGGAACTGGCGATCATCATCCCGGCGGTGATCTCGCCCTTGATCGCCAGCAGTGCGCCGGCGCCGAGGATGAGCGACTGCAGGGTGATGCGCACGAAGCGGCTGGCGCCATTGATGTAGGCGGCGCGGTCAGAGGCCAGTGTCTGCTTCTCGAGGATGCGCTGGTGGTTGCCGTACCAGCGCTCGCGGATCGCCGGCAACATGCCCATCGCCTCGATCACTTCGGTATTGCGCAGGTTGTTGTTGGCGAAGCTGCCGGACGACATGGCCGCCTGGTTGGCCTCCGCCAGCGGACCGCGGGTGACCATCTCGGTGACCAGGGCCAGACAGAACAGGATTACCGACCCGACCAGGGTGATGACGCCCAGCAACGGATGCACCAGGAAGATCACCAGCAGGTAGATGGGCGTCCAGGGTGCGTCGAAGAACGCGAACAGGCCATTGCCGGTGAGGAACTGGCGAACCTGGGCCAGGTCCTGCAGGGCCTGGGCCGGGTTGCCGCCGGCGCGGCGCAGGTTGCGCTCGAAGGAAGCGTTGAAGATGCGCTTGTTCAGGCTCATGTCCAGGCGGTTGCCGAGGCGGATCAACACCGAGGAGCGGACCACCTCCAGCAGCGCCATGAGCATGTAGAGCCCGACCATCAGCACTGTGAGCATGACCAGGGTGGTGACGTTGCTGCTCGCCAGCACCCGGTCGTAGACCTGCAACATGTAGAGCGCGGGTGCCAGCATCAGCAGGTTGACGACCCCGCTGAAACCACCCACCACATAGAAGGTGTGACGCAGACGATTCAGGGCTTCGGACAACTCGGAACGGGGCTGCGAGAAACTCTTCATCTCGGCGCTCCACTGGCTGAGTGATGGGAGCGGCCAATCTCCGGCCGCCTTCTTATAGTTCACGTCCGTGGAGAGAAATGGCGCTGCCCCCACAGAAGCCTACAAACATCCTTAGCCGAGACTATTCCCACTCGCCAGTGAAGACCCCCACTTGCCGGACAGCTGCGGATTTAACCCGACCAGCGTCACGAGCGGCCAAGAAAGAAAGGTTCTCATTACAACCGAAAGGCCCATTCCAGAGCGTGCGGCGCCTGATCCAGGGGAGAAACGGGGCTCGATGCGAAGGCCAGGTTGGCGCCGGATTAATGACACACGGCGACCAAGGCATGGCTGCACATGGCGCGCATGCCCCGGTTCGGCTTGGGGAAACCCCGGCGGCGCCGTGCCGGGCTTCACCGGCAAGGCGCCAGCCGCCCTATCCCCCGGTCAGCGGTCCCCGACCCGCAACGCCGGGCTGAAGCGCAGCATGTCCATCAGGGCGTCGACCAGCTTGTCCGCTTCCTCGGCCAGGGAGAAGCCGCCCGGCACCAGCAGCCAGTTGGTCTGCAGCCCCTCCATGTAGGCATGCACGCTGATGGCGGCACGCCTGCAATCCAGGTCCGCCGGCAGCTGACCACGATTCACGGCGTTGCGCAGGGCCTTGGCGATGCGCAGGTCGCACTCGGCACTGAGGTCCTGCATCTGCTGCCGCAAGTCCCCCAGTTCCTCGGTGTACTCCACCTTGTGCCGCAGGATCTCGTGGATGCGCCGGCTCTGGGAGTCCAACTCCACGCGCCTGAGCAGGCGCACCAGCAACTGATGCATGCGCCCGAGCGGGTCGGGCTCATCTTCGCTCTCGCTGGCGCGGGCCAGTTCCTCGATCGGCATGCGGATGCGCTCCAGCATGGCCTGGAAGAGGTCGGTCTTGTTCTCGAAATGCCAGTAGATGGCACCCCGGCTAACCCCGGCGGCCGCGGCGATTTCCGCCAGGGAGGCACGGGAGACCCCTTTCTCGTGGAATACCCGCTCGGTGGCATCGAGTATCTGCACGCGGGTTTCTTCGGCTTCCTCTTTGGTACGTCTGGCCATTCGCCAATGGAACCTATCTGGTTGCTTTCGTGGAAAAAATCGACCCGACCAGGAAACAAAATCTCACAGCGGCACAGGAAGATTGAATTTACAAACATTCACGCATGTAAGTATATTCGTGCACCTTCGCGACAATCCAGAACCTGCCTTGCAATGCCCTCTATCCAGGGCCGTCCCTCCAGAAAATTGAGGTCCCTTCAGATGCCCATGAAGCCAGCCTTTGCCGCCTTGGTTTCCGCCATCGCACTGGCCACGCTCAGCCTCACCGGCTGCCAGGAAGCCTCGGCTCCGCCGCCAGCCCAGACGCCCAAGGTCGGCGTCGTCACCCTCCAGCCGCAGAGCTTCACCCTGACCACCGAGCTGCCGGGCCGTACCGCCGCGTACCGCATCGCCGAAGTTCGTCCGCAGGTCGACGGCATCATCCAGAAGCGCCTGTTCACCGAAGGCAGCGAGGTCAAGGCCGGGCAGCAGCTCTACCAGATCGACCCATCCGTCTACACCGCCACCTACAAGAGCGCCGAGGCCAGCCTGGCATCGGCCCAGTCCCTGGCGGCGCGCTACAAGGACCTGGTCAGCGACCAGGCGGTGAGCAAGCAGGCCTACGACGAATCCCAGGCCGCGCGCCTGCAGGCCGAAGCCAATCTGGAGAAGGCCAGGATCGACCTGCGCTACACCAAGGTGCTGGCGCCCATCTCCGGTCGCGTCGGCCGCTCGACCGTTACCGAAGGCGCCCTGGTGAACAATGGCCAGACCCTGGCCCTGGCCACCATCCAGCAACTGGACCCGATCTACGTCGACGTCACCCAGTCCACCAAGGACCTGCTGCGCCTGCGCCGGGAAATGGCCGAGGGCCAGCTGGAAAAGGCCGGCGCCAGCGGCGCCAAGGTCTCCCTGCTGCTGGAAGACGGCAGCGAATACCCGCACAAGGGCAGCCTGGAATTCTCCGAAGTCTCGGTGGACGAAGGCACCGGCTCGGTGACCCTGCGCGCGGTCTTCCCGAACCCGGAACACACCCTGCTGCCCGGCATGTTCGTCCACGCCCGCCTGGGTTCGGCGGTCAAGCAGCAAGCGATTCTCGCGCCGCAACAGGGCGTTACCCGCGACCTCAAGGGCCAGGCCACCGCGCTGGTGGTGAACGCCGAGAACAAGGTGGAACTGCGCCAGCTCAAGGCTGAACGCACGGTCGGCGACCGCTGGCTGGTCAACGAAGGCCTCAACCCCGGCGATCGCCTGATCACCGAGGGCCTGCAGTTCGTGCGTCCGGGTGTCGTAGTGAACGCCGCCCCGGCGACCAATGTGGCCGCCCAGGCGCCTGCGGGCGACGGCCTGGCCAAGAGCCACTGAGGAGCCATTAGATGTCGAGATTCTTCATCGATCGCCCGATCTTCGCCTGGGTGATCGCACTGGTGATCATGCTCGCCGGCGGCCTGTCCATCCTGAAATTGCCGATCAACCAGTACCCCAGCATCGCCGCGCCGGCGGTGGGCATCCAGGTCGCCTACCCTGGCGCCTCGGCGCAGACGGTGCAGGACACCGTGGTGCAGGTGATCGAGCAGCAGCTCAACGGTATTGACGGCCTGCGCTACATCTCCTCGGAGAGCAACTCCGACGGCAGCATGACCATCACCGCCACCTTCGAGCAGGGCACCAACCCTGACATCGCCCAGGTGCAGGTGCAGAACAAGCTCCAGTTGGCCACCCCGCTGCTGCCGCAGGAAGTGCAGCAGCAGGGCATCCGCGTGACCAAGGCGGTGAAGAACTTCCTGCTGGTCATCGGCGTCGTCTCCGAAGACGGCAGCATGGACAAGAACGACCTGGCCAACTACATCGTCTCCAACATCCAGGACCCCATCTCGCGTACCAAGGGCGTTGGCGACTTCCAGGTGTTCGGCGCCCAGTACGCCATGCGCATCTGGCTGGACCCGGCGCGGCTGAACAACTACCAGCTGACGCCGGTGGACGTGAAGACCGCCATCCAGTCGCAGAACGTGCAGATCTCCTCCGGCCAGCTCGGCGGCTTGCCCGCCTCGCCCGGCACCCAATTGAACGCCACCATCATCGGCAAGACCCGCCTGCAGACCCCCGAGCAGTTCGGCGAGATCCTCCTCAAGGTGAACCGCGACGGCTCCCAGGTGCGCCTGCGCGACGTGGCGAAGATCGAACTGGGCGGCGAGAACTACAGCATCAGCGCCCAGTTCAATGGCAAGCCGGCCTCCGGCATGGCGATCAAACTGGCCACCGGCGCCAACGCCCTGGACACCGCCAAGGCGATCCGCGCCACCGTCAAGGAACTGGAGCCCTTCATGCCCGCCGGCATGAAGGTGGTCTTCCCCTACGACACCACCCCGGTGGTTTCCGCCTCCATCGAAGGGGTGATCCACACCCTGGGCGAAGCCATCGTCCTGGTGTTCCTGGTGATGTTCCTGTTCCTGCAGAACTTCCGCGCCACCATCATCCCCACCCTCGCCGTGCCAGTGGTGCTGCTCGGCACCTTCGGCGTGCTGGCGATGTTCGGCTTCACCATCAACACCCTGACCATGTTCGCCATGGTCCTGGCCATCGGCCTGCTGGTGGACGACGCCATCGTGGTGGTGGAGAACGTCGAGCGGGTGATGGCCGAGGAAGGCCTGTCGCCGCTGGAAGCCACGCGCAAGTCCATGGGCCAGATCCAGGGCGCCCTGGTGGGTATCGCCCTGGTGCTCTCGGCGGTGTTCCTGCCGATGGCCTTCTTCGGCGGCTCCACCGGCGTCATCTACCGACAGTTCTCCATCACCATAGTCGCGGCCATGTCGCTCTCGGTGCTGGTGGCGCTGATCTTCACCCCGGCCCTCTGCGCCACCCTGCTCAAGCCCGTCGGGAAGGGCCACCATGAGAAGCGCGGCTTCTTCGGCTGGTTCAACCGCACCTTCGAGCGTGGCGTGAACGGCTACGAGCGTGGCGTGCGCGGCATCCTCCAGCGCAAGGCGCCCTACCTCGCCCTCTACCTGGTGATCATCGTCGCCATGGCCTGGCTGTTCACCCGCATCCCCACCGCCTTCCTTCCCGAGGAAGACCAGGGCGTGCTTTTCGCCCAGGTGCAGACCCCGGCTGGCGCCAGCGCCGAACGGACCCAGGCGGTGGTGGATCAGATGCGCGAGTACCTGCTGGACGCTGAGAAGGACACGGTGAAATCGGTGTTCACCGTCACTGGCTTCAACTTTGCCGGCCGCGGCCAGAGCTCGGGCATGGCTTTCATCATGCTCAAGCCATGGGAAGAGCGCACCGCCGAAGGCCAGAGCGTGTTCGACCTGGCCCAGCGCGCGCAAAAGCATTTCTTCAGTTTCCGCGACGCCATGGTCTTCGCCTTTGCCCCGCCGGCGGTGATGGAGTTGGGCAACGCCACCGGCTTCAACCTGTTCCTGCAGGACCGAGCCGGCATCGGCCACGAAGCGCTGAACGCCGCTCGCGACCAGTTCCTCGAACTGGCGGCGAAGAACCCGGTGCTCAACCGCGTGCGTGCCAACGGCCTGCGCGACGAGCCCCAGTACCAGCTGCTGATCGACGACGAGAAGGCCCGTGCTCATGGCCTGTCCCTCGCCGACATCAACAACACCGTGTCCATCGCCTGGGGCGCCAGCTACGTCAACGACTTCATCGACCGTGGCCGGGTAAAGAAGGTCTACCTGCAGGGCGAGCCCGAAGCGCGGATGAACCCCGACGACCTGAACAAGTGGTACGTGCGCAACGACCAGGGCCAGATGGTGCCGTTCAGCGCCTTCGCCAGTGGCAAATGGACCTACGGCGCGCCCAAGCTCGCCCGCTACAACGGCGTGCCGGCGGTGGAAATCCTCGGCGAGGCCGCACCGGGCCACAGCTCGGGCGAGGCCATGGCCGCCGTGGAAGAGATCGCCAAGCAGCTGCCGGCCGGCGTCGGCTACTCCTGGACCGGCCTCTCCTTTGAAGAGCGTCTGTCCGGCTCCCAGGCCCCGGCCCTCTATGCGCTGTCGTTGCTGGTGGTGTTCCTCTGCCTGGCGGCCCTCTACGAGAGCTGGTCGATTCCGTTCTCGGTGATGCTGGTGGTGCCGCTCGGCGTGATCGGCGCGCTGCTGTTCACCAGCCTGCGCGGCCTGTCCAACGACGTGTTCTTCCAGGTTGGCCTGCTCACCACCATCGGCCTCTCGGCGAAGAACGCGATCCTCATCGTCGAATTCGCCAAGGAGCTGCACGAGCAGGGCAAGAGCCTGTTCGACGCCGCTGTGGAAGCCTGCCGCATGCGCCTGCGCCCGATCATCATGACTTCGCTGGCGTTCATCCTCGGCGTGGTGCCCCTGGCCATCTCCAACGGCGCCGGCTCCGGCAGCCAGCACGCCATCGGTACCGGCGTGATCGGCGGCATGCTCACCGCCACTGTCCTGGCCATCTTCTGGGTGCCGCTGTTCTATGTGCTGGTCTGCTCGCTGTTCAAGGACAAGGCAAGCAAGGCCGCGATCAAGAAGGAGGCCCTGCAGTGAGGCGTTCCCTGATATCCCTGACTATCGCCGCAGCCCTGCTCGGTGGCTGTTCCATGATCCCCGACTACCAGCGCCCGGAAGCGCCGGTGGACGCCGCCTGGCCAGAGGGCGAGGCCTACAGCCAGGGCGCGGCGCAGGTATCCACCACCGCCGCCGACCTGGATTGGCGCGAGTTCTTCCAGGACCCGGCGCTGCACCAGCTGGTGCAGCTCGCCCTGGACAACAACCGCGACCTGCGCGCCGCCGCGCTGAACGTCGAGGCGTACCGCGCGCTCCATCGCATCCAGCGTTCCGAGCTGTTCCCGACCATCTCCGCCGATGGCGGCGCCACCCGCCAGCGCATGCCGGGCATCATGAACCAGAGCGGCGAGGCCGACACCAGCAGCACCTACAGCGCCACCCTCGGCACCAATGCCTGGGAACTGGACTTCTTCGGCCGCCTGCGCAGCCTGAACGAGCAAGCCCTGGAGCAGTACTTCGCCACCGAACAGGCGCGCCGCAGTACCCAGATCAGCCTGGTGGCCGCGGTGGCCAACGCCTATCTCGACTGGCAGGCCGACCAGGCCCTGTTGCAGCTGACCCGGGACACGCTGAAGACCTACCAGGAAAGCTACGCCCTCACCCAGCGCAGCTTCGACGTGGGCGTCGCCGACGCCCTGGCCCTGAGCCAGGCGCGCACCGCGGTGGAAAGCGCCCAGGTCAGCCTGGCCCAGTACAGCCGCCTGGTGGCCCAGGACCGCAACGCCTTGGTCCAGCTGGTGGGCACCGGCCTGCCGGCGGACCTGCCCAAAGGCCTGGCCCTGGACGCCGACCTGCTGGCCGAAGTGCCGGCCGGCCTGCCGTCCGACCTGCTGCAGCGGCGCCCTGACGTACTCCAGGCCGAGCATCTGCTCAAGGCCGCCAATGCCAATATAGGCGCGGCGCGCGCGGCCTTTTTCCCCAGCGTCAGCCTGACCGCCAACGCCGGCAGCACCAGCAACGAGCTCTCGGCCCTGTTCGATGCGGGCTCGGGCAGCTGGTTGTTCCAGCCGAGCATCAGCCTGCCGATCTTCACCGCCGGCCGTCTTTCGGCGAACCTCGACTACAGCGAGCTGCAGAAGGACATCCAGGTGGCGCAGTACGAGAAGTCCATCCAGGTGGCCTTCCAGGAAGTCTCCGATGGCCTCGCCGCACGCACCACCTACCAGCAGCAACTGGGTGCCCAGCGCGCCCTGGTCAAGACCACCGAGGAGTACTACCGCCTCGCCGAGCGCCGCTACCGCACCGGCGTCGACAGCTACCTGACCCTGCTGGACGCCCAGCGCCAGCTGTTCAGCGCGCGCCAGCAACTGATCGGCGACCGCCTCAACCAGCTGGCCAGCGAAGTGAACCTGTACAAGGCCCTCGGCGGCGGCTGGAAGGAACAGCAGGACACCACGCCCAAGGCTTGATCCGCGACTTCCCCATTCCTCATGAACGAGGAATCCACGCGGCGCCCCTGCCCTCTCTGGCGGGGGCGCTTCTTTTCGGCTCCGCCCCGACGGACTCACTCAGTCCGTAGGGTGGGCTTCAGCCCACCAAGGGAAGTCGGCGTGGGCTAAAGCCCACCCTACCAGGCGCAGAGCCTTATCTGAGGCGGTTCCGCCCCGGCCAATGCAAGCTGGAACGAGAAGCGCTCGCGAACGCACAAGCGTCCCCTTCCCGTTGCCCGCCATGGCCGCCACCATGTCGGGGCACGGGACAGCGAAATGGGCGGATAACTCGGAAATCCCCATGCCACCCAAAGGCTTGCAATTGCCCGCCGGTCCTTTTTCTTGCCACCTGTCAGGCCGCCACCACGGCCTGTAACAATCGCCGATCCTATTTATCCAGCTCGTTGGGGGGCGAGTGGGGAACAAGAGGACACGACGATGAAATCAACACTCAACCTGACGACCCTCAGCGGCCTGCTCCTGGCCCTGGCGGTGACAACGGGACCGGGCCCGGTCCTCGCGGAAAATGGGAGTGACCGCCTGGACGAGTACCGGATACGCAATCAGCAGGTGCAGATGAGGGAAGACTCCAGCGAGAGCTTCACCAGGATGGTCGAAGTACAACCAACCGCTGCCGGGCGGCAATACCAGGACGAAGGTATGGGCGCCAGTGGCCGACAAACGCAGCAATACCAATCTCTGATCCATCAACAAAGGGTCGAATTCGGGAAATGACCCGAAATGATCGTCCGTCGGATGCGCGACCAGACAGCGCACCCGGCGGGCAGCAGGACAGCGCCTTTCCGACGGCCGGTCCAGGCCGCTCATGCCCATTCCAGAGCCATCCCCCAGGCATCCTCCGCATTTTCCGCCTGCCGCGCGTCCCCTGTGCCTTGCGGCGACGACCGCAGTGCCCCTAGTGTGCGCCTATCCCGAGCTGGCGGAAGGTCTCCCCTCGCCAGTGGCTCGCTCAACGGATTGATTCACCGCTGAACCCGGCTACGGCCGCTTTCCCCTGGAGTATCAACCCGTTGCAGAAGCCTGCCTCCCGCCGCTTCGGCGTTTCCCTGTCCTGGTTCATGCTGGTCATCGTCACCTTCAGCGGCGGCCTGCTGCTGGGCGCCAACGACGCCAAGGCTGCCTGGAGCCTCGACCCGCTCATGCGCAAGGCGGAAAAGCGCTACGGTCGCAGCGGCCCGGCCAAGGATCGCCTGCACGCCTGGCGCGACCTGCTGGAAAACGGTCGCCGGATGACCGAGCGCGAGCAACTGCTGGCAGTCAACCACGAGATCAACCAGCAGATACGCTTCACCGACGACAGCGCCCTGTGGCAGCGCCGGGATTACTGGGCCACCCCGCTGGAAACTCTGGCCAAGGGCGCCGGAGACTGCGAGGACTTCGCCGTGGCCAAGTACTTCACCCTGGTGCAACTGGGCGTTGCCCGGGAAAAGCTGCGCATCACCTACGCCAGGGCCCTGGACCTGAACCAGGCGCACATGGTGGTGACCTACTACGAAACCCCGGATGCCGAGCCCCTGGTGCTGGACAATCTGCGGGATGAGATTCTTCCCGTCTCGCGGCGCAAGGACCTGGACCTGCGCTATGCCTTTGATGCCCAGGGGCTCTATACCCTGAAAGGCGGCACCCCGAAGCGCGTCGGCGACACCGCGAAGCTGCCGGTCTGGCAGGGCCTGCTGGCGCGGATGGAAAGGGAAGGCTTCACCCTGTAGGCCGGCCCCGACACAGACCAGCCAATCACGATCGGCAAGCCTCGCCGCCCTCCCCTCACTCGCTGCTGGCCAGGGACGTGACGGCTCGTCGCGCCCGCCAACTGCGCAACAGCGACGGCGCCAGGGCGGTCAGCGCCGAGCCCAGCACGACGAACAGGGCCCCGGCGTAGGCGATCCAGTTGACCTCTTCGGGCTGCACATGGTCCGGCCAGAGACCGGCGCAGAGCGCCACGCTGGCGAAGGTCACCAGCGGCGTAACGGCCAGGGTCGCGCTGACCCGGGACGCCTCCCAGTGGGCCAGGGCCTCGGCGAAGGCGCCATAGGCCACCAGGGTATTCAGGCAGCAGGCCAGCAGCAGCCAGCCCTGCAGCGGACTCAGGGACAGCAACTCCATGGGGTGCGCCCAGGGTGTCAGCAGCGCGGCACAACCGAGGTAGATCACCATCATTACCTGGGCCGAGCTCCAGTGGCTCAGCAACTGCTTCTGCGCCAGGCCGTAGAAGGTCCAGACAAAAGCCGACAGCAGGATCACCAGGACGCCCAGGGTGTATTGGCTCATGGAGGTCAGCAACTCTTCCAGACGCTGGTTGAAGAACAGTCCGAAGCCCAGGATCGTCACCAGCAGACCGAAGGCCTGCCCGAGGCTGAAGCTCTCCTTGAAGATGAACAGACTGCTCAGCAGGAAAAGCACGGGCGCCACCTGGATCACCAGTTGAGTGGTGCCGGGGCTGAGCATCTTCAGGCCGATCAGGTAGAAGACGTAATTGCCGGTAAGCCCTCCCACCGCCAGGACCACCAACCAGCGGCCACGGGCACCCAACGGACGGAAGGCCGGCAGGCGGCGATTGGCGCCCAGGTAGAGGAACAGCAGCGAGCCCGCGACAACCAGCCGGTACCAGGTGACGGTCACCGGGTCCATCGTCTGCAGGACTTCCTTCAGCCAGATGGGCAGAACACCCCAGAGCACGGCCGTGACCAGGGCGAGGAACAGGCCGTACACCCAACGGCCGGAGGAGATATGCATGGGAACCTCTGCGGACACGCCCGACAGCGTCGCCGCGGGCAGGACAAGAGACGCCATTCTAGGAGCGCCCGTTCCCGGGGCACAGGAACAGTTTCCTGCCTGTCAGCGGTGAAACTGTACCTGTCCCGCCGTCGGCATCCGGCAGCCGCTTGTCGAGCCCCGGAGCAAGGCTGACAGCGCTGATTAGACTCAAATAGCCAATGGGTTATGGAGGTGGTCCGATGTTCGGTAGACGTGCATCCGACATGGCGGCAGGCACCCACTATCGCAGTGAGCGTGTCAGCGCCGTGAACGGACAGTACTTCTTCTCCACACGGGAGGGCACCCTGGAGGGACCCTACTTCACCCGCGTGGATGCGGAGCGGGAAATCGCGCTGTACATCCGGCGCATGAAACTATCCAACGCCATACTCGCCTTTCGGGGCCGATAAGCGCTCCTGAATGAATAAACCCGCGCCAGACGCGGGTTTTTCCTTTTCGGCCCCACAGCCGTGTAGGGTGGATAGCGCTTTTTTATCCACCAGCGATGCCACGCAAGGCACCGTTGGTGGAAATCCCCAAAGGGATTTCCACCCTACGCATCGATTGACATGGAATCTCCCACAGGTCTCCCCAGGCCTCAGCGATAGGCCTCGAACAGTCCGGTGGCGCCCATGCCGCCGCCGACGCACATGGTGACGATGCCGAAACGCTTGCCGCGCCGCTGCAGTTCGCGCACCAGGTGGCCGACCTGGCGCGAGCCGGTCATGCCGAAGGGGTGGCCGATGGAGATGGAACCCCCATTGACGTTGTACTTCTCGTTGTCGATCCCCAAGCGATCGCGAGCATAGAGGCACTGGGAAGCGAAGGCTTCGTTCAGCTCCCACAGGTCGATGTCGTCGATCGAGAGGCCCTTGGCCTTGAGCAGCTTGGGCACCGAGAACACCGGACCGATGCCCATCTCGTCCGGCTCGCAACCGGCCACGGTGAAGCCGCGGAAGAACGCCTTGGGCTTGAGCCCCAGTTCCAGGGCCTTGTCCAGGCTCATCAGCAGGGTCATGGAAGCGCCGTCGGACAGTTGCGAGGAGTTGCCGGCGGTGACCGAGCCGTCCTCGGCGAATACCGGCTTCAGCGAATTCAGGCCTTCCAGGGTGGTGTCCGGGCGGTTGCAGTCGTCGCCGTCCACCACGCCCTCCAGCACCTGTTTTTCGCCAGTGGCCTTGTCTTCGACGAAATACTTCACGCTCATCGGCACGATCTCGTCGGCGAACAGGCCCGCAGCCTGGGCGCGGGCGGTGCGCTGCTGGCTCTGCAGGGCGTAGAGGTCCTGGGCTTCGCGGGTCACGTTGTAGCGGCGGGCGACGATCTCGGCGGTCTGGCCCATCGGGTAATAGATGCCGGGGTGTTCGAGCTTCAGCCGCGGGTTGACGAAGTTGTCCTGATTGATGCTCTTCAGGGTCAGGGTGATGGACTCGACGCCGCCGGCCACCATCACATCGCTGCAGCCCGAGGCGATCTGGTTGGCGGCGATGGCGATGGCCTGCAGGCCCGAGGAACAGTAGCGGTTGAGGGTCATACCGGCGACGCCGACGCCCAGGCCCGAAAGCACCGCCACGTTGCGGCCGATGTTGTGGCCCTGGGCGCCTTCGTTGGAGCCGGCGCCGACCACGCAATCGTCCACCAGCGCCGGGTCGAGGTCGTTGCGCGAGAGCAGCGCGTTCACGCAGTGGGCGGCCATCTCATCCGGCCGGGTCATGTTGAACTTGCCGCGGAAGGACTTGGCCAGGCCAGTCCGCACGCTGTCGACGATCACCACTTCACGCATGACGCACCTCGTTGCTGTTTGGAGTGAATGTCGGCCGAGCATAATTGCGGCCCATGCTCAGCCACCATGATCATTCACCCCGCGTATGCGCGGCTATCCCCTGCTCAGTCTTTCGCGAACGCCTTTTCCAGGGCTTCGTTGATGGTGCGCAGTACCTTGACCCGCGCGTAGCGCTTGTCGTTGGCTTCCACCAGGGTCCAGGGCGCGATTTCGGTGCTGGTGCGATCCACCATGTCGTCCACCGCGTCCACGTAGAGCTCCCACTTGTCGCGGTTGCGCCAGTCTTCCTCGGTGATCTTGTAGCGCTTGAAGGACACCGCCTCGCGCTCCTTGAAGCGCTCCATCTGGGTGTCCTTGTCGATGGACAGCCAGAACTTCACCAGCACGATGCCGTAGTTGTGCAACTGCTCCTCGAAGTCATTGATCTCGCCATAGGCCCGAAGCCAGTCGGCCTCGGAGCAGAAGCCCTCGACCCGCTCCACCAGCACGCGGCCGTACCAGGAGCGGTCGAAGATGGTGAACTGGCCGCGTCCCGGCACATGTCGCCAGAAGCGCCAGAGGTAGGGTTGGGCGCGCTCTTCCTCGGTGGGTGCGGCGATCGGCACGGTGCGGTACTGGCGCGGGTCCAGCGCCCCGGTGACGCGGCGGATGGCGCCGCCCTTGCCGGCGGCGTCGTTGCCTTCGAACACCGCCATCAGCGCGTGGCCGCGCATGCGCTTGTCGCGCATCAGGCCGTTCAGGCGCGCCTGTTCGGTGGCCAGTTGGTCCTTGTAGTCGTCCTTGTCCAGCTTGCGGCCGAGGTCGAGGCTGTCCAGCAGGCTGAGCTTGTCCAGGCTGGACATCAGCGGCGCCGCGTGGGGCTGCGGTTTGGGTCGGCCCTCCTGCTTGAGGGCGGCCTGCAAGCCTTCGAGGATGATCCGGCCAGTGCTGAGGCTGCGGTAGCGCTCGTCGGACCCCTCGATCACGTACCAGGGTGCGTAGTCACGGCTGGTGCGGCGCAGCACCCGCTCGCCAAAGCGCACGAAACGGTCGTAGACCTCGCTCTGCTTCCAGTCCAGCGGGTTGAGCTGCCAGCTGCGCTGGGGGTCTTTCTCCAGGGCCTTGAGGCGTTCCTTGAGCTGCTTCTTGGACAGGTGGAACCAGAACTTGAAGACCAGCGCCCCTTCGTCGCAGAGCATGCGCTCGAAGCCTTCGGCGTCGTTGATGGCCTGGTCCAGGCGGGCGTCCTTGATATCCCCCTCGACCCGGGCGTGGAGCATCTGGCTGTACCAGTTGCCGAAGAAGATGCCGATTCGCCCCTTGGGCGGCAGCTTGCGCCAGTAGCGCCACTGCGGCGGCCGCGACAGTTCTTCGTCGGTCGAGCGCAGGAAACTCTCCACGTTGATCAGGCGCGGGTCCATCCATTCGTTGAGCAGCTTGACCGTCTCGCCCTTGCCGGCGCCCTCAATACCGTTGATCAGGATGAGCACCGGGAAGCGCGCCTGCTGCTTGAGCTCGAACTGGGCGTCCAGCAGGGCCTCGCGCAGCTCCAGCACGGCCTTTTCATAGGTTTCCTTGTCGATGGAATGGCCGATCTCGGCGGATTCGAACATGCGGACCTCCTTGGCGTAATGGGGAAAAGGTAGCGGACACCTGTCCGTAGGAGCGAGCTCTGCTCGCGAAAATCTCGATGAACCGCTTCGCGAGCAGAGCTCGCTCCTACACCTGATCTCCCGGTCAGTTCGATGCGGGCGCCCGATCGGCTACTATTCGCGCTTCGCAGTCACGGGAACCCCCATGTCCGATTTTCACCACGCCCAGCTCGACTGGGATGAGCAGGGCCAACCGTTGTCGCGGGAGTTCGACGACGTCTACTTCTCCCCTGCCTCGGGCATCGACGAGACCCACCATGTATTCCTCGCCGGCAATGACCTCGCCCGGCGCTTCGCCGAACTGCCGGCGGGCGGGCGTTTCTGCATTGGCGAGACCGGATTCGGCACCGGGCTGAACTTCCTCTGCGCCTGGCGACTGTTCGAACAGTACGCACCGGCCGACGCCCGGCTGCAGTTCGTCAGCGTGGAAAAATTCCCCCTGACCCGTGACGACCTGGAGCGCGCCCTGGCCCTCTGGCCGGAGCTGGCGCCTCTGACCGCCCAACTCCTCGACCAGTACGTGGCGGTTCACCCCGGCTTCCAGCGCATCAACCTTGCCGCCGGCCGCGTGGCGCTGACCCTGTTGCTGGGCGATGCCATGGACTGCCTGCCGGAACTGGACGCGCGCGTCGACGCCTGGTTCCTTGACGGATTCGCCCCGGCAAAGAACCCGGAGATGTGGAGCCCCGCCCTCTTCGCCCAGTTGGCGCGGCTGTCCGCCCCCGGTACCACCCTGGCCACCTTCACCGCAGCCGGTTTCGTGCGCCGTGGCCTGAAAGAGGTGGGTTTCGCGGTCAAGCGCACCCCGGGCTTCGGCAAGAAGTGGGAGATGAGCCGGGGGCCGTTCGAAGGTGAGGCCCGAGACGATTGCAAGCCCTGGTACGCGCGCCCGCACTTCGTCCCCGAGTGCCGCGCGGCGCTGGTGATAGGCGCGGGCCTCGCCGGTTGCGCCAGCGCCGCCAGCCTGGCCGCCCGTGGCTGGCAGGTCACCCTGCTGGAACGCCACGACGCGCCGGCGCGGGAAGCCTCGGGCAATCCCCAGGGGGTGCTTTACCTCAAGCTCTCGGCCCATGGCACCCCGCTGTCGCGGCTGATCCTCAGTGGCTTCGGCCATACCCGCCGGCTGCTGCAGCGGTTGGAACAGGGCCACGACTGGCAAGCCTGCGGCGTCCTGCAACTGGCCTTCGATGCCAAGGAAGCGCAGCGCCAGGAAAAGCTGGCCGACGCCTTCCCCGCCGACCTGCTGCACTGCCTCGACCAAGCCCGGGCCGAAGCCCTGGCGGGCGTCGCCCTGCCCGCCGGCGGCCTGTTCTACCCCGAGGCTGGCTGGGTCCACCCGCCGGCGCTGTGCCGCCTGCTGGCCGATCATCCGAATATCCGCCTGCTGCCCCACAGCGAAGCCCTGGAACTGCGCCGTGAAGGCGACCGCTGGTGTGCCTATGCCGGCGACTCCCGCCTCGCCGCCGCACCGGTGGCCGTCCTGGCCAGCGCCGCCGAGGTGCTGCGCTTTCCCCAAGCCGCCGGGCTGCAGCTCAAGCGCATTCGCGGGCAGATAAGCAGCCTGCCGGCCACCGCGGAGAGTGCGAGCCTGGGTACCGTGCTCTGCGCCGAGGGCTATGTGGCACCACCGCGCGATGGCGAGCACACGCTGGGCGCCAGTTTCGACTTCCACAGCACGGACCTCACGCCCACCGCCGCCGAGCACGCCGGCAACCTCCAACTGCTGGAGGAAATCTCCCCCGACCTCGGCCATCGCCTGCGCGCCGCCGAGCTGGACCCGGCCCGGCTGGAAGGCCGCGCCGCCTTCCGCTGCACCACCCCGGACTACCTGCCCATCGTCGGCCCCCTGACGGATGCCGAGGCCTTCGCCGAGGTCTACGCCGTGCTGGCCAGGGACGCGCGCCAGGTACCGCAAGTGCCGGCCCCCTGGCTCGACGGCCTGTATGTGAACAGCGCCCACGGTTCCCGCGGCCTGATCACCGCGCCCCTGTCGGGCGAACTGCTGGCCGCCTGGCTGGATGGCGAACCCCTGCCGGTGCCCCGCATAGTGGCCGAAGCCTGCCACCCCAATCGTTTTGCCTTGCGCCGCCTGATTCGCGGCCAGAACACCTGACCATGGAACTACTGCTCATTGAAGCCCTGGCGATCGGCGCCATCCTCGGCCTGCTGCTGGGCCTGACCGGCGCCGGCGGCTCGCTGGTAGCCCTGCCCCTTCTGCTCAGCCTTCACCTGCCCCTGCGCGACGCCATTGGCGTGAGTCTCGGCGCCGTGGCCCTGTCCGCCGCCATCGGCGCCATTCCCCGCGCCCGCCAGGGCCTGGTGGCCGGGCGCCCGGTGCTGTTGCTCGCCCTGGCCGGCCTGCCGGGCAATGCCGTGGGCCAGTGGGTCGGGCGCTACATACCCGAACCCGCATTGATCCTTGGTTTCTGCTTGCTGGTGCTCTGGTCCGCCTGGCGCATGTGGCGCGGCGCCGGCCTGCCCAAGGGCAAGTCCGGCCCGTTGCGCAGCGCGCCCCTGGTGGCGATTGGCGCCGGCGTGGGGCTGCTATCGGGGGTAATGGGCGTGGGCGGCGGCTTCCTCGTCGTGCCGGCATTGCTCTGGTTCACCCCGCTGTCGATGCTGGCCGCGACCGCCACCTCCATGGCCGTGATCGCCCTGGTCTCGGGCGGCGGCTTCCTCCTCTATATCACCGGCGCGCAACCGCCCATGGCCCTGCTCGGCGGCCTGGCGGCCGGCGGCGCCATCGGGGTGCTCTGCGGCAACCAGTTGGCCCTGCGCCTGCGCGGTGCCACCCTGCAGCGGCTGTTCGCCCTGATGCTGGTGGCGGTGAGCCTGTCCCTGGCAGCGCAGAAACTGCTGGCCTGAGAACTTGCCCACGATCTGCTGCGCGTCGGAATAACTGCGTTGGAAATGGCTTCGGACTTGCTCATTTACAGCTCGTAAACTCCGCGTCCTCAGCCATTTCCGCCTTGTTCTTCTCTAGCTCGCGAGATCGTGAACAAGTTCTGTACCCCCGCCATATACCCAAACAATATAAAACTCGCAGAAGCGCCCAGGGGTCGGACCCCTAGGTGCGCTATTTCCAGGCACCCAATCCCCAACGGCAACACCGGTAAGGACTTATGTGCGGCATTTCTGGAGAACTGCGTTTCGACAAGCAACCGGCCGACCTGGCCGCCCTCGACCGAATCACTCACCACCTCGCCCCCCGCGGCCCGGACGCCTGGGGCCTGCACAGCCAGGGACCGATCGCCCTGGGCCACAGACGGCTGAAGATCATGGACCTCGCCGAAGCCTCCGGGCAGCCCATGCTGGACCCCGAACTGGGCCTGGCCATGGTGTTCAACGGCGCCATCTACAACTACCCGGAACTGCGCAAGGAGCTGCTGGAACTGGGTTACCGCTTCCATTCCGACGGCGACACCGAAGTGCTGATCAAGGCCTGGCACGCCTGGGGCAAGGACATGCTGCCCAAGCTCAACGGCATGTTCGCCCTGGCCATCTGGGAGCGTGACCGCCAGCGCCTGTTCCTCGCCCGCGACCGCCTCGGCATCAAGCCGCTGTATCTATCACGCACAGATCAGCGCCTGCGCTTCGCCTCGAGCCTGCCGGCCCTGCTCCGGGGGGGCGACCTGGACACCTCGCTGGACCCGGAGGCGCTGAACTTCTACCTCAACTTCCACGCCGTGGTGCCGGCTCCGCGGACCCTGGTGAAGGGTGTGGAGAAGCTGCCGCCAGCCAGCTGGATACAGATCGACGCCGACGGCAACAGCAGCCAGGGCAACTGGTGGCAGCTGGAATACGGGCCCCGCGAAGACGAACAGATACTCGGCCTGGAAGACTGGCGCGACCTGCTCCTGGCCAACCTGCGCGCGGCCGTGACGATCCGCCAGCGCGCCGCCCGCGAGGTGGGCGTGCTGCTCTCCGGTGGCGTGGACTCCAGCCTGCTGGTGGGTCTCTTGGCGGAAACCGGCGCCGAGCAACTGGCCACCTTCTCCATCGGCTTCCAGGATGCCGGCGGCGAGCGCGGCGACGAGTTCGAATACTCCGACCTGATCGCACGCCACTACGGCACCCGCCACCAGCAGCTGCGCATCGACGAGCACGAGGTGCTGGAACAGCTTCCGGCCGCTTTCGCCGCCATGAGCGAGCCCATGGTCAGCCACGATTGCATCGCCTTCTATCTGCTGTCCCGCGAGGTTTCCAAGCACTGCAAGGTGGTCCAGAGCGGCCAGGGCGCCGACGAGCTGTTCGGCGGCTATCACTGGTACCCGCCATTGGCCGACACCTCCGACCCGGTCAATTGCTACCGCGCGGCCTTCTTCGACCGCAGCCACACCGAGTACCAGGCCACGGTGCAGCCGGCCTGGCTTGCCGGCGACCTGGCCGGCGACTTCGTGCGCGGGCACTTCGAGCGCCCCGGCGCCCTCGACCCGGTGGACAAGGCCTTGCGCCTGGACAGCACGGTGATGCTGGTGGACGACCCGGTGAAGCGGGTGGACAACATGACCATGGCCTGGGGCCTGGAGGCGCGGGTGCCGTTCCTCGACTACCGGGTGGCCGAACTGTCGGCGCGCATTCCGTCGCGCTTCAAGCTCGGAGACGGCGGCAAGGCAGTGCTCAAGGCCGCCGCCCGCCAAATCATTCCCAATCAGGTGATCGACCGCCCCAAGGGCTACTTCCCGGTTCCCGGCCTCAAGCATCTGGACGGGCGGACCCTCGACTTGGTGCGCGAACTGCTGCTGGACCCGAGCCAGAATCGCGGCCTGTTCCAGCCGGCCATGCTCGAACGTCTGCTGCAGAGCCCGGCGGAGGACATCACCCCGCTACACGGCTCCAAGCTCTGGCAGATGGCCGCCCTCAACCTCTGGCTCAATCAACAGGGACTCTGAATCGATGAAAACCCATACCCTGCACAGCCAGCGCCTGCTGCGCGGCCAGGCGCCCTCCTACCAACGCCTGCAGGCGCGCCTGGCCGAGGGTCATCTCGAACCCCGCGAGGCGCCACAGATCCTCCATTGCGGCTGGGGCCGCCTGCTCCTCGGCCACACCTTCCCCGATGCGGCGAGCCTCGCCCGCGAGCTGCTGGAGGAGCAGCCGGGCGAGCGCGATATCGCCCTCTACGTCGCGGCGCCCCACCAGGTGCTGGCCCAGGCACCGCAACAGCTGTTCCTCGATCCGTCCGATACCCTGCGCCTCTGGTTCCCCGACTACCGCCCGGCTCGCCGCGGCTTTCGCGGCTTCCGCATCCGCCGGGCCCTGAGCGAAAGCGACTGGCAGGCGGTCAACCAGCTCTACCGCTGCCGCGGCATGCTGCCGGTGGAGCAGGAGGCCATCACGCCGTATCACCTGGGCGGCCCGGTCTACTGGCTGGCCGAGGACGAGCGCGATGTCCAGGTGATCGGCGCCGTCATGGGCCTCAACCACCGCAAGGCCTTCGACGATCCGGAGGGTGGCTCCAGCCTCTGGTGCCTGGCGGTGGACCCGCAGTGCAGCCGCCCGGGCGTCGGCGAGGCCCTGGTACGCCATCTGGTGGAACACTTCATGGGGCGCGGGCTCAACTACCTCGACCTCTCGGTGCTGCACGACAACCGCCAGGCCAAGGCGCTCTACGCCAAGCTGGGCTTCCGCGACCTGGCCACCTTCACGGTGAAGCGCAAGAACAGCATCAACCAGACCCTGTTCCTCGGCCCCGGCCTGGAAGAAAAGCTCAACCCCTATGCCCGCATCATCGTCGACGAGGCGCTGCGCCGTGGCATCGAGGTGCAGGTGGACGATGCCGAGGGCGGCCTCTTCAGCCTGAGCCAGGGCGGCCGGCGCATCCGCTGCCGGGAGTCCCTCTCCGACCTCACCAGCGCAGTGAGCATGACCCTCTGCCAGGACAAGCACCTGACCCACCGCGCCCTGGCCCGGGTGGGCATCCGCCAGCCGGCCCAGCGCCTGGCCGGCACGGACGAAGACAATGCCGCCTTCCTCGCCGAGCACGGCAGCCTGGTGGTCAAGCCGGTGAATGGCGAACAGGGCCAGGGCGTGGCTGTGGACCTGCGCAGCCTGGAGGAAGTGAAGACCGCCATCGCCAATGCCGAGCATTTCGACAGCCGCATACTGCTGGAAAGCTGCCACCAGGGCCTGGACCTGCGGGTGGTGCTGATCAACTACGAGGTAGTGGCCGCCGCCATCCGCCGTCCCGCCGAGGTGGTGGGCGATGGCCAGCGCACCCTGCGCCAGCTGATCGAACGCCAGAGCCGACGACGCCAGGCCGCCACCCAGGGGGAAAGCCGTATCCCCATGGACGGCGAAACCGAGCGCACCCTGCGCGCGGCGGGCCACGCCTATGACGATGTGCTGCCCGCCAGTACCCGGGTGGCCGTGCGGCGGACCGCCAACCTGCACACCGGCGGCACCCTGGAAGACGTCACCGGGACCCTGCACCCGGCCCTGGCCGAGGCCTCCATCCTCGCCGCGCGGACGCTGGGAATACCGGTGGTGGGCCTGGACCTGCTGGTGTCCGGCGCCGACCAGCCGGACTACGTGCTGATCGAAGCCAACGAACGGGTCGGCCTGGCCAACCACCAGCCGCAACCCACGGCGGAGCGCTTCATCGACCTGCTGTTCCCGTTGACGCGAACGCCCTGACCGTTCCGGCCGGTGGGCTGAAGCCCACCAGGTCCCAAGGCCCCCGCCAAGGAGACGCCATGAGCCAGAGACTCCCCGAACCCGACCTCGCCTACCTCCAGCGAGTGCTGCTGGAGATGCTCGCCATCCCCAGCCCCACCGGCTTCACCGACACCATCGTGCGCTACGTCGCCGAGCGCCTGGACGAGATCGGTATTCCCTATGAAATCACCCGTCGCGGCACCATCCGCGCCACGGTCAAGGGCCGCCAGAGCAGCCCGGACCGCGCAGTGTCGGCGCACCTGGACACCATCGGCGCCATCGTCCGCGAGATCAAGGACAACGGCCGCCTGGCCCTGGCACCGGTGGGCTGCTGGTCCAGCCGCTTCGCCGAAGGCAGCCGGGTCAGCCTGTTCTGCGACGACGGAGTGTTGCGCGGCAACGTGCTGCCGCTACTGGCCTCGGGGCACGCCTTCAACACCCAGGTAGACAGCCTGCCCGTCAGTTGGGACCACGTGGAGCTGCGCCTGGACGCCTACTGCGCGACGCGCGCCGACTGCGAGACCCTGGGGGTGGCGGTGGGCGACTTCGTCGCCTTCGACCCCCTGCCCGAATTCACCGAGAGCGGCCATATCAGCGCCCGCCATCTGGACGACAAGGCCGGCGTGGCGGCCCTGCTGACCGCGCTCAAGGGCCTGGCCGAAGCCAGCCTGGTGCCGCCCATCGATTGCCATCCGCTGTTCACCATCACCGAAGAGATCGGCTCCGGTTCGGCCGCCGCGCTACCCTGGGACGTGAGCGAATTCGTCGGCATCGACATCGCCCCCGTAGCCCCCGGCCAGCAATCCAGCGAGCATGCCGTCAGCGTGGCCCTGCAGGATTCCGGCGGCCCCTACGACTACCACCTGTCGCGGCACCTGCTGCGCCTCGGCGCGGAGAATGCCATCCCCCTGCGCCGCGACCTGTTCCGCTATTACCACAGCGACGCCCAGTCGGCGGTCACCGCCGGCCATGACATCCGCACCGCCCTGCTGGCCTTTGGTTGCGACGGCACCCACGGCTACGAGCGCACCCACATCGACAGCCTGGAAGCCTTGAGCCGCCTGCTCGGCGCCTACCTGATGAGCCCGCCGGTATTCGCCACCGACGCGGTTTCCAGCCAGCAGTCCCTGGAACCCTTCAGCCACCAACTGGAGCATGACGCGCAGATGGAGAGCGAAACGCGGGTGCCGACCGTGGAAAGCCTTGTAGGAAAGGGTGAAGGCAACGCTTGAAGCGTCCGAGATGTAAGAGCAAAGTGCCACCCAAGGACGCAATAACAATACGGGTGGTCGCCCATGCTTCACCTTTCAGGCTGTGTGAAAACTGCAGCACTCGGTCTGGCCTTTCTGCTGTTCTGGCTCTGCAGGCCCGCCTTCGCACTGGAAGCGGCCCCACTCGACCGTGACCAACTGCGCCTTTCACTGGGCCAATGGGTCGGCTACCTGGAAGATCCCCAGGGCGTGTTCGACCTGGGGCAGGTGCACAAGCTGCCCGACCTGGCCTTCCAGCCGGTGAAGGGCGAGCACGCCAACCTCGGCAAGAACCGCTCGGTCTGGTGGTTCAAGGTGCGCCTGGACAACAGCCGGCCCCACGCCCTGAGCGGCTATCTGGAAGCCAACTATCCACTGCTGGACGACATCCGCGTCTATTACCTCACCCCCGACGGCCGGGTGCAGACCCAGGAAACCGGCGACCACTTCGCCTTCGCCCAGCGGCCGGTGCAGGTCCGCAACTTCTGGTTCCCCCTGAGCATCGAGCCCGGTCAGAGCACCCTGTTCCTGCGCGTCGAAAGCACCAGCACGCTCTTCGTGCCGTTGGTGTTCAGCACCTACGACGCCAGCGCCGCCGCCCAGGAGAACTTCATGGGGTTCAACGGCGCCTTCTATGGCGTGCTGTTCGCCATGTTCTTCTACAACCTGTTCCTCTACCTGTCGCTCCGTGAACCGGCCTACCTCTGGTACCTGGTCTACAACCTCAACGTCGGCCTGCTCGCCGCCTGCTTCGACGGCATGCTGTTCAAGCTGTTGCCCGAACACGTGGGCCTGCAGTCGGTCGCCATCTACATTTTCATGTACCTGCACTGCCTGGCTGCGGTGCAGTTCAGCCGGCACTTCCTCCACACCGGCCTGCACTTCCCGCGCCTGGACCGGCTGCTGCGCTGGCTGATGGTCGCCACCCTGGTGGCATTCCTCTCCTTCCCGCTGATCGGCCTGCAAGGCTGGAACATCCTCGCCAGCCTGACGGTGTCGGGGATTTCCGCCTTCCTCCTGCTCACCGGCTTCTACGTCTGGCGCAAGGGCCTGCGCTACGGCTCCTACTACATCCTGGCCTGGGGCGTGCTGCTGTTCGCCTTCATCCAGATCACCACCGGCTCGCTGGGGGTGGAAGTGCTGGGACTGTTCGGCGCCACCGTGGTGAAGATCGGCGTCACCATCGAACTGATCACCCTCTCCATCGGCCTCGCCGACCGCATCAACACCCTCAAGGAAGAAGGCTTCCGCTCACGCCAGGCAGCCGAGCAGGCCGATTTCGAAAACCAGGCCAAGAGCCGCTTCCTGGCCACCATGAGCCACGAGATCCGCACCCCGCTCAACGGCGTGCTGGGCATGCTGCAATTGCTCAAGGAATCCCCGCTGGACCGCAGCCAGCGCTTCTACGTCGACACCATATCCAGCTCCGGCAAGGCGCTCATGGCGGTGATCAACGACATCCTCGACTTCGCCCGCATCGAGTCCGGCAAGCTGGAACTGGAGAACATCGAATTCGATCTGGAAGACCTCGTTTCCGAAACCCTCGGCCTGTTCACCGCCCAGGCCATGGACAAGCGCCTGGGCCTGCACCTCAGTCTGGACGCCGGCGTCCCCCGGCGCATCCAGGGCGACCCGACGCGGCTCAAGCAAGTGCTGATGAACCTCCTGGGCAATGCCCTCAAGTTCACCGCCGTGGGACACGTCACCCTCAACCTCGGCCTGCGCCGCAACGCCGATGGCACGGCGCACCTGGTCTTCAGCGTCAGCGACAGCGGCATCGGCATCCGTCCCGAGGCCCTGACCCAACTGTTCAACTCCTTCGCCCAGGGCGACTCCAGCACCTCGCGCCGCTACGGCGGCAGCGGCCTGGGGCTGGCCATCAGCAAGGACCTGGTGGAAATGATGGGCGGCCGCATCGAAGTGCAGAGCACCCTCAACCAGGGCACCCGTTTTTGTTTCGACATACCGCTGCAGCCGGGTGAGTCCAGGACCGACGATCTGAACCAGCTGCTGGGCGGCCGCACCGCCTTGCTGGCCTGCCAGGACGCCCAAGGCCTCGACGCGCTCAGCCGCCTGCTCGGGCGCTGGGGCATGCGCTGCGCGCGTTGCCATGACCCGGATCGGCTGCTCGAACAGCTCGACGACTTCGCCGCACCGCCGCTGCTGGTGCTGCAGGCACCCTGGCCCGGCGAGCCGGCGCACTGGCTGAAAAAACTGCGGCCACGACTGGAGCGCGGCCAGCGGGTGATGCTGATCTGCCCGCCGGAAGACTGCCAGCAGCTGCCACCGGGGGCCGGCCTGCGCCTGCGCGCCATTGCCCAGCCGCTCACCTTGGGCCACCTGCGCGAAACCCTGCAGGAGCTCTACCGCGAGCGCCGCCTGGAGGAGCGCACCCAGCAGCAGGAAGAACGCCGCCGGGTCAGTGCCACGCCCTGCATCCTGGTGGCCGAGGACAACCCGGTGAACCAGATGGTGGTCCAGGGGTTCCTCAAGAAGCGCGGCTACCTGGTGCGCACCGTGTCCAATGGCGTGGCAGCGGTGGATGAGTACGAGCGCGACCCGGATGGCATCCAATTGATCCTGATGGACTGCGAGATGCCGGAAATGGACGGTTTCGAGGCCACCCGGCAGATCCGCCGGCTCGAGCGCACCCGCAACTGGCCGGCGGTCCCCATAGTCGCCCTCACCGCGCACATACTCGAAGAACACCGCCAGGCCGGTGCCGCCGCCGGGATGGACGATTTCCTCGGCAAACCCCTGGACAGCGCCCTGCTGTTCAGCACGCTGGAGCGCTTCATCCTGCGCCAGAGCGTGGACGGGTGACGGCGTGCGGCGGCGGCTGTAGCATCTCGCCGCTGCCGGAGACCCCCTTCATGTTGATTCCCTTTGAGCTGCTCGAAACCGACACCCTGACCCGCCTGATCGAAGACTTCGTCACCCGCGAAGGTACCGACAACGGCGACGACACGCCCCTGGAAACCCGCGTCGAACGGGTGCGCAAGGCGCTCAGGAAAGGCGAGGCGGTGATCGTCTACGACCCCGACAGCCAGCAGTGCCAGCTCATGCTCAAGCTGGATGTGCCCAAAGAGTGGCTGGAGGAGTAGGCAGGCCCCTAGAAGCGTCTAGTACGGGCCTTTCAGGCCTCCGCACCCGCCTGACACCTCCCTCTCCCCCAGCCCCCGCCCTGCGCCCCAGCCCGATCGCTTCGCGCTCAGGCGTTCATCGGCACCGGAAGCGGTGCTTCCGAAAGCGTGCCTCTTCACCCCAGAAGAGGAGAGGGGTGACTCGCGCCGGCGAGTCCAGAAACTTCCTGAAGCCCAAACAGGCCTGAAGCCGAGTAAAAACGGTGGGGCAGCGACTGCGCCCCGTCAGAAGGCCGAGCGGAATCGTTGCGCAGGGGGACGAGCGGCATGGATGCCGCGAGAGGCGTGCGGGGCCAAGGATGGCCCCTCACGCCGCGGCCCCGGAGCAACGATGGAGCAAGGGAACCCCGGCGAAGCCGGGGCCGGATGCCGGGGCAAGCCTTTTTGGTTTCTTTTTTGGCGACTGAAAAAAGAGACTCGCCGGGAGGCGAAACAGGGACTCGCCGTCCGTTCGATAATCAGCTTGGCACAGGACGTTTCAGCAACACTTAATTCAGACATAGCCAACTCATTCGCAAAGGGCAGCGCAACTGCCCCTGAACGCCCGAATAGTTCGCCCAGCGATTGAAATCCCCCACAGGAACCATGCCCCGACCCGCCGCCAGTTGTAGCCCTCAGCGCGCCGCCTGGGCCGCGATCCCCAACGGCAGGCTGCGCGAGACCTGCGCCATCCGCGTGACCTCCACCATCAGCTTGTCCTTGCCCAGCAGGTAGTCCACCAGTCGCTGCGGGAAGGGCCAGTAATTCAGCTCCGCCGTCAGGGTGACGGGGCCGGTGACATCCTTCGGCACCTCGAAGGTGAACTCGCTGATGTCATAGCCTTTCGGCAGGATGCGGTTGTCCGAGAGGATCTGGGTGGCGTTCCAGACCTCGATGTCCAGTTCCTTGCCGTCCTTGTCACCGAGATGGACCTTGAAGTTGCGGGTATCCGGTTCCGTGGCGCCGTCCTTGATCGCCCCCAGGCGATAGAGCTCGCGGCCGGAACCATCCACGACGCGGAAATCGATCCACACCTCGCGCCCCTCGGGAAAGCCGGTGGGCAGCTTGTGCCCGGCGCCGACATTGGCGACCTTCACCCGCACCGACACCTCCTGCCCCGGCACCAGGCTCACCGGAATCGACTCGAAGCTGATCTCCGCCGCCTTCGCCAGTTGCTCCCGGGCACGCTGGGCCGCCTCCTTCTGCCCCAGGTAATCCAGCACCGCCGCGTTAGCCCCGGTGAACCAGTGGGAGGCCACGTCGGGGCGATCCGGCCCCATGACCGCGGCCTTGCCGGCGAAGCCCGGCATATGGCAGCTCTGGCAGCTCTGGTCATTGAAACTGTAAGGACTCTCCAGCCACTCGTCGTAGGTGCGTTCGACGGCTACGGTGCTGAAGGGATGGGTCACGTTGTGGCAGGTGGCGCAGAAGTCCGAGCGGGTATGCAGGTCGGAATAGACGGTGTCGTGGTAGGGCGAAACGCCGTCTTCGCGCGGGCCGAACTTGGTCGGTTTGCCGTGGGCGCGTGGGCTGAGCACATAGGCCCCATTGTCCAGGCCGGTGCGTGCGCTGATGTTGTGGCAGGTCTCACAATCCACGCCGGGCATGGGCACGTTCTTGGCGGTGAATTCCACCGACGCACGGTTGACCGCCGAATTGATGCGGCCGGTGGTCAGGCCGATGGGCGTATGGCAGCCGGTGCAGAAGTTGTCCACCCGCCCTTCGGTGGCTTCGCTGGCGTGGCGCAGCAGGGCCCGGTAGATGGGTTCTTCCCAGGCGTGGGCCATCATCGAGGTACGCCACTGCTGGTAGATCTCGGTATGGCAGGCACCGCAGACCTGGGCGTCATCGAAGTCCGCGGCATTGAGCAGGGTGTTGTTCGGCGTATTGGCCCGGTGGGGAAAGAACGGCAGCCCACTGGGGTTCTCCATCATCCTGGAGCGCGCCGGCTCCAGCCACTTGGCGTCGGGCTGGGGCGTCTCGGCCGGCACGCTGCGCGCCGCCAGCAGGGAGGCCAGGATACAAGCCAGCACCAGGAAAGCCGATTGACCGAGCTTCGATCGCGCCGTGGTCCGATGTGCCGGATCGTCCATTTTCGCTGCCTCGCCAGGATAGGGCTGGCCAAACCGGAGACGCAGAAACCCCGCAAGATCACTGCAAGATCCCGCACCCTCAGCACACCTGACCGAAAAGAGTCTGATTCCCGCATCTGCGGTATTAGTGAGTAGTAGATGCCGGACAGGGCAGCGTCAAAACTCGGACGGGAGCCTTCAGCGTCGGAAAAACGAACCTATCCACCTGAATTGAATGGACTTCTCTGTAACCGGATATGGCGACGCTGGCGATGAAGTGACGATATATCCGTACCAGCGACAGCCTGGCCGGACAAACGGGCGGGCACAAAAAAGGCCGCCAGACGGCGGCCTAAACAAAGCACAGAGCACCAATACACTCTGAGGTGAGAGTGTAGCCGCCGCATGACAATCGGATGACGAAACCACAAAAAACCCAGGCCTTTCGTCGGCATTTTCGCCTAACTTCCAGCAAACCGCTCTAAGCCGGGGATTTCCCTGAGTTTCCCGGCTCGCGGCATCCGCTTTTCGGGCACTGAATTGACCACCGCCTGACAGGACATTTCGTACGCGGCTTTTTCCTTGATCGCCTACAAAGTCCCTCGCTAGAGTCGCGCCATCGCGGTGACAACCGCGGCAGGGTGTCGCAACCCGGACTCACGCGGGACACGGTATGCCGGATGCTTTTCAAGTCCATGGCAGGCCGTGCAGGGAAGGCTATGGCCTTGCCGGGTTTCCTCACGTGACCGGTTTGCGACCCCTGCACGGCCCGCCACCCATGCCTCTCGCAAAGGCCGGTGGCAGTCGCACCTTCACGCGAGGAAGCAAGGATATGCATTACCCGCTCGATTCGGCTCCGCACTTTCACCACCTCGGAGGCCGGCCATGACCGAGTTCAAGCCCCTCCCACCAGAGTCCCAGCCTTACGACGACGTCCTGTTCGTCAACGCGCTGGCTCCCTCCGCACACCTCTTCGAAGCCGCCAGCCAGCGCATGGCCGCACTCGGCGACCTGCTGCAGATCCTGGAGAACGGCACCCGTTTCACCTTCCTGCCCCAGGAAACCGCCCGACTCGCCTCGGCCCTCGGGCTACTCCTGGCTGACGCTCGCGCGCTGCACGAGGCAGCATTCCTGCAGGCGCTGGAAGAGAAGTGCCAGGCGTCGAACAGGCTGAACGGCTGCATGCCCGAGCGGTGACCTAGAGCCAATACCCCCAGATGCGTCCGATCCGCTCACTCATGCGGGCCAGGATCGGGCGGCGTTGCCAGCTTTCCAGGGTCAGTTCCTCCGAGCCCTGCACGTCGTCCAGGAAGGCCTTACGCATCCGCTGGCCGAAATCCGCGCCGAGCACCACCACGTTGACTTCCTGGTTGTGCAGGAAGCTGCGCCAGTCGAGGTTGGTGGACCCCACCGTGGACCAGACGCCGTCGATTACCCCTGCCTTCACGTGGAGCAAGGCATCGCGGCGTTCGTACAACCTGACCCCCGCGTCCAGCAGCTCGGCGTAATAGGCCCGCCCGGCATGGAACACCAGCCAGGAATCGGTGCTGCTGGGGATCACCAGGCGCACGTCGACCCCGCGGGATACGGCGTCCTTGAGGGCGTCCATCAACTGCGGATCGGGCACGAAGTAGGCGCTGGTCAGCCAGATTTCGCTCTGTGCGCTGTGCAGCGCCGAGATCAGCGTGGCGTAGATCTGGCTGTAGGGCTCCTCCGGCGAGCTGCCGATGGCCCGTACCACCGCGTTGCCCTTGCGCTCCAGGGGCGGAAAGTAGTGGCGCGCCACCAGCGGCCCGCCCTTCTGCCGATCCCAGGTGGTGATGAAGAGCTTCTGCAGGTCGGCCACCACCGGGCCTTCAATGCGCAGGTCGGTATCGCGCCAGGGCATATCGCCGCGAGGTCGCCCCTGGTGTCCCGAACCTGCGGAACTGCTGGAATAGACGCCGCTGATGTTCACCCCTCCGAGGATGGCGATGCGGCCGTCGACGATCAGCAGCTTGCGATGGTCGCGCTGGTTCACATCCCAGCCGGCCCTGACGGTCATCGGATTGACCGGATTGAACTCCACCAGCCTGATTCCGGCCTCGCGCAGCCGCGCGAAGAACGCGGGCGGCGTGCCCAGCGTGCCGACACTGTCATAGATCAGGTTGACCTGCACGCCCGCACGCTGCTTGGCGATCAGCGCATTGGCGAAGCGCTGCCCCACTTCATCGCCTTCGAGGATGTAGGTTTCCATGTTGATGTGATCGCGCGCCCCGGCGATGGCCTCGAACATGGCCGCATAGGTATCCGGCCCGTCCTGCAGCAGGTCCACCCTGTTGCCGGCGGTCAGCGGGCTACCCACCAGCGCCTCTTCGATCGCCAGGTGCAGGTCGAAGATGTTGGTCTCCATTCCAGAGGCCTTGAGGCGCTTGAGGATGGCATTGCTGCGCGCCTCCGGAAGCGGGCCGCGGGCGTCGTCCAGCTGCACCTGGGGAGCCGGTGATTGGAGCATGTCGGGATTGATGCGCGGCAGCGAGGTGCAGGCCAGGAGGAGCGACGAATAGAGCACCACCAGGATACGCGCCACCGCCCCTGATGACGGCAGGTTCATCCGGCATCCTCCTGCTGGGGGGAGGGTCGATGCCTGAAAAGCGTATCGGCCGCTCTGGCAGCTGCTTTCCGGGCTGTAATGCCCGTTCGACCGCACCGCCCGACCATTGGTTGAGGGAAATTGCCGTACCGGCTGTCAGAGGGCGCCTTTGTTGTCCGGAATCAAGCGCGCCTTGCCGTCAGCTCTGCGAGAAGCGCGGCCCCAGCAGGATGACGGTGGCGCCCAGCACGCAGAGAGCGGCGCCCAGCCAGTCGCTGGCCAGCGGACGCGTACGCTCCACCACGCCCAGCCAGAGCAGCGAGGCGACGATGTAGATACCGCCATAGGCGGCGTAGGCGCGCCCGGCGTAGGCGGCCTCGACGCGGGTCAGGAGCAAGGCGAAGAGTGTCAGGCTGAGCAGCCCGGGGGCGACCCACCAGGCGCTCTTGCCCATCCGCAGCCAGAGCCAGAAGGCGTAGCAGCCAGCGATTTCGAAGAGCGCGGCGAGAAAGAACCAGAGGTAGTTGAGCATCGTGGCATTCCCTTGGGCCGGAACGGCAATGTGGATCGAGGGCGGATCAGCCGCGTGCGCCACCTTCGCGCTCCCAGGCGCAACGCACCCGCAGGTTGGCTTCCTGGGGGCTGTGCAAGCCCTGCTCGCTTTCCCAGCGGAAGGTGTGGATACCGTTGAGCTCGGTTTCCAGGTGAACCACGGCGCTGCTCCAGTAGAGCTGCTTGAGCAGGGCCTCGAATGCCCTGACCCAGAGGCTCCACTCGTATTCCACCGCCGAGTAGCTGGCGCCGAAGTGGATCACCTGGGTACGGAACAGGCCTTCGCCGGGTTGCTCGCAGCAGGAGAACATCTCACGGCCAAGGAAGGGCCATGCCTCGCCGCTGGGCAGGCTGTCCAGCACGCGGCGGTTGGTCTCGCGGCGCAGGCGGTGCTCATGGCCGTCGAGCGACGGCCAGTCGCGGATGCAGCCATAGACGATGGATTCGGACTCCACGCGGGCACTCCAGCAAAACAGTGGCAGCCTTCTAACACAGGACCGCCACAGGAGAAAGGAAATGCGTCGAAGTCCTCAATGCCGGCCGCGGCCGAGCAACCAGGCCAACAGGATCATGACCAGGGCGAGGCAGGTGATGATCATGAAGGGAACCTGGTAGTTGCCCGCCAGGTCACGGCCCAGACCCGCGAGGACGGGCGTGAGGCTGGCCAGGCTGTAGCCGGCGAACAGCATCATCGCAGTCCAGCGGCTCACCGCCAGCGGTGTGTGCGCTTCGTAGAGCGGCAGCACCAGTGACAGCGCGAAGGAGCCGCTGAGGCCGAGCCCCAGCAAGGCGGCCCAGGCTTCCGGCAGCAGGGTCGGCTGAAAGCTGATCATGCCGAGGCACAGGGCGCTGATCAGCCCGCAGGCCAGCAGCAGCTGGTAGCGATTGTCGAAGCGCTGCGCCAGCCAGGGCAGGACGAAGGCGCTGGGCAGCCCCACCAGCATGAAGAGGCTGAACAGGCTGTTGCTGCGCAGCAGGCTGAGGCCGGCCTCGTGGTAGCGAGCCACCAGCCAGGTGGTGAGGGCATAGAAGAGCCCGGCCTGCAGGGCGAAAAAGGCAGTGATCAGCCAGGCCCGTGGCTCACCCCAGGGCAGGCCACCCCTGGCCGCCTCGTCGGCGGAATCGGCACGGTTCGGCAGGCACAACCAGAGCGCCACGGCCAGCAAGGCAGGCAGCGCCCAGAAAGCCAGGCCAAGGTGCCACCGGTCGTCCAGCCATTGGGTCACCGGTGTGGTCAGTACGGCGCCGGCCGCACCGCCGATGGTCATGCTCAGGGAGTACCAGGCGACCACCCGTCCCATCTGGTCGTGGAAATGCCGCTTGATGAAGCCCGACAGCAGAGGGCCGGCCACCGCGATGCCGGCGCCCATGGCCACGGCGCTGCCGATCAGCACCGGGCTGGCACGACTCCCCAGGCGCGCCAGCAGAGCCAGGCCGATCAGCGCGAGGCAGACGGTGATCACCCGTTCCAGGCCGAAGCGCACCGCCAGGCGCGGCGCCAGGGGAGCCAGCAGGCCCATGCAGAGCACCGGCAAGGCGGTGGCCAGGCTGATCAGGCTGCGGCTGAGGGACAGTTCGAGGGCGATGCGTTCGATCAGAGGGGCAAGCGAAGTGATGCCGGGCCGCAGGTTGATCGCGGCGAGCACCAGCGCCGACATCATCAGCGCGCGGGACAGCGGTTTCACGGAGGATCCATCCAGGTTGGCGGTCAGGCCGGGGGAGAAACCCTACTCCCCCGGCCTGTCGCCGGGCAACCCTGAGCGGCGCGAAAGCTGACCGATCGGCCAGCCTCCATCAGGCGTTGCTGCTGTGTTTGGCGCGCATCCGGGCGGACATGCTGGCCATCTCGTCGTAGAGCGCCTGCGGGTTCTTCTGCTTGAGCGCCCAGGCCATGCGCCCCTGTTCGTGGGGCAGGATCATGAAGGCTCCGGCAGCCACTTCCCGGAAGATGTAGTCGGCAATGTCGGCGGCACTGATGGGCGAGCTTTCCAGCAGCTTGCCCACCTGCTGTTTCATGGCCGGGGTCGGGCCACGGAAGGAGTCCAGCAGGTTGGTCTGGAAGAAGGACGGGCAGACCACGTGCACGCCCACGCCCTCTTCCTTCAGCTCGATCAGCAGGCTTTCGGACAACGCCACCACGCCGGCCTTGGCCACGTTGTAGTTGCTCATCGCCGGCCCCTGCATCAGCGCCGCCATGGAGGCGACGTTGATGATCCGGCCCTTGCTCTTCTGCAGCAGCGGCAGGAAGGCCTTGCAGCCCTTGACCACCCCCATCAGGTTGATCGCGATCTGCCAGTCCCAGTCCTCCAGGGACAATTCCTCGAAGAAGCCGCCCGAGGCGACGCCGGCATTGTTGACGATAATGTCGATGCCGCCGAGCTTCTCTTCGCAGGCCTGGGCCAGGGCGGTGAGCTGGCTGTAGTCACGGACGTCGCAGCGCTGGGTGAAGCCATCGCCGCCGGCCTCGCGGACCAGCTTCAGGGTTTCGGCCAGGCCGGCTTCGTTGACGTCGGACAGGGCCAGCTTCCAGCCCTCGCGCGCCCAGCGCAGGGCGATTTCGCGGCCGAGCCCGGAACCGGCTCCGGTGATCATGATGCGGTTGTGCATGGTGAGGTGCCTTTCTGCTTGTGCGGTAGATGAACCGCAGTGTAGCGAAGACCATAGTCCCACCACCCTTGAATCACGGCGCTGAATGATGGGGACAAACGCGGCTAGTGGCGCCGCATCAGGCGCCTGGCCAGCATGCAATAGGGCACCAGGTTGAGCAGCAGCACCAGAGCCCCGAGCCAGAGCTGGATGCCCGGCGTCAGCCCCGTCGGGTAGATCAGTGGCACAAGGTAATGCTCGATGAAACCACCGTTGTAGCCCTGCTCTCCCGCCGCCGTGCGCAGTTGGTTCTCCAGGGGCGTGAGCGGGCAGATAAGGTGGAGGAATTCCGCCGTTGCCCCCCAGGCCACCGCCGGCAGGTGCAGCAGCGCCAGGCGCGGCCATTTCAGCACCAGCACCCCTCCCACCATCACGAAGAGGATGAAGGCCAGGTGCAGCAGGAGCACGGCGTCGGCGGCGATGCGGTAGGTCATCGAACGGCGTCCACGGCAGGGTGACGGGTATTGCGATGTCCGATCCATCCTACGTTCCCTGCCAGGCAAACAAAAAGGGCAGCCCGAAGGCTGCCCAAGTCATGCAAGTGAACAGATCGGATCAATGCGCTACGGCGCCGCTGGCGCCCAGGCCGGTCTGGGAACGCACGAACTGCGGGTAGAAGCGGGCGCGTTCCTCGTCGGCCGCGGCGGACTTGTCGGTGATGGAGAAGAACCAGATACCGACGAAGGCCACCAGGATCGAGAACAGCGCCGGGTACTCGTAGGGGTAGACCGGGGTGGCATGGCCGAGGATCTGCACCCAGATGGTCGGGCCGAGGATCATCAGCCCCACGGCAGTCACCAGGCCCATCCAGCCGCCGATCATGGCGCCGCGGGTGGTCAGCTTCTGCCAGTACATGGAAAGGATCAGCACCGGGAAGTTGCAGCTGGCGGCGATGGAGAAGGCCAGGCCCACCATGAAGGCGACATTCTGCTTCTCGAACAGGATGCCGAGGCCGATGGCGACAACCCCCAGGACCACGGTGGTGATCTTCGACACGCGCAGTTCATCCTTCTCGCTCGCCTTGCCCTGCTTGAACACGGAGGCGTAGAGGTCGTGGGACACCGCCGAGGCACCGGCCAGGGTCAGGCCGGCCACCACCGCCAGGATGGTGGCGAAGGCCACGGCGGAGATGAAGCCGAGGAACAGGCTGCCGCCCACGGCATTGGCCAGGTGCACCGCCGCCATGTTGTTGCCGCCCAGCAGCGCGCCGCCGGCGTCCTGGAAGGCGGGGTCGGTGCTCACCAGCAGGATGGCGCCGAAACCGATGATGAAGGTCAGGATGTAGAAGTAGCCGATGAAGCCGGTGGCGTAGAACACCGATTTACGGGCTTCCTTGGCGTCGCTGACGGTGAAGAAGCGCATCAGGATATGCGGCAGACCGGCCACCCCGAACATCAGCGCAAGGCCGAGGGAAATGGCGGAGACCGGGTCCTTCACCAGGCCGCCGGGGCTCATGATGGCCTCGCCGTTCGGGTGGACCCTGATGGCTTCGCTGAACAGGACGCCAAGGTCGAAGCCGACGTGCCTCAGCACCATCAGCGCCATGAAGGTGGCGCCGAAGAGCAACAGGGCGGCCTTGATGATCTGCACCCAGGTCGTGGCCAGCATGCCGCCGAACAGCACGTAGAGCACCATCAGGATGCCCACCAGGACCACGGCAACGTGGTAGTTGAGGCCGAACAGCAGCTCGATCAGCTTGCCGGCGCCCACCATCTGGGCGATCAGGTAGAGGGCCACCACCACCAGCGAGCCGCTGGCGGACAGGGTGCGGATCTGCCGCTGCCCGAGCCGGTAGGAGGCCACGTCGGCGAAGGTGAACCTGCCGAGGTTGCGCAGGCGTTCGGCGATCAGGAAGAGGATCACCGGCCAGCCCACCAGCCAGCCGATGGCATAGATCAGGCCGTCGTAGCCGGAGGTGAACACCAGGGCGGAGATACCCAGGAAGGACGCCGCGGACATGTAGTCACCGGCGATCGCCAGGCCGTTCTGGAAACCGGTGATGCTGCCCCCGGCGGTGTAGAAGTCCGCACGGGACTTGCTGCGCTTGGAGGCCCACCAGGTGATGCCCAGGGTGGCCCCTACGAAGATCACGAACATGACGATGGCGGAAATATTCAGCGGCTGGCCCCCGGCCCCGCCGTCGGCCGCCCAGAGGGTGGGGATGACAGTCATCGGGACGATGGCCGCGAGAGTGCGCGCATTCATTGTCGGGCCTCCTTGAGGATTTCCTCGTTCAGTCGATCGAATTCGCCATTGGCGCGGTACACGTAGATCCCGGTCAGCAGGAAGGCCAGGACATCCAGGCCGATGCCAATGGGAATCCCCCAGGTCACCGGCGAGCCGGAGACGACGCGCCCCCCCAGGAAGCCGGGGGCGAAGGCGATCGTCAGGATGAAAGCCAGGTAAAGGCCGATGATCAGGGCCGAGAGCGCCCCGGCGAAACGCTGCCGCCGGGAAACCAGCTCATGGAATCGCGGGTTCCGCAGAATCCGCTCATTGATGGGGTCGGTCATCGCCGTAGTCCTCCTTGGCACGGGTTACAGGCGCCCCGAATCTAGGACAGCGGCACTTATTCGAAAGCCGACCTTGGTAGTAGGCCGGTCGCTCCTGGTTTACGGCAAAGGCCCATGGCTGCAGGGTTTGAGGCTGGCACTCGGATGGCGCCAGCGCTCGTTCCGACAACATTTGCGGAGCCGTCCCAGGCACGGACGGAACCAAACTGACACTGGATGTGGCACCCGCCAGCGCTCCGGCAGCGAGTGCGCCAACAAAAAGGGCAGCCCGAAGGCTGCCCAAGTCATGCAAGTGAACAGATCGGATCAGTGCGCTACGGCACCGCTGGCGCCCAGGCCAGTCTGCGAACGCACGAACTGCGGGTAGAAGCGGGCGCGTTCCTCGTCGGCAGCGGCGGACTTGTCGGTGATGGAGAAGAACCAGATACCGACGAAGGCCACCAGGATCGAGAACAGCGCCGGGTACTCGTAGGGGTAGACCGGGGTGGCGTGGCCGAGGATCTGCACCCAGATGGTCGGGCCGAGGATCATCAGCCCCACGGCAGTCACCAGGCCCATCCAGCCACCGATCATGGCGCCGCGGGTGGTCAGCTTCTTCCAGTACATGGAGAGGATCAGCACCGGGAAGTTGCAGCTGGCGGCGATGGAGAAGGCCAGGCCCACCATGAAGGCGATGTTCTGCTTCTCGAACAGGATGCCGAGGCCGATGGCGACAACCCCCAGAACCACGGTGGTGATCTTCGACACGCGCAGTTCATCCTTCTCGCTCGCCTTGCCCTTCTTGAACACGGAAGCGTAGAGGTCGTGGGACACCGCCGAGGCACCGGCCAGGGTCAGGCCGGCCACCACCGCCAGGATGGTGGCGAAGGCCACGGCGGAGATGAAGCCGAGGAACAGGCTGCCGCCCACGGCGTTGGCCAGGTGCACCGCCGCCATGTTGTTGCCGCCCAGCAGCGCGCCGGTGGCGTCCTTGAAGACGGGGTTGGTGCTGACCAGCAGGATCGCGCCGAAGCCGATGATGAAGGTCAGGATGTAGAAGTAGCCGATGAAGCCGGTGGCGTAGAACACCGATTTACGGGCTTCCTTGGCGTCGCTGACGGTGAAGAAGCGCATCAGGATGTGCGGCAGGCCGGCGGTGCCGAACATCAGGGCCAGACCGAGGGAGATCGCGGAGATCGGGTCCTTCACCAGGCCACCGGGGCTCATGATGGCCTCGCCTTTCGGGTGGACCTTGATGGCCTCGCTGAACAGGGTGGCGAAGTCGAAGTTGACGTGCTTGAGCACCATCAGCGCCATGAAGGAAGCGCCGGAGAGCAGCAGCACGGCCTTGATGATCTGCACCCAGGTGGTGGCCAGCATGCCGCCGAACAGCACGTAGAGCACCATCAGGATGCCCACCAGGACCACGGCGACGTGGTAGTTGAGGCCGAACAGCAGCTCGATCAGCTTGCCGGCACCCACCATCTGGGCGATCAGGTAGAAGGCCACCACCACCAGCGAGCCGCTGGCAGACAGGGTGCGGATTTCCTTCTGCTTCAGGCGGTAGGAGGCGACGTCGGCAAAGGTGTACTTGCCGAGGTTGCGCAGGCGTTCGGCGATCAGGAAGAGGATCACCGGCCAGCCCACCAGGAAGCCGATGGAGTAGATCAGGCCGTCGTAGCCGGAGGTGAACACCAGGGCGGAAATACCCAGGAAGGACGCCGCGGACATGTAGTCACCGGCAATCGCCAGGCCGTTCTGGAAGCCGGTGATGCTGCCGCCGGCGGTATAGAAGTCGGCAGCCGACTTGCTGCGCTTGGAGGCCCAGTAGGTGATGCAGAGGGTGAAGCCGACGAAGGCAACGAACATGACGATGGCGGAGACGTTCAGCGGCTGGCGCTGGACCTCGCCCTCGATGGCACCGGCGGCCCAGAGGGCGGGTGCGATGACCATCAGGCCGAGTGCGGCAAGGATGCGGGCGATCATTACTGAGCCTCCTTGAGGATTTCCTGGTTCATACGGTCGAATTCGCCGTTGGCGCGGCGAACGTAGATGCCGGTCAGCACGAAGGCGGACAGGATCAGACCGACACCGATCGGGATACCCCAGGTAATCGGAGACTCAGCGTTGATGCGGGTGCCGAGCACTTGCGGCTCGAAGGCGATCAGGAGAATAAAGGCCAGGTACAGGCCGAGCATGATGGCAGAGAGAATCCAGGCGAAGCGCTCTCGCTTGGAAACCAGTTCCTGAAAGCGCGGATTCTCCTGAATCCGCTTGTAGGTGCTGTCGTTCATTGTTGTTGTCCTCCACAGCGCGGGTTGCTGGTGAAGCCAACAATAGAACTGTCGTACAAGCGCAACAGACGACCTTAGTCGTACGCCCGCCAATTCTCGACCAAGGTCGTAGGACATCCATACAGCAAAGCTATCAACACCATGCTTGATGAACATTTCCCTGTATCGATCACCGGAACTAGCCTCTGCACATCGAATAATCATTCTCATTACCGAGGTGTGCCATGCTCAAGACCGTGACCTTCACCCTCATGCACTTCTGCATTGCCTTCAGCGTGGCCTACGTCCTGACCGGCAGCCTGGCGGTGGGCGGCCTGGTGGCGGCGGTCGAGCCGCTGTGCAATTCGGTGGGTTTCTACTTCCACGAGAAGATCTGGAAGCGCTTCGAGAAGGACGACAAGTCAAAGTCGGCAATCCCCCGGCACGCCTGGTTGCACCACCACGCCTGAGGCCGTCCCCCTGGAAATTCGCTGTGCGGATTTTCCACTTCGGGGCCGTAGGAGCGAGGGGGGCGAATCCGCTAAGATGCGCGGCTTTGCCCCCACGCAAGCACCCCTAGCCATGAGTCAGAACGCCCGTTTCCCGGCACTCCCCTACCTGTTCTCCTTCCTGGTCGCCGTACTGGCCCTTGCCGGCCTCTGGTATGGCCTCGGCAAGCCGGTGATCCTGCCGGACGCCGCCACCCCCAGCCACAAGCTGCAGTGCGCGTCCTACAGCCCCTTCGACAAGGACCAGTCGCCCTTCGACGAACCCTTCGTTCTGCGGCCCGAGCGCATGGACGCCGACCTGGCCCTGCTGGCGACCCGTTTCCACTGCGTGCGCACCTATTCCATGACCGGGCTGGAAGCCATCCCGGATCTGGCCCGCAAGCACGGCCTCAAGCTGATGCTGGGCGCCTGGGTGAACGGCAACCCGGTGGATACCCAGAAGGAGATCAACCTCCTGGTCAAGGCCGCCAACGCCAACCCGGACGTGGTGCAGTCGGTGATCGTGGGTAACGAGACGCTGCTGCGCAAGGAAGTCACAGGCGCCCAACTGGCCAAGCTGATCGAACAGGTCAAGGCCCAGGTGCAGCAACCGGTGACTTACGCGGACGTCTGGGAATTCTGGCTGCAGCACCCGGAGGTGGCGCCGGCGGTGGACTTCATCACCATCCACCTGCTGCCCTACTGGGAAGACGACCCCACCGGCATCGACCAGGCCCTGCGCCACGTCGCTGAAATCCGCCAGGTGTTCGGCAATCGTTTCGCCCCCAAGGACATCTTCATCGGCGAAACCGGCTGGCCGAGCGAAGGCCGCCAGCGCGAAACGGCCATTCCGAGCCGGGTCAACGAGGCGAAGTTCATCCGTGGATTCGTCGCCATGGCCGAGCAGAACGGCTGGGGCTACAACCTGATCGAGGCCTTCGACCAGCCCTGGAAACGCGCCAGCGAAGGTGCGGTAGGCGGCTACTGGGGCCTGCTCGATGCCGACCGCCAGGAGAAAGGCGTGCTCGCCGGCCCGGTCACCAACCTGCCCTACTGGCCCATGTGGCTCGGCATCTCCGGCCTGATCTTCCTCGCGACCCTGGCGCTCGCCGGTCGCCCGGCCTCGACCCGCGCGGCCCTGGCGCTGCCTCTGCTGGCCGCCGTCGGCGCCGCCAGCATCGGCCTCTGGGGCGAGCTGGCGCGGGTCACCAGCCGCTTCGTCGGCGAATGGCTCTGGGCGGTTCTCCTGGTGGGCCTCAACCTGATCGTCCTGGCCCACGGCGCCTTGGCGCTGTCGGCCCGCGGCGGCCTGCGCAGTCGCCTGTTCGACTGGCTGGACGCCCGTGGCGGCTGGTGGCTGGCCGCCTCCGGCTTCGCCGGTGCGGTGCTGATGCTGGCCCTGGTGTTCGATGCCCGCTACCGCAGCTTCCCCAGCGCAGCCCTGCTGCTGCCGGCGCTGGTCTACCTGTTCCGCCCGGTAGCCGCACCGCGCCGCGAAATCGCCCTGATGGCCGTACTCATCGGCGCGGGTATCGTCCCGCAGCTCTACGAAGAGACCCTGGGCAACGTCCAGGCCATCGGCTGGGCCGCGGTGAGCGCCCTGCTGCTGGCGGCGCTTTGGCGCAGCCTGCGGGTTCGCGGCTGAGCCTAGCTGCCGTAGGTTGGCGCTGAGCCTGCGAAGCCCAACGCTTGCAGGGTCAGCATCACCCCGTTGGGCCTCGCTTCGCTCGGCACCAACCTACGGCAATGCGTTCCACCGGATGCCTGAAACGAAAAAGGACGCTCGAAGCGTCCTTTTTTGTTTCTGCTGGCTGCTCAGGCCGCTACCGGAACAGCCGCCGATCGGCGTACCAGGCGCAGACCGGCGATGACGCAGGCGAACACGGCAAGGCTGGCGGTGTAGAGCACCAGGGCCGGCAGGGCGAAGAGCAGTGCCAGCAGGGCCAGGAACCAGCCGGCGCGGCCGGACAGGAAGAAAGAAACCAGCGCGGCGCCGAGGCCGATCCAGGCAATGACGCGGAAGTGGATCAGCAGCCCGAGGCCAGCGCGCACCTGGCACTCCCAGCGTTGCGCCTCGTCGACGCACAGGCCGACCCACTGGCCGTCCTCCATCAGGGCGAAACGAATCCCGTAGCTGGCGGCCAGCCAGAGCGGCAGCAGGATCAGCAGCAGGACAAGGGACGTACGGCTGGGCATGGTTCTCTCCGAATGGGTAAGCGGCGCCAAGGATACCCCCCCGACGTGGGTATGCAAGGGCCTTGCCTGATGTATGGACCGCACTCGAAGCACTTGCAGTTGTCATAGGCTCGGTATTCACTCATGACGTTCACTTATAAGTAACGCGAACCGGCGGCCTCGCAGGCACGTCAGGGGAGTGGCTGGTGCCCGTGCAAACAGTCCCAGGCCTCCACCGAAACCGAACAGGGACCCTTTCCTATGCTCCGTCTTCGCCTTGCCGCCCTGCTGGGCAGCCTGATTCTCTGCGCGCAAGCACTGGCTGCGGACCTGACGCCGGAGGGCTACGGCTTTCCGATCACCAATCCGTTCGAAGCGACCATCGCCACCACGCCGCCGGACCTGCGCAGCGAAGTGCCGGCGGACGATGATATCGACCAGTCCGACTACGACCTCAAGTTGCGTCCCGAGCGGGAGAACGCCCTGCCCGACAACTTCTGGTCGGTGAAGAAGCTGCGCTATCGCCTGGCCCGTCAGAAAGGCCCGGCTCCGCTGGTGTTCGTCATCGCCGGCACCGGCGGCCACTACGCCAGCACCCACGCGGAAAACCTCAAGCGGCTCTTCTACGGCGCCGGCTACCACGTGGTGCAGCTGTCCTCGCCCACCAGCTACGACTTCATGACCTCCGCCTCGCGCCATGCCACGCCGGGGCTCACGGCCGAAGACGCCGACGACCTGTACCGGGTGATGCAGGCCGTGCGCGCCCAGCACCCGGACCTGCCGATCACCGGCTACTACCTCACCGGATACAGCCTCGGAGCCCTGGAGGCGGCCTTCGTCAGCCATCTGGACGAGACCCGCCGCAGCTTCAACTTCAAGCGCGTGCTGTTGCTCAACCCGCCGGTCAACCTCTACACCTCGGTGACCAATCTCGATCGCCTCGTACAGACCCGGGTCAAGGGCATCGACGACACCACCACCTTCTACCAGGTGGTGCTCGGCAAATTGACCCGCTACTTCCAGCAAAAGGGCTACATCGACCTCAACGACGCCCTGCTGTTCGACTTCCAGGACTCCAAGCAGCGCTTGTCCAACGAGCAGATGGCGATGCTGATCGGCACCTCCTTCCGCTTTTCCTCCTCGGACATCGCCTTCACCTCGGACCTGATCAACCGCCGTGGCCTGATCACGCCGGTGACACTCCCGATCACCGAAGGCACCAGCCTGACGCCCTTCTACAAGCGCGCCCTGCAGTGCGACTTCGACTGCTACATCACCGAGCAGCTGATCCCTTACTGGCGCGCCCGCTACGACGGCGGCAGCCTTACCCAGCTGATCAACCAGGTCAGCCTCTACGCGCTGGAGGACTACCTCAAGAACAACAGCAAGATCGCCGTCATGCACAACGCCGACGACCTCATCCTCGGCCCCGGCGACCTGGGCTTCCTGCGCCGCACCCTGGGAGACCGACTCACCGTGTATCCCCACGGTGGGCATTGCGGCAACCTCAACTACCGCGTCAACGGCGACGCCATGCTGGAGTTCTTCCGTGGCTAAGAAAGCACTCTTCATCGCCCTGCTGTTGACCAGCGGACTGGCCCAGGCCCAGGAGCCGGACAAGGATGGTTTCACCCAGCCGCTCAAGGACCTGAAGTTCAATCCCGGCCTGGACCAGCGCGAGTTCGAACGTTCTACCCTGGACGCGCTCAACGTCGACGACCCCTTCGAGCCCTGGAACCGGCGGATCTATCACTTCAACTACCGCTTCGACGAATGGGTTTTCCTGCCGGTGGTCCGCGGCTACCGCTACGTCACGCCGCGTTTCCTACGCAGCGGGGTGAGCAATTTCTTCAGCAACCTGGGCGATGTGCCCAACCTGTTGAACAGCGTTCTGCAGTTGAAAGGCCAGCGTTCCATGGAAATCACCGGGCGCCTGCTGCTCAACACCACCCTAGGCGTCGCCGGTCTCTGGGACCCGGCCACACGCATGGGCCTGCCCAAGCAGACCGAGGACTTCGGCCAGACCCTGGGCTACTACGGCCTCACCGAAGGCCCCTACCTGATGCTGCCGATCCTCGGCCCGTCCAACCTGCGGGATACCGGCGGACTGGTGGTGGACTACGTGGCCGACTACCAGATCAACTTCCTCAATGTGCCGGAAGTCAGCAGCGACCACCCGGAAATTACGGTCCTGCGCATGGTGGACAAGCGCTACACCACCAAATTCCGCTACGGCCAGCTCAACTCCCCTTTCGAATACGAGAAGCTGCGCTACGTCTACACCCAGTCGCGCAGGTTGCAGATCGCGGAGTAGGAGCTCCGCTCTTGTAGGGGCGAATTCATTCGCCAAGCAGGCCGAAGGTCTGCCCTGAAGTGTATTGGGGCAGCTTCGCCGCCCTTGGCGAATGAATTCGCCCCCACAGGAAGAGCAGATCGCGCCTTCTTAACATCTATTCTCTCGATATAAACCAAGCAAAAACACGCACCATTTATTCAATTTATCGGCGTAGCATCGACCCCATTCCAACCTTGAGGAGGTCCAGATGAGCCATCGCCAGATTCTCGAACAACGCCCCGGCCAGCCCGCTTCCGACGGCGCTGGCGTCAACCTGACCCGCGTCTTCGCCGAACAGGGCGTGCCGCGCTTCGATCCCTTCCTGATGCTCGACGAGTTCGGCTCGGCCAATCCGGACGACTACGTCGCCGGCTTCCCGGCGCACCCGCACCGCGGCTTCGAGACTATCACCTACATGATCGAAGGCCGCATGCGCCATGAGGACCACCTGGGCAACAGCGGCCTGCTGCAAAACGGCGGCGTGCAGTGGATGACCGCCGCCCGCGGCATCATCCACAGCGAGATGCCGGAACAGGAGGAAGGCGTGATGCGCGGCTTCCAGATCTGGCTCAACCTGCCGGCCAAGGACAAGATGGGCGACCCCGGCTACCGCGATTTCGACCCCGCGGAAATTCCCCGCGTGCGTACCGAGGCAGGCGTGGCGGCGCTGGTGATCGCCGGCCGCTTCGAGGAAGGCGCGCTGAGCCAGGACGGCGCCGTGCAGCGCCCCCACAGCGAGCCGCACATCTTCGACCTCGACCTGCCCGCGGGCAGCCGGGTGTCCCCGCGCCTGGCCGATGGCCTGCGGGTGATGCTCTATGTCTACGAGGGCGAGGTCCGGGTCAACGGCCAGGCCGTTGCCAAGGGTCGTCTGGTGCGACTGTCCGAACAGGGTGCGCTGGAACTGGCCAGCGATTCCGGCACCAAGGTGCTGTTGCTGGCCGGGCGTCCCCTTGGCGAACCCATCGTCCAGTACGGTCCCTTCGTGATGAACAGCCGCGAGGAGATCGAGCAGGCACTGCGTGACTATCGCGACGGCCGCTTCGGCGCCTGAACAATCACTGGGCCCTAAGCAGCGGGCACGGTCTGGGGATGCACCGGTGCCGTCTCCAGGCCGAGGAATCGTTGCAACTCGTCGCGCTTGGCCATGGCGTCCTGGTAGCCCAGTTCGATCAGTTCGTTGCAGTAACCGGGCTCGAACAGCAGGTAGCTGAGCACCCCTGCGCCGCTGGCCCGGGTCGCCCCGGGGCCGCGCAGGAAGGTGCGGATGGCGCGCGGCATCTCGCGTCGATGGCGTGCGGCGATCTCATCCAGCGGCCGGCTCGGCGAGATCACCAGAACGTCCACCTGCTTCGAACTGAGATTGCGCGGCCTGACCTCTGCCGGAATGGCCCGGCTCATGCGATTGATCCGCTCCAGCAGTTCGATATCGCTTTCCAGATTGTCGATGAAGGTGCTGTTCAGCAGGTGCCCGCTGATCTGCGCCAGGGTCGGCGGCCGTCCGCCCTGGGGCTGCACCACCTCCTGAGTGGGGTTCATGCCCAGCGGGTTGCCGCTCACCCCTACCACCAGCACCCGGTTGGCGCCCAGGTGCAGCGCCGGGCTGATGGGCGCCGTCTGGCGCACCGCACCGTCGCCGAAATACTCGCGGCCCAGGCGTACCGCCGGGAACAACATGGGAATCGCCGCGCTGGCCATCAGGTGCTCGACACCCAGGCGGGTCGGCACGCCCACCCGGCGGTGGCGATACCAGGGCTCGATGGTGGCGCGGCCCTGATAGAAGGTCACCGCCTGGCCGGTTTCATAGCCGAAGGCGGTCACCGCCACGGCCCGTAGCTGGCGCGTACGCACCGCGGCGGAGATCCCCGAGAAGTCCAGCTCACGCTGCAGGAGCTCGCGCAGGGGCGCGTTGTCCAGCAACGCCGCCGGGATGTCACGGCCCAGGCCGAGCAGGTTATGGCCAAAGAAGCGCGAACTCTGGCGCAGCACGCCGGGCCAGTCGCTGCGATAGATCTGCCCGCAACGGAAGCCCTGCCAGACGCTGTTGAGGCGGCGGATCGCCTGGCTGAAATGCAGCGCGCCGCAGGCCAGGCCGACGGCGTTCACCGCCCCGGCGGACGTACCCACGATCACCGGAAAAGGGTTGCAGGCGGCATCCGGCAGCAGATCTGCGATGGCGCCCAGCACGCCCACCTGATAGGCCGCCCGCGAACCGCCACCGGAGAGAATCAGCCCGGTTACGGGCTTCTGGGGGGTAGCGGTTACATCCATGGACGGCACTCCGGGCGTTCTGTTCCGAGTATAGGTTTCAGTAAAGCTTGGGCGCCCCCTCCGGGCGGGTCTTGAAGCGGCGGTGGGCCCAGAGGTATTGCTCGGGGCACTCACGCACAGCCCCTTCCACCCACTGATTGATCCGCAGGCAATCGGCCTCCTCGGTTTCCCCGGGGAAATCGGCCAGCGGTGGGTGGATCACCAGCCGGTAGCCGGAACCATCCTCCAGGCGCCGCTGGGTGAAGGGCAGGACAATCGCGCGGCCCAGGCGGGCGAACTTGGTGGTGGCGGTAACGGTGGCCGCCTCGATGCCGAACAGCGGCACGAACAGGCTCTGCTTGCGGCCATAGTCCTGGTCCGGTGCGTACCAGATGGCGCGCCCGGCGCGCAGCACCTTGAGCATGGCGCGCACGTCCTCGCGCTCGATGGCGGTGGCGTCCAGGTTGTGGCGCTCGCGGCCACGGCGCTGGATGAAGTCGAACAGCGCGTTCTTGTGCTCGCGGTACATGCCATCGATGGTATGCACCTGGCCGAGCAGCGCGGCGCCGATCTCCAGGGTGGTGAAGTGCACGGCCATGAGGATCACCCCCTGCCCTTGGGCCTGGGCATTCTGCAGGTGCTCCAGCCCTTCGATATGGGACAACCGCGCCAGGCGGGGCTTGGGCCACCACCAGCTCATGGCCATTTCAAAGAAGGCGATGCCGGTGGAGGCGAAGTTCTCCCGCAGCAGGCGCTCGCGTTCGGCGCTGGACAGTTCCGGGAAACACAACTCCAGGTTGCGCCGGGCAATTTTCCGTCGCGAACCGGCCACCCGCAGCATCAGCGCCCCCAGCACGCGGCCCAGGCCCAGTTGCACCCGATAAGGCAGCAGGGTGATCAGCCAGAGCAGGCCCAGGCCCAGCCACAGCACCCAATAACGCGGGTGGAGGAACTGTGGGCGAAATTGAGGTCTATCCATCTCTGAATCCGCTTGAGCGAGAAAACCGCGCATTCTACTCGAATTGTGCCGCCCCCTCCGGCTTGCTAGCGCCGGGCGATCTCGCTATAAGTCCTCGCCATTCACGATTGCAGGCAGACCATGAGCCAAGCCGACATTCTCGACCAAGATCCCGTGTTCCAGCTCAAGGGCAGCATGCTCGCCATCACCGTGATGGAACTGGCCCACTACGACCTCGAACGCCTCGACCGGCAACTGGACGAAAAAGTCGCCCAGGCCCCCAACTTCTTCCAGAACACCCCGTTGGTGATGGCGCTGGACAAGCTGCCAGAGGGCGAACAGCCCCTGGACTTGCCGGCCCTGCTGGACATCTGCCGCCGCCACGGGCTGCGCACCCTGGCCATCCGCGCCAGCCGCGACGAGCACATCAAGGCCGCCGACGCCCTCGACATCCCGGTGTTGCCGCCATCCGGCGCCCGCGAGCGCCCCATCGATCCGGTGGAGCCCGCGGCACGGAAGAAGGTCGAAAAGCCGGCCGAGCCGCCAAAGCCCGAGGTGCAACCGACAAAAGTCATCACCACGCCTGTGCGTGGTGGCCAACAGGTCTATGCTCCAGGCGGCGACCTGGTGGTGCTGGCCGCGGTCAGCCCGGGGGCGGAACTTCTGGCCGACGGCAACATCCATGTGTACGGTCCCATGCGCGGCCGTGCGCTGGCCGGCATCAAGGGCGATACGAAGGCGCGGATTTTCTGCCGCCAATTGGCCGCCGAGCTGGTCTCGGTGGCCGGCCAGTACAAGGTTGCCGACGACCTGAGACGCGATCCGCTGTGGGGTCAGCAGGTGCAAGTCAGCCTGTCGGGAGACGTGTTGAACATCACCCGTCTTTAACGGATACTGCCGCGAAATTTCAGGGACCTGAAAGGGAAGAAGGACGGCTCGGATGGGTCGATAACTTCCCGATTTTCTTATCATTTGGGGTGAATCACCTTGGCCAAGATCCTCGTTGTCACGTCCGGCAAGGGTGGAGTGGGTAAAACCACCACCAGCGCCGCCATCGGTACCGGTCTCGCACTGCGCGGTCACAAGACTGTCATCGTCGACTTCGACGTCGGCCTGCGTAACCTGGACCTGATCATGGGTTGCGAACGCCGCGTGGTGTATGACTTCGTCAACGTCATCAACGGCGAAGCGACCCTCACCCAGGCCCTGATCAAGGACAAGCGCCTTGAGAACCTCTACGTCCTGGCCGCCAGCCAGACCCGCGACAAGGACGCCCTGACCCTCGAAGGCGTCGGCAAGGTCATCGAGGAGCTGTCCCAGAGCTTCGAATACGTGGTCTGCGACTCGCCGGCCGGTATCGAGAAGGGCGCCCACCTGGCCATGTACTACGCCGACGAGGCGATCGTCGTGACCAACCCGGAAGTCTCCTCCGTGCGCGACTCCGACCGCATGCTCGGTCTGTTGGCCAGCAAGTCCCGCCGTGCCGAGCAAGGCCAGGATCCGATCAAGGAACGCCTGCTGCTGACCCGCTACAACCCCGAGCGCGTCACCAAGGGCGAAATGCTCGGCGTCGAAGACGTCGAGGAAATCCTCGCCATCAACCTGCTCGGTGTGATTCCGGAATCCCAGGCGGTGCTCAAGGCCTCCAACCAGGGTATCCCGGTCATCCTCGACGACCAGAGCGACGCCGGCCAGGCGTACAGCGATTCCGTCGATCGTCTGCTCGGCAAGGAGCTGCCTCACCGCTTCCTCGACGTGCAGAAGAAAGGACTCTTACAACGCCTGTTCGGAGGCCGTGAATGAACATTTTCGACTTCTTTCGCGAGCGGAAGAAGCAGAACAGCGCTTCGATCGCTAAGGAACGACTCCAGATCATCGTCGCCCACGAACGTGGTCAACGCAGCCAGCCGGACTACCTGCCGGCCCTGCAGAAAGAACTGGTGGACGTGATTCGCAAGTATGTCGACATCGACCAGGAGCAGGTCCAGGTCTTGCTGGAGGATCAGGGCAACTGCTCGATCCTCGAGTTGAACATTACCCTGCCCGATCGTTGATCGACGCAGTTGTGCAATGACGGCGGCCTTGGCCGCCGTCGGCGTTTCCGGAACCCCAATGCCGCTTTCCCAAATCGAATTCATTCATCAGGACGACGCCCTGCTGGTGGTCAACAAGCCCACCCTGCTGTTGTCCGTGCCCGGCCGCGCCGAGGACAACAAGGACTGCCTGATCACCCGCCTGCAGGAGAACGGTTACCCGGAGGCACGCATCGTCCATCGACTGGACTGGGAAACCTCCGGCCTGATCGTCCTGGCCCGTGACGCCGACAGCCACCGCGAGCTGTCCCGCCAGTTCCATGACCGGGAAACCGAAAAGGCCTACACCGCCCTCTGCTGGGGCGAGCCGGAGCTGGACAGCGGCCGTATCGAACTGCCCCTGCGCTACGACCCGCCGACCAAGCCGCGCCATGTGGTGGATTTCGAGCAAGGCCGCCACGCCCTGACGTTCTGGCGCGTGATCGAACGCTGCGGCCACTACAGCCGCGTCGAGCTGACCCCGATCACCGGACGCTCGCACCAGTTGCGCGTGCACATGCTGTCCATCGGTCACCCGCTGCTCGGCGACCGTCTCTATGCCAACCCCGAGGCCCTGGCCGCCCATGACCGGCTCTGCCTGCATGCCAGCCTGCTCTGCCTGACCCATCCCCGGACGGGTGAACGCCTTCGATTCGAGTGTCCTGCGCCGTTCTGACCTAGGCTCAAGAAAAAGGCTTCGATCCGGGACAATCATGAGCTTCACCGAGTTCTACAACGCGACCGAAGGTCAACCCGCCCGTTTCACCCTGCTCACCGCCCTGGAAATCTGGGACGGGCCGCCCGGCCACGCCCTGGACCTGGGCTGCGGTGCCGGCCGCGACACCCTCGAACTGCTCCGGCGCGGCTGGCGGGTGCTGGCCGTGGATGCCGAACCCGAGGCTCTGGCCCGTCTCGAAGCGCAAGTGGACGAAGACAAACGCCCAAGGCTGCAAAGCCTTTGCTGCCGCTTCGAATCCATGCCGCTTCCACCAGCCAACCTGGTCAACTCCAGCTTCGCCCTGCCCCTCTGCCCGCCCGCAGCCTTTCCCAACCTGTGGCAGGCCATCTGCGGCGCCCTGCCGGCCGGCGGCCTGTTCGCCGGCCACCTGTTCGGCGAGCGGGACGACTGGGCCGACAACGGCATCACCATCCTCCGCCGCCGACAGCTGGAAGAGCTGCTCTCTGGCTGGGACGTGCTGATGCTGGAGGAAAAGGAAGAAGACGGCGTCACCGCCAAGGGCCGCAACAAGCACTGGCACCTGTTTTCGGTGGTGGCCCGGCGCCGGGAGGGTGGATAGCGCTTTTCTATCCACCAGCGAGGCAGCGCCAGACAGCGATGGTGGAAATCCCCAAAGGGATTTCCACCCTACGCACCGATCGACATGGAATCTCCTACAACCAGGCCCCAGCCCCCGGCTATCAACCTGTTAGCGAAAATTCACCGCCACCCGGCCTCCTAATCCCCGAGCCCGATGGGATAAACTCCCGGCCACTGCTGTCCGGAGTCCCACAATGCGCGAAGAGTTGAACCAGGGCCTGATCGATTTCCTCAAGGCCTCGCCCACCCCCTTCCACGCCACCCGCAGCCTGGCCAAGCGCCTGGAGGCTGGCGGCTATGTGCGCCTCGACGAACGCGAGGCCTGGCGCATCGAAAGCGGTGGCCGTTATTACGTTACCCGCAACGACTCCTCCATAGTCGCCATCAAGCTGGGCAAGCGCCCGGTGCTGGATGGCGGCCTGCGCCTGGTGGGCGCCCACACCGACAGCCCCTGCCTGCGGGTCAAGCCGAACCCGGAACTGCACAAGCAGGGCTTCTGGCAACTGGGCGTGGAAGTCTATGGCGGCGCGCTGCTGGCGCCCTGGTTCGACCGCGACCTGTCCCTGGCCGGCCGTGTCACCTACCGCGCCGCCGGGATGGTGGAAAGCCAACTGGTGGACTTCCAGGCCCCCATCGCCGTGATCCCCAACCTGGCCATCCACCTCAACCGTGAAGCCAACCAGGGCTGGGCGATCAACGCCCAGACCGAGCTGCCGCCGATCCTGGCCCAACTGGCCGCCGGCGAAGCCCGCGAATTCCGCGACCTGCTGGCCGAACAGCTGACCCTGGAACACGGGGTGGTCGCCGACGCGGTGCTGGATTACGAGCTGTCCTTCTACGACACCCAGAGCGCCGCGGTGATCGGCCTGGACGGCGACTTCATCGCTGGCGCGCGCCTGGACAACCTGCTGTCCTGCTACGCCGGCCTGCAGGCGCTGCTGGCCGCCGAAGCCGACGAAAGCTGCGTGCTGGTCTGCACCGACCACGAGGAAGTGGGCTCCTGCTCGGCCTGTGGTGCCGACGGCCCCATGCTGGAGCAGGTGTTGCGTCGCGTATTGCCGGAAGGCGACGCCTTCGCCCGGGTCATCCAGCGCTCCCTGCTGGTATCGGCCGACAACGCTCACGGCGTGCACCCGAACTACGCCGACAAGCACGACGGCAATCACGGCCCGAAACTCAATGCCGGCCCGGTGATCAAGGTCAACAGCAACCAGCGCTACGCCACCAACAGCGAAACCGCCGGTTTCTTCCGCCACCTGTGCCTGGAGAACGAAGTGCCGGTGCAGAGCTTCGTGACCCGTAGCGACATGGGTTGCGGCTCCACCATCGGTCCGATCACCGCCAGCCAGCTGGGAGTGCGCACGGTGGACATCGGCCTGCCGACCTTCGCCATGCACTCGATCCGCGAGTTGGCCGGCAGCCACGACCTGGCCCATCTGGTGAAAGTGCTGGCCGCCTTCTACTCCAGCCACGACCTGCCCTGAACCGCAAGGAACCCCGCATGCTCAGCCATATCCGCAACAGCCTGGAGGAAGCCAGGTCTGCCCTGGACAACTTCATCGCCAACGAGCAAGCCCTGAAAAGCGTCGAGCGTGCGGCGGAACTCCTGGTCGAGAGCTTCGAGAACAAGGGCAAGGCGTTTTCCTGCGGCAACGGCGGCTCCATGTGCGATGCCATGCACTTCGCCGAGGAGCTGACCGGTCGCTACCGCAAGAACCGCCCCGGTATCGCCGCCGTGTCCATCAGCGACGCCAGCCATATCAGCTGCGTCGCCAATGACTTCGGCTACGACTACATCTTCTCCCGCTATATCGAATCCCACGGCCGTGCCGGCGATGTGCTGATCGCCATCAGCACCAGCGGCAGGAGCCCCAACGTGATCAAGGCCGCAGAAGCCGCCCGCGCCCTGGGCGTGAAGGTGGTGGCCCTCACCGGCAAGCCCGGCTCGGCCCTGGAAGCGCTGGCCGATGTCTGCATCTGCGCCCCCGGCGGCGACTTCGCCGACCGCGTGCAGGAACTGCACATCAAGGTGCTGCATATCCTGATCGAGCTGGTGGAGCGCAAGCTGGCGCCGGAGAACTACGCCTGACGGGAGATCGCTTCACCCTGTAGGGGCGAATTCATTCGCCAAGCGGACCTCAGGTTCGCCCTCCGGAGTCCCGCCCCTCTCCCCCCAGCCCCCGCCCTACGCCCCGGCCTGATCGCTACGCACTCCGTTCACATGTAGGGTGGGCTTCAGCCCACCAGCACAGTTTCCCGTGGGCTAAAGCCCACCCTACGAAGGAAGCCTCTTCCAGCCTCACTCCGGCACTTCCACGCTCACATGGATCGCATCGTGCCGCCAGAACTCCAGGTCGCAATCGATCAACCGCCCGTGCTGGTCGCGGTTGATCCGGGTGATCTTCAGCGCCGGGCTGCCGGCTGACACCTTCAGCGGCGCCGCCGCCTCCGGGTGCAGGGCGGTGGGCACCATGTCGAAACGCACCCGGCCGTAGCGGATGCCAAATTCGCTGTCATACAGCTCGGTGAGCGAGCGGGTCAGGTCGAAATCGATGATGCCGGGGAAATACGCCGGATTCAGGTAGTGCTCCACGTAGAGCACCAGGCGTCCGTCCACCCGGCGAACGCGGCGGATCTGGTAGACGCTGGACAACGCCGGCAACTCCAGCAGCTCGCAGATCTCCACGCTCGCCGGAATCAGCCTCGCCCCCAGCACCTCGGTCGCCGGCGTGCGCCCCTGTTCGGCCACCATGGCGTGGAAGTGACTGCGCACCAGCGGGTTGTAGGCCAGCCGGGACGGGGAGACGAACCAGCCGCGGCGTTCCTCGCGGTAAATCAGCCCCTGGGCCTCCAATTGCCCCAGCGCCTCGCGCAGGGTGATGCGGGTGGTATCGAACAGTTCGCTCAGCTTGCGCTCGGCGGGCAGCTTGCTGCCCTGGGGCAGCAGGCCATGCTCGATCTGTTCCTGCAGTGCGCTGCAGATGGCGGTCAGGGTGCGGGGCGCCTCATCGCGCATCGAAAGACTCCAATCTGGAATAGACCAACACCAACAAGGTGCACCACGGTCGGGTTTGCCGGCCATCCTAGGCAGCCTAGATGACCATGGGATGACAGTCAGGCACGCCTGCATGCGCCATGCCATCGCCAAACGCGACAGCCTCCCGAATCAGCGACTTAGCCATGGTCTACGCTTTTCAGGCGTCTGTCGCGCCCGGATCGGGTGGCGACCCTGAAATCAAACCGTCATCCAAGGCTTTTAGATTTGGCCTGGGTCTTGCTGATCTAGACCAACCTCCAAACCTGCTAAGGAGCTTCACATGAAACGCCTGTTGCTGGCTTCACTGATGGGAACGGCCATCGCCCTGGGAACCCAGGCCATGGCAAGCGACGCAGATCTGAAGAGTCTCGAACAAGCCGCCCGCAAGGAAGGCACGGTGAACAGCGTTGGCATGCCCGACAGCTGGGCCAATTGGAAAGACACCTGGGTCGACCTCAACAAGCAGTATGGCCTCAAGCACGTCGACACCGACATGAGTTCGGCCCAGGAAATCGCCAAGTTCGCCGCCGAGAAGGACAATGCCACCGCCGACATCGGCGACGTGGGCGCGGCCTTCGGCCCCATCGCCGTGCAACAGGGCGTGACCCAGCCGTACAAACCCAGCACCTGGACACAGATCCCCGACTGGGCCAAGGACGCGGACGGCCACTGGATGCTGGCCTATACCGGCTCCATCGCCTTCATCGTCAACAAGCAGTTGGTGAAGGAATCGCCCAAATCCTGGGCCGACCTGAAGACCGGCAAGTACAAGGTCGCCATCGGTGACGTCAGCGCCGCCGCCCAGGCGGTCAACGGCGTGCTGGCCGCCTCCATCGCCAATGGCGGCAACGAGAAGAACATCCAGCCGGGCCTGGATTTCTTCGCCGAGATTGCCAAGCAGGGCCGCCTGTCGCTGTCCAACCCCACCATCCAGACCCTGGAGAAGGGCGAGGTGGAAGTGGGCATCGTCTGGGACTTCAATGGCCTGTCCTACCGCGACCAGATCGACCCCAGCCGCTTCGACGTGCTGATCCCCGCCGACGGTTCGGTGATCTCCGGCTACACCACCATCATCAACAAGTACGCGAAGAACCCCAACGCCGCCAAGCTGGCCCGCGAATACATCCTCAGCGACGCCGGCCAGATCAACCTGGCCAAGGGCAATGCCCGGCCGATCCGCGCCGAGCACCTGACCCTGCCGGCCGAGGTCAAGGCCAAGCTGCTGCCCAACGAGCAGTACGCCAAGGTCCAGCCGATCAAGGACGCCAAGGCCTGGGAAGAGACCTCCAAGGCACTGCCGCAGCTGTGGCAAGAGCACGTCATCATAGAAATGGAGTAAGGCTCCCGCGATGAAGCACAAAGTCATCCTCGTTCTGCTGGATGGCCTGAACTACGAGGTGGCCCGGCACGCGCTGGGCCACCTGCAGGCCTACTGCGGGGCCGGCCGCGCCGCCTTGTACAAGCTCCAGTGCGAGCTGCCGGCGCTGTCCCGCCCGCTCTATGAATGCATCCTGACCGGCGTGCCGCCGATCGAGAGCGGCATCGTCCATAACGACGTGGTGCGCCTGTCGAAGGAGCGCAGCATCTTTCACTACGCCAGCGCCGCCGGGCTCGGCACCGCCGCCGCCGCGTACCACTGGGTCAGCGAGCTGTACAACAATTCGCCGTTCAACGCCGCCCGCGACCGCCATACCGAAGCCCCGCAGCTGCCGATCCAGCACGGCCACTTCTATTACGCCGACCACTACCCGGACTCGCACCTGTTCGCCGACGCCGAAAGCCTGCGCCAGCGCCACAGCCCGGATTTCCTCCTGGTGCATCCGATGAACGTGGACGACGCCGGCCACAAGCACGGCCTGGACTCGCCCCAGTACCGCAACAGCGCGCGACGCGCCGACATCCTCCTGGCCGAGTACCTGCAGCACTGGCTGGACGCCGGCTACCAGGTGCTGGTGACCGCCGACCACGGCATGAACGACGACCGTTCCCACAACGGCCTGCTTCCCGAGGAGCGCGAGGTTCCACTGTTCGTCCTGGGCGCAGCCTTCAGCCTGGATACAACTGCGCAACCCAAGCAGACCGAACTCTGCGGCACCGTGTGCGAGCTGCTCGGGGTCGACCATGACAAGTCCTTCTGCCGGGAGCTGCTGAAGTGAACACCGCCAAACGGGGCAAATGGCTGGCGCTGCTCTGCCTGCTGCCCTTCGCCCTGTTCTTCATCGCCTTCCAGATCGCACCGCTGGCCTGGGTGGCCATCCACAGCCTGAATACCCCCGACGGTTGGGGCCTGGGCAACTTCGCCAAGGTGTTCAGCTCGAAGTTCTACCTGCAGGCGATCAAGCACAGCCTGCAGATCGCCTTCTGGTCGAGCCTGTTCGGCATCGTCATCGCGGTGATCGGCAGCTACTCGTTGCGCAAGGTGGACTCGAAGCTGCGCGACTTCGTCATGGCGTTTTCCAACATGACCAGCAACTTCGCCGGGGTTCCGCTCGCCTTCGCCTTCATCATCCTGCTCGGCTTCAACGGTGCGCTGACCATCCTGCTCAAGCAGTCGGGCCTGATCGAGGACTTCAACCTCTATTCGAAGGCCGGCCTGATCGTGCTCTACACCTACTTCCAGATTCCCCTGGGCGTGCTGTTGCTCTACCCGGCCTTCGACGCCCTACGTGAAGACTGGCGCGAATCGGCCGAACTGCTCGGCGCCGGCCCCTGGCAGTTCTGGCGACACATCGGCCTGCCGGTGCTGACCCCGGCGCTGCTGGGCACCTTCGTCATCCTGCTGGCCAACGCCCTGGGTGCCTACGCCACGGTCTACGCCCTGACCACCGGCAACTTCAACGTACTGACCATCCGCATCGCCGCCATGGTCGCCGGCGACATCGCCCTCAATCCCAACCTGGCCAGCGCCCTGGCGATGATCCTCGTGGGACTGATGGCACTGATCACCGTGGTTCACCAATGGATGCTGAAGAGGAGCTACCATGTCGCGCGCTGAAGCCCGCAGCGGCAGTCTCTACCACCGCGTGGTGGTCTGGTTGCTGTTCCTGATCCTCCTGCTGCCGCTGGCCGGCACCCTGCTCTATTCCCTGTCCACCAGTTGGTCGGCAACCATCCTGCCGGAAGGCCTCACGCTCAAGTGGTACCTGGCGCTTTGGAGCGACGTGCGCTTCCTCACCGCCTTCGGCCAGTCGCTGCTGGTGTGCTTCGGTGCCCTGCTGCTGTCGGTGGTACTGATCCTGCCGCTGCTGTTCGTGGTGAACTACCACTTCCCGAGACTCGACGGGCTGATGAACATCCTCATCCTGCTGCCCTTCGCGGTGCCGCCGGTGGTGTCCTCGGTAGGGCTGCTGCAGATCTACGGTTCGGGGCCGCTGGCCATGGTGGGCACGCCCTGGATCCTGATCGGCTGCTTCTTCACCATCGCCCTGCCCTTCATGTACCGCGCCATCACCAACAACCTGCAGGCGATCAACCTGCGCGACCTGATGGACGCCGCCCACCTGCTCGGCGCCAGCACCTGGAAGGCGGCCTTCCTGGTGGTGCTGCCGAACCTGCGCAAGGGCCTGATGGTGTCGCTGTTCCTGTCGTTCTCCTTCCTCTTCGGCGAGTTCGTCTTCGCCAACCTGCTGGTGGGCACCCGCTACGAGACCCTGCAGGTGTACCTGAACAACATGCGCAACAGCAGCGGCCACTTCAACAGCGCCCTGGTGATCTCCTACTTCTTCTTCGTACTGCTGTTCACCTGGGCAGCCAATCGTCTGAACAAGGACAAGGCATGAGTTTTCTTTCCATCCGCGGCCTGCACAAGAACTATGGCCAGACCGCCATCTTCAGCGACATCCACTGCGAGATCGGCAAGGGCGAGTTCGTCACCCTGCTCGGTCCTTCGGGTTGCGGCAAGTCCACCCTGCTGCGCTGCATCGCCGGCCTGACCGAAGTCAATGGCGGGCAGATCCTGCTGGACGGCCAGGACCTGGTGCCGCTGTCGCCGCAGAAGCGCGGCATCGGCATGGTGTTCCAGAGCTATGCGCTGTTCCCCAACATGACCGTGCAGCAGAACGTCGCCTTCGGCCTGCGCATGCAGAAGGCCTCGGCCGCCGAGAGCGGCCGGCGCGTGGATGAGGCCCTGGCCATGGTGGAACTGCGGGACTTCGCTGACCGCTACCCGCACCAGCTCTCCGGCGGCCAGTGCCAGCGCGTGGCCCTGGCCCGCTCGCTGGTCACCCGGCCGCGCCTGTTGTTGCTGGACGAGCCGCTCTCGGCACTGGACGCGCGCATCCGCAAGCACCTGCGCGAACAGATCCGCGCCATCCAGCAGGAGCTGGGGCTGACCACCATCTTCGTCACCCACGACCAGGAAGAAGCCCTGACCCTGTCCGACCGCATCTTCCTGATGAACGCCGGGCGCATCGTCCAGAGCGGTGACGCGGAAACCCTCTACACCGCACCAGTGGACGCCTTCGCCGCCGGCTTCATCGGCAACTACAACCTGCTCGACGCCGACGCCGCCAGCCGCCTGCTGCAACGCCCGGTGAACGGCCGCATTGCCATCCGTCCCGAGGCCATCGCCCTCAGCCACGACGGCGGCATCGAAGCCGAGGTGCGCAGCCACAGCCTGTTGGGCAACGTGGTGCGTTACCGGGTCGAAGCTCGCGGCGTGGAACTGGTGGTGGACGTACTCAACCGCTCCGCCGAAGATCTGCACCGCAAGGGCCAGCGCATTGGCCTGCGCATCGACGACCATGCAATTCGGGAGGTGGCCTGATGGCCCTGGCAATCTTCGACCTGGACGACACCCTGATAGACGGCGACTGCGCCAGCCTGTGGAGCGCGCACATGGCCGAGCTGGGTTGGGTCGATGGGGAATCCTTCGTCCGCAGGGACCACGAGCTCATGGCCCTCTACGCCGAAGGCAAGCTGGCCATGGAGGACTACATGGCCTTCAGCCTGTCGCCGCTGGTGGGGCGCACGGCCGAGGAGGTGGAGTTCGTCGTCGGGCCCTTCGTCGAGGACGTCATCGAGCCGCTGATCCACTCCGACGCCATGCGCTGCCTGGCGCAGCACCGTTCCGCCGGCGATCGCATCCTGATCATCTCCGCTTCGGCGCACTTCCTGGTCAGCGCCATCGCCGAACGCCTGGGCGTGGAGGAAGTCCTGGCCATCGAACTGGAAGAACAGCACGGCTGCTTCAGTGGCCGCACCCGCGGCGTGCTCACCTACCGCGAAGGCAAGGTGGCCCGCCTGAATGCCTGGCTGGAAGAGCACCGGGAAAGCCTGGACGGCGCCTACTTCTATTCCGACTCCCGCAACGACTTGCCCCTGCTGTCCCTGGTGGCCAATCCCCACACGGTCAACCCCGACCCGACGCTGCGGGCCCATGCCGAAGAGGCGGGCTGGCCGATCCTCGACTGGCGCTGAGCCCCCGCTCCCAGGACCTGTAGGAGCGAATTCATTCGCGAATAGGCCCGCAAAAACCAAGGGTGGATGTCGTTTTTCACATCCACCAGCGAGGCCAAGCTCGACACCGACGGTGGATCGGTGAAGCGTGATCCACCCTTGTATCTCGACTAGCGTCCTTTCAAAGAGCGATAGTCCCCGACTGATCATCGGGGGAGGGTCAGGAAGCCGTATCCACCCTTAGGCCTCGAGCTTGCGACGTAGATAGTGC
>NZ_JBHZGN010000023.1:0-106966 GCF_049334135.1 Metapseudomonas cellulosilytica | reverse complement strand
CTTCGACCAGTGGGGCGTGGAGCTGGGCAAGGAGCTGGGCAAGGCCGTCTACTCGCGGCTGACCGGCCAGGACGAGGCCCCGGCGGAAGACGGCTCGACCCAGGGCCTGATCGACTTCTTCCGCGCGCGTCACCGCGGTTGACCCTCTCCCCACGGGCCCATCCCGGGCCTGTGGGGCGCCTTCATTCCCCCAGGGGCGTCCCCTGCACACTTGCGCGCGGGACCCGCGGTCCGGCCAGCGAATGAATTCGCCCCCACCAACGGGCTGCTCCCCGCCTGGCGGGTGTCGCTGAACGATCCAGCGCATTCGAAGTTCAAAACTCCATGGACAACCCTTGAACCGGGCAATGGCTTGGATGCACCCTTATTGCCATCTCGGATACACAACAACAAGGACCCGCCATGTACGAGATCAGCCTTCACCCCGTACCGGACGCTGTGCGCAAGCACGCCCTCATCGACAACGATGCCTACCTGCGCCTGTACCAGCAGTCCGTCGAGCAGCCCGAGCTGTTCTGGAGCGAGCAGGCCACCAGTTTCCTCACCTGGTTCAAGCCCTGGGACCAGCTGCACCGCAGCGACCTGAAGAAAGGCGAGGCCGAGTGGTTCAAGGGCGGCAAGCTCAACGTCGCCTACAACTGCATCGACCGCCACCTGGAACAGCGCGGCGAGCAGGTCGCCATCATCTGGGAAGGCGACAACCCCAGCGAGTCCGCGCAGATCACCTACCGCAAGCTGCACAGCCACGTCACCCGCCTGGCCAACGTGCTGAAGAGCCGTGGCGTGAAGAAGGGCGATCGGGTCTGCATCTACATGCCGATGATCCCGGAAGCCGCCTACGCCATGCTGGCGTGCGCACGCATCGGCGCCGTGCATTCGGTGGTATTCGGCGGCTTCTCCCCGGATGCCTTGCGCGACCGCATCCTTGATGCCGACTGCCGCACGGTCATCACCACCGATGAAGGCGTGCGCGGTGGCAAGTACATCCCGCTCAAGCAGAACGTCGACAAGGCGCTGCAGGACTGCCCGGACGTCTCCTCGGTGCTGGTGGTCCAGCGCACCCAGGGCAAGATCGACTGGGTCGAGGGTCGTGACCTCTGGTACCACGAGGCCCTGCACGGCGCCAGCGAGGACTGCCCGCCGGAGTGGATGGATGCCGAGGACCCGCTGTTCATCCTCTATACCTCCGGCTCCACGGGCAAACCCAAGGGCGTGCTGCACACCACCGGCGGCTACCTGCTGGCTGCGGCCATGACCCACAAGTACGTGTTCGACTACCACGACGGCGAGATTTTCTGGTGCACCGCGGACGTGGGCTGGGTCACCGGCCACAGCTACATCGTCTACGGCCCGCTGGCCAATGCGGCCACCACCCTGATGTTCGAAGGCGTGCCCAACTACCCGGATGCCTCGCGCTTCTGGCAGGTGATCGACAAGCACCAGGTGAACATCTTCTACACCGCCCCCACCGCCATCCGCGCCCTGATGCGCGAGGGCGAGTCCCCGGTGAAGAACACCTCCCGCGCCAGCCTGCGCCTGCTCGGCAGCGTCGGCGAACCGATCAACCCGGAAGCCTGGGAGTGGTACTACAACGTCGTGGGCGACAAGCGCTGCCCCATAGTCGATACCTGGTGGCAGACCGAGACCGGCAGCATCCTCATCACTCCGCTGCCCGGCGCCACCACCCTCAAGCCCGGTTCGGCGACCCGCCCCTTCTTCGGCGTGCAGCCGGTGCTGCTGGATGAGAAAGGCAAGGAAATCGAGGGCGCGGGTTCAGGGGTGCTGGCGATCAAGGCCAGTTGGCCGAGCCAGATCCGCAGCGTCTACGGTGACCACAAGCGGATGATCGATACCTACTTCTCCGCTTACCCCGGCTACTACTTCACCGGCGACGGCGCGCGCCGCGACGAGGACGGTTACTACTGGATCACAGGCCGCGTCGACGACGTGATCAACGTCTCCGGGCACCGCATCGGCACCGCCGAAGTGGAAAGCGCCCTGGTGCTGCACGACGCCGTGGCCGAGGCCGCGGTGGTGGGCTATCCCCATGACCTCAAGGGCCAGGGCATTTATGCCTTCGTCACACCAATGACGGGCCTGGAGCCCACTGAAGAACTGAGAAAGGAACTGCTCGCCCTGGTCAGCAAGGAAATCGGCAGCTTCGCCAAGCCCGAGTTGATCCAGTGGGCCCCGGGCCTGCCCAAGACCCGCTCGGGCAAGATCATGCGGCGCATCCTGCGCAAGATCGCCTGCAACGAGTTGGACAACCTCGGTGACACCTCCACCCTGGCCGACCCGTCGGTGGTGCAGAACCTGATCGACAAACGCCTCAACCAGTAAAGGAGTCGCAAGCTTCAAGCGGCAAGCTGCAAGTGCCCCACTTGCCGCTTGGGGCTTGAAGCTTGACGCTTGCCCATGGAATTCATCCGTCGCCGTATCGAACGCCAGATCATCGGACTAACCGGCCTCGCCCTCGGCCAGCTCGACTTCGAAAACCCCAAGGGCGATCCCGGGCTGTTCGGCCCGGACTCGGTGACCTGGAGGGTCCACGGCGACTTCACCTCGATGATGATCGGCGGCATCAGTGCCCTGCTGCTGCAGATGCTGCACCCGCTGGCCCTGGCCGGCGTCTGGGACCACTCCAATTTCCGCAAGGACATGCTCGGCCGCCTGCGCCGCACCGGCCAGTTCATTTCCGGCACCACCTACGGTACCCGCAAGGACGCCGACTGGCTGATCGAAAGGGTGCGCAGCATCCACCAGCAGGTGGTCGGCATCGCCCCCGACGGCCGCCATTACGCTGCCAGCGACCCCGACCTGTTGACTTGGGTCCACGTTGCCGAGGTCAGCTGTTTTCTCAAGGCTCACCTGCGCTACCTCAACCCGCACCTTTCCGGCGAAGATCAGGACCGCTACTACGCCGAGATCGCCCTCGTGGCCGAACGCCTGGGCGCCCGCGACGTGCCGAAGTCCCGCCAGGAAGTGGCGGACTACCTCGAGGCCATGCGCCCACAGCTGTTCTGCGACGCGCGCTGCCTGGAAGTGGTACGCGTCCTCCTCGCCGCCCCCGCCCCCAGCGCCATGACCAAGCCATTCGGCCTGTTGATGATGCAGGCCGGGATCGACCTGCTGCCGGAATGGGCCGGCGCCACACTCGGCCTCCAGCATCGCCCCTGGCAGCGCCGCTTTGTGCGCACCTGGGTCTGGCGAATGGCGCCGCTGCTGCGCTGGGCCATGCGTAATGGTGCCGTTCATCGTGCACGCCGCCGCATGGGACTGGCGCCACGCTGAGCGCCTATCCCGGGACTCCGCTCCGTAGAGTGGACAGCGCTTTTCTGTCCACCAGACGGCCTTCAAGCAGAACTCGCCTCCCACTGGTGGAAATCGCGTTGCGATTTCCACCCTACGAAGGCTCCGCCCCTTCTCCCTTTGTTAAACTGCGCGCCCCTTTTTGCGAGACGCCGCGCATGTCCTCCGTTCTCCACCAGGCGCTGCGCGCCGCTCTCGATAACCGCCAGGCACTGCTGGCCGAACTCCATGGCCAGGGTACCGACTGCTATCGGCTGTTCCATGGCAGCCAGGAAGGCGCGCCCGGCCTGACCGTCGATCGCTACGGCCCACAACTGATGGTGCAGAGCTTCCACCAGACGCTGGAGCGCGAGGCTCTGCTGGCACTGGCCGCGACGGTGGGCGAATTCCTCGGACAAGAGCTGATGCTGGTCTACAACGATCGCTCCCAGGGCAACTCGCGTATCGATCGCCGCGACCCGGTCTATCAGGCCGAGCCAGCGGCCCTGGAAGACCTGGTGGGCCACGAATGGGGCCTGAACTACCGGGTGCGCGGCCGACACCCCGGCCAGGACCCGCTGCTCTTCCTCGACCTGCGCAACGCTCGCGGCTGGGTGAAGGCCAACAGTGCCGGCAAGTCGGTGCTCAACCTCTTCGCCTACACCTGCGGCGTTGGCCTGTGTGCCGCCGCTGGCGGCGCCAGCGAGGTGTGGAACCTGGACTTCGCCGAGGGCAACCTGGCGGTCGGCCGCGAGAACGGTGCATTGAACCCGGAACTGGCCCCCATGCACTTCGTGCAGTCCGACTACTTCCCCGCGATCCGCCAGTTGGCCGGACAGCCCATCGCCCGCCGCCACGGCCAGAAGCTGCCCAGCTACCCGCGCCTGGAACAGCGCCAGTTCGACCTGGTGTTCCTCGATCCGCCGGCCTGGGCCAAGAGCGCCTTCGGCACCGTGGACCTCTTGCGCGACTACCAGAGCCTGCTCAAGCCGGCCCTGCTGGCGACCGCCGAAGGCGGCGTGCTGGTGTGCAACAACAACCTGGCCAAGGTGGCCATGGAAGATTGGCGCGAGCAGGTGCTGCGTTGCGCCAGCAAACTGGGTCGGCCGGTGCGTGACTGCCAGCAACTGGCGCCCGCTGCCGACTTCCCCTCCCAGGATGCGCGCCCACCGCTCAAGACCCTGGTCCTGCAGCTCTGAAAGCCGCGCCGTAACGAGATGCAGCCATCAGGGCGGAACCCCGAGGCCGTGCCATAATCCAAGGCACTCTTTGCCGGGATAGTTGACGCCTCATGTACAAAGGATTGAAACGGGCCGCCTACGCCCTGCTGATCGTCGTAGCGCTGTACAGCCTGCTTGGCTTTCTGATCATTCCGGGAATCGCCCTGCGTGTCGCCAACCAGCAACTGGCGCAGTACGCCACGGTGCCGGCGCGGCTGGAGCGCATCCAGCTCAACCCCTTCAGCCTGGAGCTGACCCTCTGGGGCCTGCGCATCGGCGACGACAAGGCCTCGCAGGTGGGATTCGAGCGGCTCTACGCCAACCTTGAACTGGACAGCCTCTGGTCCGGCGCCCTGCACCTGGCGGATGTGGAACTGGACAAGTCCACCACCGAGGTGCTGTTCGCCAAGGACGGTACCCTCAACCTCACCCAACTGTTCAAGCTGCCCGCCAGTGAGCCCAAGCCGGAAGAGCCGGCGGGCGAGCCCTTTCCCCTGCGCATCGAGCGCATCAAGCTGAACGAAGGCGGTCTGCACTTCGAGGACCTGCGCCCCAGCGAGCCCATCGAGTTCGTCTACGACTCCCTGAACCTGGAATTGCGCAACCTCAGCACGCTACCGGACGACAATGCCGAGATGTCCCTGGTGGCGACCGGTCCCTACGGCGGGCGCATTGACTGGCAGGGGCAGATCAGCCTGGTGCCACTCGCTTCCAGCGGCCAGTTGAAGATCACCGATGGCAAGATGAAAGCCTTCTGGCCCTACGTCCGCGATGCCGTGCCCCTGGTCCTGGACAAGGGTGTGATGAGCCTGGCCACCGACTACCGGCTGAACCTGGCCAAGGGCACCCAGCTCAACCTGGAGAAGATCTGGATCAAGGTCGCCCCATTCGCCATCAAGGCACCGGACAATCGCCCCCTGGTCAACCTCGAAACGCTGGAAATCAGCGACAGCTCGCTGGACCTGGCCAAGCAGGAAGTGGTGATCGGCAAGGTCCGCAGCCAGAACCTGGAAACCTGGGCCGCCCGCGAGGCCGACGGCCAACTGGACTGGCAGAAGCTCTTCGCCAGCGAAGCCAAACCCGCCCCAAAGGCCGAGGAGAAGCCGGCCAGCGAACAGGCCGAAGCCAAGGCCGAACCGTCCAGCCCCTGGGCGGTCAAGCTGCGTGAGACCCAACTGCGCGGCTACAAGGTGCACCTGGCCGATCGGGTCCCCAAGGATCCGGTGCAGCTCGAACTGGGCCCGCTTGACCTGGACCTCAAGGACTTCGACAGCCGCGGCGAATCCCCCTTCAACCTCAGCCTGGACACCGGCCTCGGCAAGCAGGGCAAGGTGCAGGCGGTTGGCCAGGTCCAGCTCAAGCCAACCACCGCCAAGCTGCAGGTACAGACCCGTGATATCGACCTGCGTGTCGCCCAGGCTTATCTCAGCCCCTTCGTGCGCCTGGAACTGCGCAGCGGCATGCTCGACAGCGATCTCAGCGTCGAGCTCAAGAGCACCGAACCGCTGGCCCTGGGCATTACCGGCCGCGCCCTGGTCAACCAGATGCACACCCTGGATACCCTCAAGGAGCGCGATTTCGTCAAATGGCAGCAACTGCTGGTCGATGGCCTCAACTACCAGCACGGCGACAGCCTGAGCATCGACAAGGTGAGCCTGAACCAGCCCTATGCACGCTTCATCATCAATGAGGACCTGACCACCAACGCCAACGACCTGGTGATCAAGCAGGCTGCAGCCGACGCTCCGGCCGCCGCCAATGCCCAGCCCGCCGCGAACGGCAGCGCCGAACCTGCCGGCAAGCCCCTGGGCATCCGCATAGGCGGCATCGAGATCAAAGATGGATCGGCCAACTTCGCCGACTTCAGCCTGACACCGAACTTCGCCACCGCCATCCAGCAGCTCAATGGCGAGATCGGCACCCTCGACAACCGCAATCCCAAGCCGGCCAAGGTCGCGGTGAACGGCAAGGTGGACCGCTATGCGCCGGTGACCATCAAGGGCAGCCTGAACCCCTTCGACCCGCTGGACAGCCTCGACATCGCCACCAGCTTCAAGCGTGTCGAGCTGACCACCCTGACGCCCTACTCGGGCAAGTTCGCCGGTTATCGCATCCGCAAGGGCCGGCTGAACCTGGACCTGCACTACCAGATCGAAAAGGGCCAGTTGAAGGCGGAGAACCACCTGGTACTCGAGCAATTGCAGCTCGGCGAACAGGTAACCAGCCCCGACGCGGTGGACCTGCCGGTGCGCCTGGCGGTGGCGCTGCTCAAGGACACTGAAGGCAAGATCGATATCCAGCTGCCGGTGGCCGGCAACCTCAACGACCCGCAGTTCAGCGTCGCCCCGATCGTCTGGCAGACCCTGCGCAACCTGGTGTTGCGTGCCGTGCAGGCGCCCTTCAACTTCGTTGCCGGCCTGGTGGGCGGCAGCAGTGAAGACCTTGGCCAGGTGCCCTTCCAGGCTGGCAGCAGCGAGCTCGATGCCGAGGCACAGAAAGCCCTGGACACCCTGGCCGAAGCGCTGAAGCAACGCCCGGCCCTGCGCCTGGAAGTGGAAGGCGCCAGCGCCAAGGCCGCCGACGGCCCGCCGCTGGCCGAGCAACGCCTTGCACGGGAATACCAGAGCACCTACTACAAGATCGCCCAGCGCCGGGGTGACAAGGTGCCGGCCGAAGCCGGCCAGATCGAGGTCCCGGACGACGAGAAAGCGCCTATGCTGGAAGGCATCTACCGCACCCGCCTGAAGCAACAGCCGCCACCGGAGTGGCAAGATCTGGAAAGCGAGCAGCGCGCGGCCAAGCTCCGCGAAGCGGTTCTCGCCTCCTGGGCCCAGAGCGACCTGTTGCTGCGGCAACTGGGCCAGGCCCGCGCCGCCAGCATCAAGGACTATCTGGTCGACCGCGGGGGCCTTGCCGACGACCGCATCTTCCTGCTGGACGTCAGCATGGTGGAGCCCAACCAGGCCGGAGAGGTGATTACTCCGCTGCACCTGGACAGCGAGTAGGAGACCCCATGCGCACGCTGCCGCTCGCCCTGCTGGCACTCGCCCTGGCCACCCCGGCCGGGGCCGATACCATGCGCTGCGGCAGCAAGCTGATCAGCATTGGCGACCGTACCTTCGAGGTCCTGCAGAAGTGCGGCGAGCCGGTCCAGCGCGACCTGGTGGGCTACACCGGGGGCTATTACGACTCACGCGAATTCACCATCGAGGAATGGGTCTACGGGCCCAACAACGGCATGCTCAGCATCCTCACCTTCGAGGGTAACCGGCTGGTACGCATCGAGACCAAGCGCAGCCGCTGACGGCCTCCGGCACCGGGTGTAGGCTGTAGGCACTTCCTGCGTCCCCGGACAACCCCGTGAAACTTCCCACCCTCCTCTGCCTGTCCCTGATGCTGGCGCTGGGCAACGCCCAGGCGTCCTCCACCCTGCGCTGCAACAGCAACCTGATCAGCCTCGATGACACCAGCAGCGAAGTGCTGGAAAAATGCGGCGAACCGGTCAGCCGTAGCGATCTGGGCTACCGGGAAGTGACGGACGAGTACTACCAGCGCATCGAAGTGCGCGTCGAAGAATGGGTCTATGGGCCGCGCAACGGCATGTACCAGTTCCTCCGCTTCGAGGGCAATCGTCTGCGTAGCATCGACAGCAAACGCGGCAACTGACAGCCGCTCGGGCGGAGTGCTAGGCTCTGCGCCTTCCCATACGGAATGGATGCCCGCCCCCATGCAAGTCCTCGCTTGCCTCTTCGCCCGCAGTTTCATCGGCTACTCGGAAACCACCAGCGGACGCCAGGAGCTGCAGGTGGCGGAATGGGTCTACGGCCCCGGCAACGGCATGGACCACTCCCTCAAATTCGTCGGTGGTCGCCTCCGCCAATTCGACAGCAAGCGCAACTGAGTCGCGCATCATGATCATCCTCCCCGCCGACCAACCCCTGGACTGGCGGCGGCCGCCGGTCATCACCCTGCTGCTGATCCTGCTCAACACCCTGATCTACATCGTCTACCAGGGCGGCGACCAGGAGCGCACCGAACAAGCCCGGCAGCTCTATCTGGACGGCGGCTTGCTCAATCGCGAGCGCGCCCTGTTCATCGACCACCTGACGGCGAGGGAAAAGCTCGACGCCGACCAGCGCCGGGCGGTGGACGCCATGCGTCGCCAGGACCTGGCAAGCGTGATTCTCCGCGACCTGGAATTCGAGGACTGGCTGCACCGCGCCCCAGCCTTCCAGGCTGACCCCGCCTGGCAGCAGGCACGGCAGCATGCAGAAGCGGCACGAGACCGGATCAGTGCCCAGCGCTTCGGTTTCATACCCAACAAGTTCAGTCTCCAGGGGCTGTTCGGCGCCATGTTCCTGCACGGCAGCTTCGATCATCTGCTGGGCAACATGATCTTCCTGTTCATCTGCGGCTTCGCCCTGGAAGCGGCCTTGGGGCGCTGGGTCTACCTCGGCCTTTACCTCGCGAGCGGCCTCGCCTCGCACCTGCTCTGGTGGGCCCTGGACCCGGCCTGGGTCGCGGGTATCGGCGCCTCGGGCGCAGTCTCGGGGCTGATGGGCATGACCATCGGCGTCTATGGACTGCGCAGGATCAGGTTCTTCTACTGGCTCGGCCCGCTGATCGGCTACTTCAAGGCCCCCGCCCTGTGGATATTCCCCGCGTGGCTCGCCAAGGAGTTGTATGGCGTCCTGCTGGCCGATGACCATGTGAACTACTACGCGCACCTTGGCGGCCTCGCCTTCGGCTTCCTGGCCACCTGGCTGCTACGGCTTTCAGGCGTCCTCAGGGTGGACGAGGCGTACCTGAACAAGGAAGACCCGGACGCCCCGTTCAAACGAGAACTGGCGGCACTGGACCAACTGATCGGCCGCTTCGCCCTGGATCAGGCCGCTGCCCGCGGGCTTGACCTTTTGCAACGTTACCCCGGCCGACCAGCCTTGCTGGAGCGCCTCTACCCGCTGGCCAAGAGTCGCCAGGACAAGGCGCTGCTGGCCGCCGTGCTGAAACAGCTGTTCAGCCTGCCGGATCCGGCCACCACCCTGCCACTGCTGCAAAAGCTGGCCGACGACGCCGCCGACCCGCAGCAGCGCCTGCTGCAGCACCCGACCGTGCTCCTGCACCTGCTGCAGCACCTGCTCAAGGCCGGCGACAGCTCCCGTGCCCTGTTGCCCTGGCGTCGTCTCAGCCAGGCGAACCCGGCACCGCCTCAGCTCCCTGGACTGACGCTGCAACTGGCCAAGCTGCTGGGCCAGCGCCGGGACCTGCGCGGTGTAGGCGAACTCGTTCAATACCTGCGCCGTGCCTTCCCGGACGCCGAGCAGACCCGCCAGTTGGCGGTCTACCAGCAGCACTTGGCGCGCTGAGTCGCCATGCATGAAAAGGCCCCGCAATTGCGGGGCCTTCGTTCTTCCGTGCAGGGCGAAGGCTTAGTCGGCGGACGTCAGGCCGTCAGCGGACACCGCAGTGACACCCTTGATCTTCTTGGCGGTCTCGATGGCGAGTTCGCGCTCGGCATTGGACTTCACCTCACCAGACAGCGCCACCACGCCCTGGTTGGTCTCGACTTTGATATCCATGCCGCTGAGGTTCTTGTCGGCCAGGAATTTGGATTTGACCTTGCTGGTGATCCAGGTGTCGGAGACCGCATCTTCGGCTTTCTGCATGGTCTCGCTGGCTGCCAGCATCGTGTGACCGCTGGTTTCTGCATAGACGCCAGTCGCGAACGGCAGGCTCAGGGCGGCAGCAGTGACAGCGGCAAAAGTCCACTTGGTGAAAGACTGTTTCATGAGGTAGGTCTCCTCTCTTTTTCGGAACGTCTGCAGCAAGCTCCTGGCTGCAGCCTCACAAGGAACGTCGCAAGCCCTGTGCCAGCTTCCGAAGTACAGAAAAAACCAATGAAAACAGAAACATGAAATCAAGCACTGAAGGCCGCCTGCTTGCAGTCTGCAAGTTCGCCCTCCCAGCGGCCTTGCAGACTGCACGACAAAAACGGGTTCAGCGCACCGCATTGCTCAACCGGGCGATGGTGCCCTCCAGGGCACTGACCTGATCCAGCAACGGCGAGGCCGGGTAACGCGCGCGGATATAGGCCAGCAGCTTTTGCGCCGGCTCCAGTTGCCCGAGGCCCTCGGCGAATCCGCGGGCGGCCAGCAGGTAGGCGCGGGGAATGTGCGGGTAGTCGGGGAAGCGTTGGTGCAGGTTACGCAGCAGGCTCAAGCCCTCGCGCACCTTGTGGCGATCCAGCAGGGCTGCCGCCACCTGCTCGCAGACCAGGGGGTCGGCGGGCAGATAGTCAGCCTTGAGCTGGCGCCCGTTGAGCAAGGCGGTAGCGGCCAGGGCCGGGTTCTGGCCGGCCGCCAGAGGCAGGTAACGGTCCAGGTGGCTCAGGCATCGATCACGGGCGCCCAGGCCATGGAGCAATTGATGGAGACGCTCGTTCAGGCGCAGGTCCGAGGGGGTACGCTCCAGCGCCTTGCCGAGGGTTTCCAGGGCACCCTCGCCCTGGCCCTCCTTGAGTCGGATCTCCGCTTCGGCCAGGGCCTTGCGGCGGCGCCACTCCTCCTCCGGCACCCCCTGTTGGGCACCCTCCTCGGCGATGGCGAAGCCCAGGGCCCCCTGATACTGGAAAACGGCATAGCCCATCATGCTGCACATCACCACGCCGAAGTAGCCGAAGAGGAAAGTCGCGATCGGCATCACCACCACCTTGGGCAGGCCGTTCGAGAGCATCCAGGCGACATAGCCGGGGGACTGCCAGAGGATGAAGAGAAAGGCGCAGAGGATCAGGTAACGCCAGCCCATGGCCCTGATCACCTCGCCCACCTGGTCTGCGCTGAGTGCCGCGCCCAGCTCCTGGCTCAGGGCCAACCGGATGATGCTGGCCGGCAGCAGCAGGACGATGGCGATGTTCACCACCCAGAAGAGGGTTTCGCTGTTGAAGTCCGCGGCCAGCCAGAGCGCGACAAGGGCAACGGCGAATACCAGCATCTGCTTGAAGAACAACGAGAAGCCTTCCCCGCCGAAGGCGTCGAGCAGGCTCGGCGCCTCGCGCTGGCCCTCGCTGCTGGCCTCGATCACGCTGTGGAAGTACTTGGTCACCACACTCAGCAAGGTGATCCAGAGGAACACCGAGCGCGGCATGAACAGTCCGGCCAGGGCCAGCAGGGCACTGAAGGCCAGCGGGCTGGCCTGCAGACCGTAAGCGAAGAATTGCGGCAGGCGCTCCCAGAATGGCTGGGCGGTATTGGCGGCACCGAGGAAGGTGAGCTGGCTGCGGCACAGCGGGCAGACCGGGTTATCGTCGGGTGCATCCGCGTTGAGCGGTATGCAGCAGTCGCCGAAATGGCGCTGACAGGGCACGCAGTGCCAGGTCGCGGGTTGTGCGGGGTGGTACTGGCAGAGCGTCTTGTCCATGACTGTCCCAGGCTTGATGGCGGTTCGCCATTCTCCGGGCAAAAAAAGAGGGCCCGCAAGGGGCCCTCTCTTCTATCGACTGGCGATCATCAAACGCCGGAAGCCTCAGCGGCTTCCACGTCTTTCATCGACAGCTTGATACGACCGCGGTTGTCGACGTCCAGAACCAGGACTTTGACTTCCTGGCCTTCCTGCAGCACGTCGGTGACCTTGTCGATGCGCTTGTCGCTGATTTGCGAGATGTGCACCAGACCGTCCTTGCCCGGCAGGATGTTGACGAAGGCGCCGAAGTCGACGATGCGCTCGACCTTGCCCACGTACACCTTGCCGATCTCGGCTTCGGCGGTGATGCCCAGCACGCGCTGCTTGGCGGCTTCAGCGGCTTCCTTGGTCTCGCCGAAGATCTTCACGCTGCCATCGTCTTCGATGTCGATGGAGGCCTTGGTTTCTTCGCAGATCGAACGGATGGTCGCGCCGCCCTTGCCGATGACGTCGCGGATCTTGTCGGTGTCGATCTTCATCGCGATCATGGTCGGTGCGTTGGCCGACAGCTCGCTGCGGGACTGGGAGATCACCTGGTTCATCTGGCCGAGGATGTTCAGGCGCGCTTCCAGAGCCTGCTCCAGGGCGATTTCCATGATCTCTTCGGTGATGCCGTTGATCTTGATGTCCATCTGCAGCGCGGTCACGCCCTTGGCGGTACCGGCAACCTTGAAGTCCATGTCGCCCAGGTGGTCTTCGTCGCCCAGGATGTCGGTCAGGACGGCGAACTTGTCACCTTCCTTCACCAGACCCATGGCGATACCGGCGACCGGCGCCTTCATCGGCACGCCGGCGTCCATCAGGGCCAGGGAGGCGCCGCAGACGGAAGCCATGGAGCTGGAACCGTTGGACTCGGTGATCTCCGACACCACGCGGATGGTGTAGGGGAACTCGTCGCCCTTCGGCAGCATGGCGGAAACGCCACGACGGGCCAGGCGGCCGTGGCCGATTTCGCGGCGACCGGCGCTGCCCATGCGGCCGCACTCACCGACCGAGAAGGGCGGGAAGTTGTAATGCAGCATGAAGGCGTCCTTGCGCTCGCCTTCCAGGGTGTCCAGCAGCTGGGCATCGCGGGCGGTGCCGAGGGTGGCAACCACCAGGGCCTGGGTTTCGCCGCGGGTGAACAGGGCGGAACCGTGGGTCTTGCCGAGCACGCCGACTTCGATCTTCAGCGGACGCACGGTGCGGGTGTCGCGGCCGTCGATACGCGGCTTGCCGTTGACGATGTTCTCGCGAACGGTGCGGTATTCCAGCAGGCCAAAGGCGTCCTTCACTTCACCAGTCGGGAACTGGCCGGCTTCCTCGCCAGCGAAGCGGGCGATGACCTGGTCACGCAGCTCGTCCAGGCGGTTGTAGCGGTCCTGCTTGATGGTGATGGTGTAGGCCTGGGAGATGGCCTCGCCGAACTCGGCCTTGATGGCGCCGAGCAGGGCGGTGTTCTCGGCCGGGGCGGACCAGTTCCAGGTCGGCTTGCCTGCTTCGGCAGCGAATTCCTTGACGGCGTTGATCACGGCCTGGAATTCCTGGTGGGCGAACAGCACGGCGCCCAGCATCTGGTCTTCGGTCAGCTCCTGGGCTTCGGATTCAACCATCAGCACCGCGTCCTGAGTACCGGCAACCACCATGTCCAGGCTCGAAGCCTTGAGCTGTTCGTAGTTGGGGTTCAGCAGGTAGCCGGTCTCTTCGTGGTAGGCCACGCGAGCAGCGCCGATCGGGCCGGCGAAGGGAATGCCGGAGATGGCCAGGGCGGCCGAAGTACCGATCATGGAAGCGATGTCCGGATCGGTCTTCTTGTTGGTGGAAACCACGGTGCAGATGACCTGCACTTCGTTCAGGAAGCCTTCCGGGAACAGCGGGCGGATCGGACGGTCGATCAGGCGCGAGGTCAGGGTTTCCTTCTCGGAAGGACGGCCTTCACGCTTGAAGAAACCACCGGGGATGCGGCCAGCAGCGTAGGTTTTCTCTTGGTAATGAACGGACAGCGGGAAGAAGCCCTTGCCCGGATCGGCCTGCTTGGCGCCGACCACGGTCACCAGTACGGTGACGTCTTCATCGACGGTGACCAGAACGGCACCGGAGGCTTGACGGGCAATACGGCCAGTCTCGAGGGTGACGGTCGATTGACCGAACTGGAATTTCTTGATTACCGGGTTCACGGTGTTTTCCTTCTCTGTGTTGCCTTGGGGGAAATCGTGGAAGTGGCGGGAGTCGGACCCGTTTCAATCCCTTAAAAAACCAGAAGCTGGAAAGCCGAAAGCTGGAACGATGTCCAGCTTCCGGTTTTCCAGCTTCCAGCTCATCTGAGTCGCTTAGCGACGCAGACCCAGACGACCGATCAGGGCGCTGTAACGAGTGGTGTCCTTACCCTTCAGGTAGTCCAGCAGCTTGCGGCGCTGGTTAACCATGCGGATCAGACCACGACGGGAGTGGTGGTCCTTGCCGTTGGCCTTGAAGTGATCCTGCAGCTTGTTGATGTTGGCGGTCAGCAGGGCAACCTGCACTTCCGGGGAACCGGTATCGCCTTCAGCTTGCTTGTACTCGTTAACGATCTGGGCTTTTTCAGCAACGCTCAGTGCCATGTTGGGCTTCCTCTGAGAGTAATAGGCCGGGACCTGCGCCCCGTGTTCAAAGAAGAGGAGTGACCGTGCCTATTAACAGCCATCCTCGGATCGGTCATTCCGACCGAATCAGTCGACGCGGCGCTATGCGCCCGTCATCGCTCACTTCACCGATACCGATAAAGCGACCGGTATGATCCTGCACTCGCATCATGCCGAACTTCGGCGCTTCCGGAGCACGCACCGGCTGGCCGTGAAGCCAGTAATAGGCGCTGTGCTCGCTCAGCTGGACCTGCGGCCAGTGTTCCAGTCCGCTGTCGACCGGCAGGAGGAACTGGTCCAGTGCCTCGTTGCCGCCTTCGGCGTGGGCCTTCTCCAGGGTCTCCAGGCTGATCGCCTGGGCCAGAACGAAGGGGCCCGCCTGGGTCCGACGCAGCTCCGCCACATGGGCACCGCATCCCAGGGCCTGGCCGAGGTCCTCGACCAGGGTGCGGATATAGGTGCCCTTGCTGCAGGCTACGGCCAGTCTTGCCTGGGAGTTTTCACAGGCCAGCAAATCCAGGCGCGCAATAGTAACAGAACGCGCCTCGCGCTCCACTACTTCGCCAGCCCGGGCCAGCTTGTAGAGAGGCTGCCCATCCTTCTTGAGGGCGGAGTACATCGGCGGTATCTGCTTGATTTCGCCACGAAAACGCGGCAGCAACGCTTCGATGTCCTGGCGACCAACGGTCACCTCGCGGCGCTCGACCACCTCGCCCTCGGCATCGCCGGTGGAGGTGGTAACGCCCAGTTGGGCCAGGGTCTCGTAACCCTTGTCGGCATCCAGCAGGTACTGGGAGAACTTGGTCGCCTCGCCGAAACACAGCGGCAGCACGCCGGTAGCCAGGGGATCGAGGCTGCCGGTGTGGCCGGCCTTCTCGGCGTTGAGCAGCCAGCGCACCTTCTGCAACGCGGCGTTGGAGCTCATGCCGCGCGGCTTGTCGAGGATCAGCACACCGCTGACATTGCGGCGGATACGTTTTACCTGGGCCACGCCATCACTCCTCGTCGCTGCCCTGGTGCTTGCGGTCTTCCGCAACGGCACGCTCGATCAGCGCCGACAGCTCCGCGCCGCGGCGAATGCTGGCGTCGTAGTTGAAGTGCAGCTGCGGCACGCTGCGCAGCTTCATCGCCTTGCCCAGTTGCATGCGCAGAAAACCGGCGGCTTCCTTGAGGATGTCGAGGTTCAACTGGATCTTCTCGGCATTGTCGTCCTGGCCCATCACGGTGATGAACACCTTGGCGTGGGACAGGTCGCGGCTCACGTCCACCGCGGTGATGGTCACCAGGCCCAGTCGCGGGTCCTTGATCTCGCGTTGGATCAGCAGGGCCAGCTCGCGCTGCATCTGATCGCCGATGCGTTGGGTACGGCTGTAATCTTTAGCCATTTCGTTTCACTCATGAACGCTAAAAGCCGAAAGCCAGGAGTGGAAAGCGTTGGCTTCCAGCTCCTGGCTCCCGGCTTGTGGCTAGCGCGGCACTTACAGCGTGCGCGCCACCTGGACTTTCTCGAAGACTTCGATCTTGTCGCCGACCTTGACGTCGTTGTAGCTCTTCACGCCGATACCGCACTCCATGCCGGCACGGACTTCGGCAACGTCGTCCTTGAAGCGGCGCAGGGACTCCAGCTCGCCCTCGAAGATCACCACGTCGTCGCGCAGTACGCGGATCGGGCGGTTGCGGTGTACCAGACCCTCGGTAACCATGCAGCCGGCGATCGCACCGAACTTCGGCGAACGGAACACGTCACGCACCTCGGCGATACCCAGGATGTTCTCCCGGACTTCGCTGCCCAGCATGCCGGACAGTGCTTTCTTAACGTCTTCGATGATGTCGTAGATGATGTTGTAGTAGCGCAGGTCGAGGCCTTCCTGCTCGACGATCTTGCGCGCGCCGGCATCGGCACGCACGTTGAAGCCGAACAGCACGGCGTTGGACGCCAGCGCCAGGTTGGCGTCGCTCTCGGTGATACCACCGACACCGCCACCGACCACGCGAACCTGCACTTCCTCGTTGCCGAGATCCGACAGCGCGCCCTGCAGAGCCTCGAGAGAACCACGCACATCGGACTTGAGAACGATGTTGAGGGTCTTCTTCTCGTCCTGGCCCATGCTTTCGAAGATGTTCTCCAGCTTGGCGGACTGCTGGCGGGCCAGCTTGACTTCGCGGAACTTGCCTTGACGGAACAGGGCGACTTCGCGGGCTTTCTTCTCGTCGGCGACCACGGTCAGGTCGTCACCGGCGTCCGGCGTACCGTCCAGGCCGAGGATCTCGACCGGGATGGACGGGCCAGCTTCTTTCACCGGCTTGCCGTTCTCGTCGAGCATGGCGCGGACGCGACCGTAGTTGACACCGCAAAGGATCATGTCGCCCTGACGCAGGGTACCGTCCTGAACCAGCACGGTGGCCACCGGGCCACGGCCCTTGTCCAGGCGGGACTCGACCACCACGCCACGGCCCGGGGCCGACGGGGTCGCGGTGAGTTCCAGTACCTCGGCTTGCAACAGCACGGCTTCCAACAGGTCGTCGACACCGGTGCCGACCTTGGCCGACACGGGTACGAACTGGGTATCGCCGCCCCACTCTTCCGGAATCACGTCACGAGCGGCCAGATCGTTCTTGATCCGGTCCAGGTCGGCTTCCGGCTTGTCGATCTTGTTCACCGCGACCACGATCGGCACGCCAGCCGCTTTCGCGTGCTGCACGGCTTCTTCGGTCTGCGGCATCACGCCGTCGTCGGCCGCCACCACCAGGATGACGATGTCGGTGGCCTTGGCACCGCGGGCACGCATGGCGGTGAACGCCGCGTGGCCGGGGGTATCCAGGAAGGTCACCATGCCGCGATCGGTTTCCACGTGGTAGGCGCCGATGTGCTGGGTGATGCCACCCGCTTCGCCGCTGGCCACCTTGGTACGACGGATGTAGTCGAGCAGGGAGGTCTTGCCATGGTCGACGTGACCCATGACAGTCACGACCGGCGCACGGGTCAGGGCCTCGCCCTCGAATCTCAGGGATTCGGCCAGTTGGTCTTCCAGGGCGTTCTCGTTGACCAGCTTGACCTTGTGGCCAAACTCTTCGGCAATGAGTTGGGCGGTCTCACGATCGAGCACCTGGTTGATGGTCACCGGGGTGCCCATCTTGAACATGAACTTGACGACTTCGGCGCCCTTGACCGCCATCTGGGCGGCCAGTTCGGCCACGGTGATGGTCTCGCCAATGCTGACTTCACGCACAATGGGTCCTGTCGGGCTCTGGAACCCGTGCTGGTTACGCTTCTTCAGCTTGGACTTGCCGCCTCGGCCACCGCGACGGAAGGAATCGCTCTCTTCCTCGGTGCTGCGCGGGGCAACACGGGGAGCCGGTGCCTTTTCCTTCTCTTTCAGCGAAGGACGGTGCTGCGCATGCTTGCGATCGCGGCGCTCGTCTTCGTCGCGGGCACGCTCGGGGCGACGCGGCTCTTCCTTCTTGCGCTCGGCGCCAACGGCAGTGGCAGCACCAGGGGCAGCAGCCGCTGCCGCTGCCGCTACCGGAGCCGCAGCAGGCGCAGCAGCCGGAGCGGCAGCCACGGCGTCGACAACCTGGGCACCTGCTTCGACCTTGGCGGCCTCGGCGGTTTCCTTGGCGCGTGCTTCCGCTTCACGACGGGCAGCCTCTTCGGTGCGCTGGCGAGCCTCTTCCTCAACCTTCAGGCGAGCGGCTTCTTCCGCCGCACGCTGCTCTTCGAGTTCGCGCTGGCGCTCGGCCTCGATCTCGTCGGGGCTACGCTTGACGTAGGTTTTCTTCTTGCGTACTTCGACGCTGATGGTCTTGCTGCCGGCAACCCGCAACGTGGTTGTGGTCTTGCGCTGCAGAGTAATCTTGCGCGGCTCTTCCAGGCGTTCGCCGTGGCTGCTCTTGAGATGGGCCAGCAGGGCCTGCTTCTCATTGTCAGTCACAACCTGCTCGGCGCTGGTGTGCGGCAATCCCGCCTCGCGCATCTGCAGCAGCAGGCGCTCCACCGGTGTATCGACCACTTGGGCCAGTTCTTTCACCGTGACTTGCGTCATGCACTTCTCTCCTCAGGCCGCGAAACTTACTCGAACCAGTGGGCTCGGGCGGCCATGATCAGCTTGCCGGCACGCTCTTCGTCCATGCCGTCGATGTCGAGCAGGTCGTCGATCGACTGCTCGGCCAGGTCTTCGCGGTTAATAACGCCACGTACGGCGAGTTCAACAGCCAGGTCCTTGTCCATGCCTTCCAGGGAAAGCAGGTCGTCGGCAGGCTGGGCATCCGCCAGCTTCTCTTCGGTCGCGATAGCCTTGGTCAGCAGGCGATCCTTCGCACGCGCACGCAGCTCGTTGACGATGTCCTCGTCGAACCCATCGATGTTGAGCATCTCTTCCATGGGCACGTAGGCGATTTCTTCCAGGCTGGTGAAACCTTCTTCAACCAGTACCTGGGCCAACTCTTCATCCACCTCCAGCTCTTCGACGAAGGCGCGCAGGATGCCGCCGGTCTCGGCCTGCTGTTTGGCCTGGATATCCGCTTCGGTCATCACGTTCAGGGTCCAGCCGGTCAGCTGGCTGGCCAGGCGCACGTTCTGGCCACCACGACCGATGGCCTGGGCCAGGTTGTCTTCGCCTACGGCGATGTCCATTGCATGGGCATCCTCGTCGACGATGATCGCCACCACTTCGGCCGGGGCCATGGCATTGATCACGAACTGCGCGGCGTTGTCGTCCCACAGGACGATGTCGACGCGTTCGCCACCCAGCTCACCGGAAACGGCCTGGACGCGGGAGCCACGCATACCGATGCAGGCGCCCTGCGGGTCGATGCGCTTGTCCTTGGAGCGAACGGCGATCTTGGCGCGCGAGCCCGGATCACGGGAGGCGGCCATTACTTCGATCAGCTCTTCGGCGATCTCGGGCACTTCGATGCGGAACAGTTCGATCAACATCTGCGGCGCGGTACGCGAAAGGATCAGCTGCGGACCGCGGTTCTCGGTGCGGATTTCCTTCAGCAGGGCGCGCACGCGGGCACCGACGCGGAAAGTCTCGCGCGCAATGATGTCTTCACGGGCCAGCAAGGCTTCGGCGTTGTTGCCCAGGTCGACGATCACATTGTCGCGGGTGACCTTCTTCACGGTGCCGGAAATGATATCGCCCAGCTTCTCGCGGTAGGCTTCGACCACCTGCGCGCGCTCGGCCTCGCGCACTTTCTGCACGATGACCTGCTTGGCGGTCTGGGCAGCGATGCGGCCGAACTCGATGGACTCGATCTTTTCTTCAATGACGTCGCCGATCTTGGCGTTCTCGTCACGCGCCTGGGCCTGGTCGAGGGTCAGTTGGATAGCCGGATCCTCGAAATCCTCTTCTTCGACCACAGTCCAGCGACGGAAGGTGTCGTAGTTGCCATTGTGGCGGTTGATCGCCACACGCAGGTCGACTTCGTCTTCATAACGCTTCTTGGTGGCAGTGGCCAGGGCCAGCTCCAGCGCCTCGAAAATCACGCCAGCCGGTACACCCTTTTCATTGGATACCGACTCAACAACCAGCAGTACTTCTTTGCTCATCGTACGCCTCGCCTTTCGCAATCCATTGGATCCGCGGGATCCGCGTCTCAGTCAAAACGGGGAATGATGTTGGCCTTGTCGATCAGTTCGATCGGCAGGAGGAATTCGCGGTCTTCGATGAGAACCACCACGTCCTGCTCCTCCACCCCGCGGAGAAGCCCCTGAAAATTGCGTCGTCCCTCGAAAGGCGAACGCAGCTTGATCTTGACCAGCTCACCGGCATGGGCCGCGAACTGCTCAAGGGTAAACAACGGACGATCCATGCCCGGGGACGATACTTCGAGGGTGTACTCGCTGCTGATCGGGTCCTCGACATCGAGAACACCACTGATCTGCCGGCTGACCTTCTCGCAGTCGTCGACCAGGATGCCGTTCTCGTGATCGATATAGATCCGCAGCAGTGAATGCCGCCCTTGGGACAGGAACTCGATGCCCCAGCACTGATAACCGAGCGCTTCGACTACCGGGGCCAACAAGGCCTGCAACTGTTCTAGCTTGCTCGACACCTGATCGCCTCTCGCATGCTGTGCAAATAAAAAATGGGCGAAACGCCCATCCCTTCAAAAACCGCCTGATCTGTGATCGGAGGTCAACTGTCCAGCTAGCAAAAAGCCCCTAAAAAGGGGCTTCGCGACTACTGGTTGCGGGGGCTGGATTTGAACCAACGACCTTCGGGTTATGAGCCCGACGAGCTACCAGACTGCTCCACCCCGCGTCAAAGCTGGTGCGAAAGTATACGGCCAGCACCTTGCATGGTCAACCGAACATCCCGCGAAAAAGAAAGCCCGCATTGCTGCGGGCATCTCTTCATATGGTACCGAGGAGGGGACTCGAACCCCTACAGCCTATGGCCACTACCACCTCAAGGTAGCGTGTCTACCAATTCCACCACCTCGGCAAAACTTGCCTTACTTCTGCTCTGGAGCCTGCGGCACATCACCCGACTGGGTAGCTGGCTTCTGCTCTTCAAGCACCGGCACATCGTCAGCTGCCGGCTTGCTCGGCTGAACTTCGAGAGCCGCCGGATCCGGCAGGCCAACCTTGCTCAGCGCTTCAGCCTTTTCCTTAGCGAAGAACGCTAAGCCCAGGCTGGTAATGAAAAAAACCGCGGCGAGTATACCAGTAACTCTACTCAGAAAGGTAGCGGAACCTTGGCTTCCGAATACGGTTGCCGAAGCACCGGCACCGAAGGAGGCGCCAGCATCCGCACCTTTACCCTGCTGGACCAGCACCAGGCCTACTACACCCAGGGCCACCACCAGGTGAACCACAATCACGACAGTTTCCAGCATCTCGTCAGCTTCCTGCGGCGCGACAGATCGCACCGAACTCATCCGCATTCAGGGAGGCGCCACCAACAAGCCCCCCATCGATATCCGGCATGCCGAACAAGTCGGCCGCACTGGCCGCCTTCACACTGCCGCCGTACAGAATCCGTACGCCGCGAGCAATATCGGCATTCTCGGCCGACAATTGCGAACGAATCGCCGCGTGAACTTCCTGCGCCTGTTGCGGCGAGGCTGTCAGCCCCGTACCTATGGCCCATACCGGCTCGTAGGCAATTACCGCTTGCGCAAATGCGCCCACACCAAGCTCTTCGATCACACTTCCCAGCTGACGCCCGACCACTTCGAGCGTCTTGCCGGCTTCGCGCTGCTCCCGGGTCTCACCGACACAAAGTACCGGCACCAGACCACAGGATTGAGCAGCCGCGAACTTGCGACTCACGACTTCATCGCCTTCGCCCAGAATCAGGCGACGCTCCGAATGACCGACCAGGACCAGCTTGCAACCTGCATCCACCAACTGGCTTGCCGCGATCTCTCCGGTGAGGGCTCCCTGCACCGACTCTACCGCACAATCCTGCGCACCAACGACAATCGAATTGCCAGCCAGGCCTTGAACAACCTGGTCGATGAACAGACTTGGCGGCATGACCGCAACTTCAACCCCAGCAGGCAAGACCAAATGGCGCAAGCCGTTGATCAGCTCTGCGACGCTGGCGCGGGTACCGTGCATTTTCCAGTTACCGGCTACCAGAGGTCGGCGCATGCTTTATCTCGTCGATCAAAGTGGGCGCAGATATTACCCAAGAGATTTCCAACTAGCAAGAGAAATCAAGCACATACCTCTTTCACGACCTGAGCCAGCTCTTCCGCGTAACCACGGACCAGATTTTCATCGTCGCCCTCGACCATCACGCGAACCAGCGGCTCGGTGCCGGACTTGCGCAGGAGGACGCGGCCACGGCCCGCCATCTGCTCCGTGACACGGGCAGAAGCATCCTTGACCACGGGATGGCTGACCGGGTCTACATCACTACCGGAATAGCGCACGTTGATCAGTACCTGCGGGCACTTGCGCATTCCCTGACGCGCCTCGGCCAGGGACCGACCGCTGCGCTGCAGAGCGAGCAGCACCTGCAGGGCGGCAACGATGGCGTCGCCTGTCGTGGTGAAATGGCTGCAGACGATATGACCGGAGTTCTCGCCGCCCAAGGTCCATCCATTGGTCTGCAGCTCGCTCATCACGTAGCGGTCGCCAACCTTGGCGCGCACGAAGGGGATTTCCAAGTCCTTCAGCGCCAACTCCAGGCCAAGGTTGCTCATCAGGGTGCCAACCACACCGCCGCTCAGCTTGCCGCGGCCGTGGAGATCGCGGGCGATGAGATAGATCAGCTCGTCGCCGTCCACCACGGCGCCGGTGTGGTCGACCATCAGCACGCGGTCACCATCGCCGTCGAAGGCGATGCCGATGTCGGCATGCTGCGCGACTACCGCTGCCTGCAGGCCGGCCATATGGGTGGAGCCACAGTCATCGTTGATGTTGAGGCCGTTAGGCTGTGCCGCCAGCACGCTTACCTGGGCACCCAGCTCGCGGAACACGCTCGGAGCCACCCGGTAAGTGGCGCCATGGGCGCAGTCCACCACCAGCTTCAGACCGGCGAAGTCGGTACTAATGGGGGTGGTGCTCTTGCAGAATTCGATATAGCGCCCTGCGGCGTCGTTGATGCGGGTGACCTTGCCCAACTGCTCGGACTCCACCACCGTCATCGGCTGGTCGAGCAGTTCCTCGATCATCAGCTCCACTTCGTCCGAGAGTTTGGTGCCCTGACCGGAGAAGAACTTGATGCCGTTGTCGTGGTGGGGGTTGTGGGATGCACTGATGACGATACCCGCATCAGCCAGGAAGGTGCGGGTCAGGTAGGCGATGGCCGGGGTGGGCATGGGTCCGAGCAGCATCACATCGGCGCCGGCGGCCAGCAGACCCGCCTCGAGGGCAGACTCGAACATGTAGCCGGAAATCCGCGTGTCCTTGCCGATCAGGATGCGGCACTTGCCTTGCTTGCGGAACGCCATGCCGGCGGCCCAGCCGAGCTTGAGCATGAAGTCCGGAGTAATCGGGAAATGACCAACGCGTCCGCGAATACCGTCGGTACCAAAATACTTTCTGCTCATGAAATGCTCCGTGTTGTCTTATTCCGCCGCTTGTACTGCGGCGATCATGCGTACGGCGTCGGCGGTTTCGGCGACATCGTGTACGCGCAGGATGCAGGCACCCTTGGCCACCGCGAGGGCGGCCAGGGCGACACTGCCGTACAGGCGCTCATGGACTTCCCGTCCGAGCGCCTGACCTATCATGCTTTTGCGAGAAACCCCGACCAGCAGCGGGCGCCCCAGCTCGTGCAGCGCCTCCATGTGCTTGAACAGGCTGAGGTTGTGGGCCAGGTTCTTGGCGAAACCAAAGCCCGGGTCCAGGACGATCCGGTCGGCCTTGACGCCCGCCCCCAGGCAGGCCTGCATGCGCTCAGCGAGGAAATCCCGCACCTCACGCACGACGTCGTCGTAGCGCGGGTCCTGCTGCATGTTGCCCGGCTCGCCGAGCATATGCATGAGGCAAACCGCAAGACCGGTATCGGCCGCCGCGTCCAGCGCCCCATCGCGACGCAGGGCGCGCACGTCGTTGATCATCCCGGCGCCGAGGCGCGCGCCTTCGCGCATCACCGCGGGCGTGGAGGTATCCAGAGAAATCACCACGTCCAGTTCGCGGGCAATGGCCTCGACCACCGGCGCGACCCGCTCCAGCTCCTCGGTGGGCGAGACCGGACGCGCACCGGGCCGCGTCGACTCGCCGCCGACATCGATCAGCGTCGCGCCCGCGGCGACCATCTCGGCAGCATGGCGCAGGGCGGCATCGCGCCCACTGAAGCGGCCGCCATCGGAGAAGGAGTCCGGGGTGACATTGAGAATGCCCATCACATGGGGCTGGGCCAAATCAAGAACCCGGTTGCCACAAGGCAACCGGGTCGGGTACTGCGCTGACTTCATGTACAGGCCTTAGTGTTCGCCGGCAGGCCCACCGATGGGAGTTTCAGGACGCGGCGTTTCCTCACGCGGGGCGGGTGTGCCGGAAGTACCGGAACCGCCCTGCCAGTCCTTCGGTTCGCGAGCAGCGCGACCGGCCATGATGTCATCGATCTGCTCGGAGTCGATGGTTTCGTACTTCATCAGTGCTTCGGCCATCATGTCGAGCTTGTCGCGGTTCTCCACCAGCAGGTTCTTCGCGGTGGTGTAGCACTCGTCGATGATGCGGCGAACTTCCTGGTCAATCAGTTTCGCGGTTTCACCGGAGACGTTGGCGTGTTGGGCACCCGCACTGCGACCCAGGAACACCTCGCCCTCCTCCTCGGCGTACATCAGCGGACCGAGTTTCTCGGACAATCCCCACTTGGTCACCATGTTCCGGGCGATCTGGGTGGCACGCATGATGTCGTTGGAGGCACCGGTGGTGACACCATCAAAACCCAGCGTCATCTCTTCGGCGATACGGCCACCGAACAGCGAGCAGATCTGGCTGGTCAGTGCGCGCTTGGACAGGCTGTAGCGGTCCTCCTCGGGGAGGAACATGGTCACACCCAAGGCGCGACCGCGCGGAATGATCGACACCTTGTAGACCGGATCATGCTCGGGCACCAGGCGACCGACGATGGCGTGGCCCGCCTCGTGGAACGCAGTATTGAGCTTCTCTTTCTCGGACATGACCATGGATTTGCGCTCGGCGCCCATCATGATCTTGTCCTTGGCCAGCTCGAACTCCTTCATCTCTACCAGGCGCTTGTTGACGCGCGCGGCGAAGAGCGAAGCCTCGTTTACCAGGTTGGCCAGGTCGGCACCGGAGAAGCCCGGGGTACCGCGCGCGATCACCGCCGGGTCGACGTCGTCACCCATGGGCACCTTGCGCATGTGCACCTTGAGAATCTGCTCGCGGCCGCGGATATCCGGCAGGCCGACGACCACCTGGCGGTCGAAGCGGCCGGGACGAAGCAGGGCCGGGTCCAACACGTCAGGACGGTTGGTGGCGGCAATCACGATGATGCCGTCGTTCATCTCGAAGCCGTCCATCTCCACCAGCAACTGGTTGAGAGTCTGCTCGCGCTCATCGTGACCGCCGCCCAGGCCGGCGCCACGATGGCGACCAACGGCGTCAATCTCGTCAATGAAGATGATGCACGGCGCGTGCTTCTTGGCCTGGTCGAACATGTCGCGGACCCGGGACGCGCCCACGCCGACGAACATTTCGACGAAGTCGGAACCGGAGATGGTGAAGAAAGGTACCTTGGCCTCGCCTGCGATGGCCTTGGCCAGCAGGGTCTTACCGGTACCGGGTGGGCCGACCATCAGCACGCCGCGCGGGATGCGGCCCCCCAGGCGCTGGAACTTGCCCGGATCGCGGAGGAATTCCACCAGTTCGCTGACTTCCTCCTTGGCCTCGTCGCAACCGGCGACGTCGGCGAAAGTGGTCTTCACCTGGTCTTCCGACAACAGGCGCGCCTTGCTCTTGCCGAAGCTCATCGGGCCGCCGCGGCCACCGCCGCCGCCCTGCATCTGGCGCATGAAGAACATGAAGACGGCAATGATCACCAGGATCGGGAAGCTGGCAACCAGCAACTGGGTCCAGATGCTCTGCTGCTCGGGCTGCTTGCCTTCGATGATCACGTTGTTATCAATCAGGTCGCCGATCAGGCCGCCGTCCTGAATGGCCGGACGAATGGTCTTGAAGGACTCGCCATCGTTGCGTTTGCCGGTGATGACGAAGCCATCGACAGTCACGCGCTCGACCTTGCCGTCTTTAACCTGCTCGATGAATTCCGAGTAGTTAAGGGTCTGCGGTTCGCTCGGGCTGGAGAAATTGTTCATCACCGTGACAAGCACAGCGGCGATGATCAGCCACAGGATCAGATTTTTTGCCATGTCGTTCAATTAGCTACCCTCTGGAACGGGCCCCTTCCTGGAGCGCACCCCGCATGACGGCTGGTGGTTAACCGGCCTAACTTACTACACAACCCCTACCCCTGGCAGGCGCCGTCTGTAACCCTTTATGAGACCCTGCGGTCTCCCTGCAGCATCCAGCCCTGCAGATGGGACCCATGAGTCAGGTCCCCGTTGCAGTCTATTCCCCGCGGAAGCCGCGCGCGAGCAGGTATTGCTCCCGGGAGCGGTCACGCGACGAAAGCGGCTTGCGCATCTGCACCTTGTCGAATCTTTCACGTACCTGCTTGTGGTAGACGTCGAAGCCTTCGCCCTGGAAGATCTTGATCAGGAAATCCCCCCCCGGACGCAGCACCTGCCCGGCCAGGTCCAACGCCAATTCGCAGAGGAACATGGCGCGCGGCTGGTCGGAGGAGCGTACCCCACTCATATTGGGGGCCATATCGGAAATCACAAGGTCCACCGGCTGGCCACCGATCGCTTCGATGATCTGGTGGAAGACCGCATCTTCGGTGAAATCGCCCTGGATGAAGGTCACATCCGGAATGCTATCCATTTCCAGGATGTCGGAGGCGATCAGCCGGCCGCGGTCGCCAATGACCCGACTGGTGACCTGGGACCAGCCGCCCGGTGCGGCGCCGAGGTCGATCACCGTCATCCCGGGCCGCAGGATGCGGTCCTTTTCCTGGATCTCGAGCAGCTTGTAGCTGGCGCGGGAACGGTAACCGTCCTTCTGCGCCATTTTGACGTAAGGGTCGTCGATGTGTCTTTGCAGCCAACGCTGGCTACTCTTGGAACGGGCCACGGGATACCTCGTGTTCGGCTGTGCGCCCCGGAATCACTCGGGTAAACTAGCAGCCTTTTTTCGCAGGGGTCTGATTATGGCGCTCTCACAGGAGCACAAGAAGCAATACAAATCTATCGGTCATCATCTGAAACCGGTATTGACGGTCGCCGAAAACGGCCTGACCGAAGGTGTACTGGCCGAACTGGAGCGCGCGCTGAACGATCACGAACTGATCAAGGTCCAGTTCCGCATCACCGAGCGCGACGACCGCCGCGCACTGATCGATGAACTCTGCGCAACTGGCAACTGCGAGCTGGTACAAGTCATCGGCAAGATGGCGCTGGTCTATCGCCGCAACCCCAAGCCGAACCGCAACTTGTCCAACATCAGCCGCTTCAGCGGCCTCTAAGCTTCCCGCCAAGGGCGCGCACTCAGCGCGCCCTGCCCTCCGCCAGCTTCGCCGGCATGGGCTGGATCACCAGCAGCAGGCCGCAGAAGGCCAGCAACAAATAGCTGAAGTTCAGCCAAAACAGCGCCTCCGGCATCCGGAAACGCACCAGCAGGAATACCACCACCAGGGCCAGCACCGCGGCCAGCAACTGCGCGCGCGCATCGCGCCAGAGACGCACAAGCCCTGCATGCTGGATCAGCAGCAGGGCCTGGAGCAGCGCACAGAAACCGGCAAAAGCCACCAGCAGCGGCCGCAGCGCGCCGGCCACCTCCTCCACCAGCATCGGCGCCAGACCTATGCGCTCCAGCGCAGGCAGCATGACGAAATGCAGGAGCCAGAGGCCGCCGACCCAGAAGGTCTGGGCCAGCTGCCAGGCGATGGTGCCGGCTCGGAAGGGCGAACGCTCAGACGTGACGGACTTCGACAATCTCGTACTCGACGACACCGCTCGGAGTCTTGACCGTCACCACGTCCCCTTCTTCCTTGCCCACCAGGGCGCGGGCAATGGGGGAGCTGACCGACAGTTTGCCCTGTTTGATATCCGCCTCGTCGTCACCCACGATCTGGTAGGTCACGGTTTCGTCGGTATCGACGTTGGCGATATCCACGGTCACACCAAAGATCACCTTGCCGGTATGGGGCAGCGACGCGACATCGATGACCTGGGCGTTCTGCAGGCGTCCTTCGATATCCCGGATACGCGCCTCAACCATGCCCTGCTGTTCGCGGGCGGCATGGTATTCGGCGTTTTCCTTCAGGTCGCCCAGCTCACGCGCTTCGGCGATGGCCTGGGTGATCTGCGGGCGCATTACGCCTTTCAGGTGTTTCAGTTCGTCTTCCAGGGCGCGAGCGCCCTGGACGGTCATCGGAAATTTGGTCATGCCTTGATTCCTGCATGGAGATCCTGCAGACGGCGCACGGTCTTCTCGGGACCGAACTTGAGCGCTTCACAGATTGCCTGACCAGCCGCGATGGTGGTGGTGCAGTAGATCTTGTGCTGCAGGGCGTTACGACGGATCGAGTAGGAGTCAGCAATGGACTGACGCCCCTCGGTGGTGTTGATGATGAGGGTAACCTCATCGTTCTTGATCATGTCAACGACATGGGGACGGCCTTCCGTCACCTTGTTCACACGGCGAACCGGCAGGCCGGCGGCCTCGATCACCTTGGCGGTGCCGGAGGTGGCGACGACCTCGAAGCCCAGCTCGATCAGGTCGCGGGCGACCTGGGTGACCATCGGTTTGTCATCCTCGCGCACACTGATGAACACGGTGCCGGAGTTCGGCAGGATCTCACTGGCGCCCACCTGGGCCTTGGCGAAGGCTTCGCCGAAGCTGTCGCCGACGCCCATCACCTCACCGGTGGACTTCATTTCCGGGCCGAGGATGGGGTCGACCCCCGGGAACTTGGCGAAGGGGAACACCGCTTCCTTCACGCTGAAGAACGGCGGGATGATTTCCTTGGTGAAGCCGATCTCGGACAGGGTCTTGCCAGCCATGACACGGGCAGCCACCTTGGCCAGGGAATCGCCGATGCACTTGGAGACGAAGGGCACGGTACGGGAGGCGCGCGGGTTCACCTCGATCACGTAGATGTCCTCGCCCTGCACGGCCATCTGCACGTTCATCAGGCCGACGACGCCCAGTTCCAGGGCCATTTTCTTGACCTGCTCGCGGATCTCGTCCTGGATGTGCTTCGGCAGCGAGTACGGCGGCAGCGAGCAGGCGGAGTCACCGGAGTGCACCCCGGCCTGTTCGATGTGCTGCATGATGGCGCCGATCACCACGGTCTCGCCGTCGCACACCGCGTCGATATCGACTTCGATGGCGCAGTTGAGGAAGCGGTCCAGCAGCACCGGGCTGTCGTTGGAAACCTTCACGGCCTCGCGCATGTAGCGCTTGAGCTCTTCTTCCTGGTAGACGATTTCCATCGCGCGACCGCCCAGCACGTAGGACGGGCGTACCACCATCGGGTAGCCGATGCTCTTCGACAGGGCCAGGGCTTCGTCTTCACTGCGCGCGGTGGCGTTGGCCGGCTGACGCAGGTTCAGGCGCTGCACCATCTGCTGGAAGCGCTCACGATCCTCGGCACGGTCGATGGCGTCGGGGCTGGTGCCGATGATCGGCACACCGGCCTCTTCCAGGGCGCGGCAGAGCTTCAGCGGGGTCTGGCCGCCGTACTGGACGATCACGCCCTTGGGCTGCTCGACGCGGACGATTTCCAGCACGTCCTCCAGGGTCACCGGCTCGAAGTAGAGGCGGTCGGAGGTGTCGTAGTCGGTGGAGACGGTTTCCGGGTTGCAGTTGACCATGATGGTCTCGTAGCCGTCTTCACGCATGGCCAGCGCGGCATGCACGCAGCAATAGTCGAACTCGATGCCCTGGCCGATACGGTTGGGGCCGCCGCCGAGGATCATGATCTTGTCGCGGGTCGACGGGTTGGCCTCGCACTCTTCCTCGTAGGTCGAGTACATGTAGGCGGTGTCGGTGGCGAATTCGGCAGCGCAGGTGTCCACGCGCTTGTAGACCGGCAGCACCTTCAGCTTGTGACGGTGGCTGCGCAGGTTCTTCTCGGTAACGCCGAGCAGCTTGGCCAGGCGCGCGTCGGAGAAGCCCTTGCGCTTGAGCTTGCGCATCAGGTCGGCGTCGATGCCGGACAGGCCGAGGGTCTTGACCTTCTCCTCGTCCTTGACCAGATCCTCGATCTGCACCAGGAACCACTCGTCGATCTTGGTCAGTTCGAATACCTGCTCGACGGTCTTGCCGGCGCGGAAGGCATCGGCCACGTACCAGATACGCTCGGCGCCCGGCACGGTCAGCTCGCGGCGCAGGGTGCCTTCGGCTTCCGGGTCGCTCAGGTCGAGCTTGGGATCAAAGCCGGCAACGCCCACTTCCAGGCCGCGCAGGGCTTTCTGCACGGACTCCTGGAAGGTACGGCCGATGGCCATGACCTCGCCCACGGACTTCATCTGGGTGGTCAGGCGGGCGTCAGCCTTCGGGAACTTCTCAAAGGCGAAGCGCGGAACCTTGGTCACCACGTAGTCGATGGCCGGCTCGAACGACGCCGGGGTACGGCCGCCGGTAATGTCGTTCTGCAGCTCGTCGAGGGTGTAGCCGACGGCCAGCTTGGCGGCGATCTTGGCGATGGGGAAGCCGGTGGCCTTGGAGGCCAGGGCCGAGGAGCGCGATACGCGCGGGTTCATCTCGATCACGACCATGCGGCCGGTGTTCGGGCAGATGCCGAACTGCACGTTGGAACCGCCGGTTTCCACACCGATCTCACGCAGCACCGCCAGGGAGGCGTTGCGCATGATCTGGTATTCCTTGTCGGTCAGGGTCTGGGCCGGAGCGACGGTGATGGAGTCGCCGGTGTGCACACCCATCGGATCGAAGTTCTCGATGGAGCAGACGATGATGCAGTTGTCCTTCTTGTCGCGGACAACCTCCATCTCGTATTCCTTCCAGCCGATCAGGGATTCGTCGATCAGCAGCTCATTGGTCGGCGACAGATCCAGACCACGTGCACAGATTTCTTCAAACTCTTCACGGTTGTAGGCGATACCGCCGCCGGTGCCGCCCATGGTGAAGGACGGACGGATGATGCATGGGAAGCCGACCTTTTCCAGGACGCCGTAGGATTCTTCCATGCTGTGGGCGATGCCGGAGCGCGGGCACGCCAGGCCGATGGACTTCATCGCCTTGTCGAAGCGCGAGCGGTCCTCGGCCTTGTCGATGGTGTCGGCATTGGCGCCGATCATTTCCACGCCGAACTTGGCCAGCACGCCATGGCGCTCCAGGTCCAGGGCGCAGTTCAGCGCGGTCTGGCCACCCATGGTGGGCAGCAGGGCGTCAGGGCGCTCCTTCTCGATGATCTTGGCGACGGTGGCCCACTTGATCGGCTCGATGTAGGTGGCGTCTGCCATGGCCGGGTCGGTCATGATGGTGGCCGGGTTGGAGTTCACCAGGATGACGCGGAAGCCTTCTTCCTTCAGGGCCTTGCAGGCCTGGGCGCCGGAGTAGTCGAACTCGCAGGCCTGGCCGATCACGATGGGGCCGGCACCGAGGATCAGGATGCTCTTGATGTCTGTACGCTTGGGCATGGGACTCTCGTTGCAATAATCAGGACAGGGTTGCGGTGGCCAGCTTCACGCCAAAGCCGACAAACAGGGCGCCGACGCCGCTCGAGGCGCCGGCAGCCAGCCGTTGCCGCCGGCGGAACCAGGCCGCCAGGCGCACACCGGAAAAAATCAGGAAACTCAGGTAGATGGCGCTGATGACTTCGAGGATCGTGCCCAGCACCAGGAACGACAGCCCGGGGTAGGCGTATGCCGGGTCGACGAACTGGATGAAGAAGGACACGAAGAAGAGGATCGCCTTGGGGTTGGACAGGCTCAGCAGCAGCGCCTTGCGGAACGGCTGGTTGACATCCAGGTCCTTCGCCGGGACAGCCTGCTCGACCGGCTGGCGCAGCTTCTGCCAGCCACCCCGGAGCATGCCGACACCCAGATAGAACAGGTAGGCAGCGCCGACGTACTTCAGGCCGAGGAACAGCATCGGCTCGGCCTTGAGCAACGAGGCGATCCCCAGCGCCGACAGCAGCATCAGGATCGCATCGCCGAGGAACACCGCGCTGGCCGCCCGGTAACCGGCGCCCACGCCGCGCTGGGCGGCGGTGGCGAGCACGAACAGCGAGTTCGGCCCCGGCAGCAGGACGATGAACAGCGTACCCAGGACATAGGTCCAGAGGTCGGTGATCCCGAGGGTCGGCATCATCTACGCAAGCCCCTTCAGCGGTCTCAGCGACGCTCGGCCATGGCCGAGATGAAGCGATCGAACAGCGGCGCCACGTCGTGCGGGCCGGGGCTGGCTTCCGGGTGGCCCTGGAAGCTGAAGGCGACCTTGTCGGTACGCTCGATGCCCTGCAGGGTGCCGTCGAACAGCGACTTGTGGGTGGCGCGCAGGTTGCTCGGCAGGGTCGACTCGTCCACAGCGAAACCGTGGTTCTGGCTGGTGATCATCACCACGCTGGAATCCAGGTCCTGCACCGGGTGGTTGGCACCATGGTGACCATGGCCCATCTTCACGGTCTTGGCGCCGGAGGCCAGGGCCAGCAGCTGGTGACCGAGGCAGATGCCGAAGACCGGAATCTCGGTGTCGAGGAATTCGCGGATGGCCTGGATGGCGTAGTCGCACGGTTCGGGATCGCCAGGGCCGTTGGAGAGGAAGATGCCGTCCGGGTTCAGCGCCAGCACTTCGCTGGCCGGGGTCTGCGCCGGTACCACGGTCAGGCGGCAGCCGCGGGCCACCAGCATGCGCAGGATGTTCACCTTGACGCCGAAGTCATAGGCCACCACATGGTGGGGCAGATCGCTTGCGGCGATTTCCGGATGGCTGTCGGTTTCCAGGTTCCACGTGCCGGAACGCCATTCGTAGCGCTCCTCACAGGACACCACCTTGGCCAGGTCCATGCCCTTCAGGCCAGGGAAGCTGCGCGCCAGTTCCAGCGCCTTCTCTTCAGTGGCGTCGTCACCCGCGAGGATGCAGCCATTCTGCGAGCCTTTCTCGCGCAGGATGCGGGTCAGGCGGCGGGTATCGATACCGGCGATGGCGACGGTGCCGTGTTCTTTCAGGTAATCCGGCAGCGACTGTTTGTTACGCCAGTTGCTGGCCAGCAGCGGCAGGTCGCGAATGATCAGGCCGGCGGCCCATACGCGGTTGGCCTCGGCGTCTTCCGGCGTGGTGCCGGTGTTGCCGATGTGCGGATAGGTCAGGGTAACGATTTGCTGGGCATAGGAAGGATCGGTAAGGATTTCCTGATAGCCGGTCATGGCGGTGTTGAACACCACCTCGCCGATGGTATGGCCATCGGCCCCAATGGCTTCGCCGCGAAAAATGCTGCCGTCGGCAAGCGCGAGTATGGCTGGCTTAGTCAAGAAGACCTCCCGTAGATCAAGGCTGAAGCAAACGCAGGTTGTAAAAAAGCGGGATGACGTTGATACCGTCACCCCGCTTTCTTATCTGAGCCATTTCTGCGTAACTTTTAGTGGACACACTAAAGCTGCAGTTTACAGGAATGCGTCATTTCGGTCCACCCGAAAGACATCCTGATCTGCACATCAACGCAAACCCAGTACATCCTGCATGTCGTAGAGTCCCGCTTCCTGGCCGTCGAGCCAGAGAGCCGCGCGGACCGCGCCGCGAGCAAAGGTCATGCGACTGGAGGCCTTGTGGGTGATCTCCACGCGCTCGCCCTCTGCAGCAAACAAGACGGTGTGATCGCCCACCACGTCACCTGCGCGCACGGTGGCGAAGCCGATGGTCTCGCGGGCACGGGCGCCCGTCTGGCCTTCCCGGCCGTATACCGCCACCTTGGACAGGTCGCGCCCCAGGGCGTCGGCGACCACCTCCCCCATGCGCAGGGCAGTCCCGGACGGCGCGTCCACCTTGTGGCGGTGATGGGCTTCGATGATCTCGATGTCCACTTCGTCACCCAGCACGCGCGCCGCGGTGTCCAACAGCTTCAGGCAAAGATTCACTCCGACGCTGAAGTTGGCGGCGAAGACGATCGGAATTTCCCTGGCCGCATTCGCCAGCAGCACCTTCTCTTCGGCGGAGAAACCGGTGGTACCGACCACCATCGCCTTGCCGGCCTGACGGCAGACTTCCAGGTTTTTCAGGGTCACCGAGGGATGAGTGAAGTCGATCAGCACATCGAACTCGTCGACCACCTTGGCCAGATCACCGGACAGCGGCACGCCGATGCGACCCAGGGCCGCCAGCTCACCGGCATCGGCGCCGACCAGGGTGCTATCCGGACGATCGATGGCAGCGGTCAGACCGGCGCCCGGCGCCTGCTGCACCGCCTCGATCAGGTTCTTACCCATGCGCCCGGCGGCGCCCATCACAGCAATACGTCGCATAAATTAAAGCTCCAAGCTGGAAGCCCGAAGCCGGAAGAGCAAGCCGGAGCGCCTCAGGCCTCCAGCTTCCAGCTTCCAGCTTACCGATTAGAGATCGCCGAAGAAGCGCTTCATGCCCTCGAACCAGGTGCTGGCCTTGGGAGAATGGGAACCGTCGCTCTGCAGCGTCTTGCGGAACTCGTCGAGCAGTTCGCGCTGGCGCTTGTCCAGGTTGACTGGCGTTTCCACCACCACCCGGCACATCAGGTCTCCCGCGCCGCCGCCCCGCACCGGAGCCACGCCCTTGCCGCGCAGACGGAACAGTTTGCCGGTCTGGGTCGCCTCCGGAATCTTCAACTTGACCCGGCCGTCCAGCGTCGGCACTTCCAGTTCGCCGCCGAGCGCCGCATCGGCGAAGCTGATCGGCACTTCGCAGTAGAGGTGCTTGCCATCGCGCTGGAAGATCGGGTGCTCGCGCACGTTGACCACTACATAGAGGTCGCCGGGCGGGCCACCCAGAACGCCGGCCTCGCCCTCGCCGGACAGGCGGATGCGGTCGCCGGTATCGACACCGGCCGGCACCTTCACCGACAGGGTCTTTTGCTCTTCCACGCGCCCCTGGCCATGGCAGCTGCCACAGGGGTCACTGATCATCTTGCCGCTGCCGTGGCAACGCGGGCAGGTCTGCTGCACCGAGAAGAAGCCCTGCTGCATACGCACCTGGCCGATACCGCCGCAGGTGGTACAAGTGACCGGGCTGGTCCCTTTCTTCGCACCCGAGCCGTCGCAGGTCTTGCAGTTGACCAGAGTCGGAACGCGGATGGTGACCGTCGTACCACGCACCGCTTCTTCCAGGTCCAGTTCCAGGGTGTAGCGCAGGTCGCTGCCGCGCTGCGGACCACCGCGCTGGCCGCCACGCTGACCACCGAAGAAGTCGCTGAACACGTCGCCGAAGATGTCGGAGAAGCTGGCGCCGCCAAAGCCGGCACCGGCACCGCCACCCATCTGCGGGTCGACCCCGGCATGGCCGTACTGGTCGTAGGCGGCGCGCTTGCTGGCGTCGGACAGCACTTCGTAGGCCTCGTTGGCCTCCTTGAATTTCTCTTCGGACGCCTTGTCCCCCGGATTGCGATCCGGATGGTGCTTCATCGCCAGACGGCGATAGGCTTTCTTCAGCTCAGCCTCGCTGGCGCCGCGCTCGACACCAAGGATTTCGTAAAAGTCACGTTTTGACATGATTTCCTGCACTCTCGAATTCACCCACCCCAGACACGCCAACGCGGGAGCAAGCTCCCGCGCGGCGGTTCAGGCGTGCGAGGCGCTCGACCTCGCACGCTGGAGCGGAAGCAAGCGTGACACTTACTTGTTTTCCTTGACCTCTTCGAACTCGGCATCGACGGCATCGTCGGAAGCCTTGTCCGCGGTGGCGCCCTGCGGCTGCTCACCGGCCTGAGCCTGGTCGGCGTACATCTTCTGCGCCAGCGGGGTGGAAGCCTGGGACAGGGCGTTCATCTTGGCCTCGATCTCGGCCTTGTCGTCACCCTTCACAGCGACTTCCAGCTCGCCCAGCGCCTTCTCGATGGCAGCCTTCTCCTCGGCGGTGGCCTTGTCGCCAGCCTCGGTGATCATCTTGCGAGTGGCGTGAACCAGCGCATCACCCTGGTTGCGGGCAGCGGCCAGCTCCTCGAACTTGCGGTCTTCCTCGGCGTTGGCCTCGGCGTCGCGCACCATCTGCTGGATCTCTTCCTCGGACAGGCCGGAGTTGGCCTTGATCACGATGGACTGCTGCTTGCCGGTGGCCTTGTCCTTCGCACCAACGTGCAGGATGCCGTTGGCGTCGATGTCGAAGGTCACTTCGATCTGCGGCACGCCACGCGGAGCCGGCGGGATCTCGGCCAGGTCGAACTTGCCCAGGGACTTGTTCTGCGCGGCCTGCTTGCGCTCACCCTGCAGCACGTGAATGGTCACGGCGGACTGGTTGTCGTCAGCGGTGGAGAACACCTGGGACTTCTTGGTCGGAATGGTGGTGTTCTTCTCGATCAGCGCAGTCATCACGCCACCCAGGGTCTCGATACCCAGGGTCAGCGGGGAGACGTCGAGCAGCAGCACGTCCTTCACGTCACCGGCCAGTACGGCGCCCTGGATGGCGGCACCGATGGCGACGGCTTCGTCCGGGTTCACGTCCTTGCGCGGCTCCTTGCCGAAGAAGTCGGCCACCTGCTTCTGCACCAGCGGCATGCGGGTCTGGCCGCCGACCAGGATCACTTCCTGGATGTCGGACACGTCCAGGCCGGCGTCCTTCAGGGCGATGCGGCACGGCTCGATGGTGCGAGCGACCAGATCTTCCACCAGGGCTTCCAGCTTGGCGCGGGAAATCTTCACGTTCAGGTGCTTCGGACCGGTCTGGTCTGCGGTGATGTACGGCAGGTTGACGTCGGTCTGCTGGCTGGAGGACAGCTCGATCTTGGCCTTCTCGGCGGCTTCCTTCAGGCGCTGCATGGCCAGGGGGTCGCCCTTGAGGTCCATGCCGGATTCCTTCTTGAATTCGTCGACGAGGTAGTCGATCAGGCGCAGGTCGAAGTCCTCACCACCCAGGAAGGTGTCACCGTTGGTGGCCAGCACTTCGAACTGGTGCTCGCCGTCGACTTCGGCGATCTCGATCACCGACACGTCGAAGGTACCGCCACCCAGGTCATAGACGATCACGGTGTGGTCGCCCTTGGCCTTGTCCATGCCATAGGCCAGGGCAGCCGCGGTCGGCTCGTTGATGATGCGCTTGACGTCCAGGCCGGCGATGCGGCCGGCGTCCTTGGTAGCCTGGCGCTGGCTGTCGTTGAAGTAGGCCGGAACGGTGATCACCGCTTCGGTCACCGGCTCGCCGAGGTAGTCTTCGGCGGTCTTCTTCATCTTCTTCAGCACTTCCGCGGAAATCTGCGGCGGCGCCATCTTCTGGCCCTTCACTTCCACCCAGGCGTCACCGTTGTCAGCCTTGGCGATCTTGTAGGGAACCATCTTGATGTCTTTCTGCACGACGTCTTCTTCGAAGCGGCGACCGATCAGGCGCTTCACGGCGTACAGGGTGTTCTGCGGGTTGGTCACCGCCTGACGCTTGGCGGACTGGCCCACCAGGGTCTCGCCATCGTTGGTGTAAGCGATGATGGACGGCGTGGTACGAGCGCCTTCGGCGTTCTCGATCACCTTGACGTTGCCGTTCTCCAGGATGGCCACGCAGGAGTTGGTGGTCCCCAGGTCGATACCAATGATTTTGCCCATATTCTCTCTCCCGAAACTTTGGATTCTCCGCGGCCCTGCTTCACGAGCCGCGGCAGCACATAAACGCTTGAACTAACAGATGGGGGCCCGAGGGCGAATTTCAAGCCTTCTCGTCAATCGACGGCGGCGTTTCGCTCGGCGCCTTGCTGACCACCACCATGGCGGGGCGCAGCAGGCGACCGTGGAGCAGGTAGCCCTTCTGGAACACCTTGAGCACGCTGCCCGGCTCGACATGGGCGCTTTCCTGCATGGCCATGGCCTGGTGGTGCTCCGGATTGAAGGGCGCACCGTGCGGGTCCACGGCTTCCAGCTGGTAGCGCTTGAGGGTGTCGTGGAACAACTTGAGGGTCAGTTCCATGCCTTCACGCACCGGCTTGATCGATTCATCGTCGGCGCTGGTCAATTCCAGGCCACGCTCCAGGCTGTCGACGATCGGCAGCAGGTCGTTGGCGAATTTCTCCAGGGCGAACTTGTGCGCCTTCTCCACATCCTGCTCGGCACGACGGCGCACATTCTGCAGCTCAGCGGCAACACGCAGCGACTGATCCTGGGCCGCGGCCAGTTGCTCTTCCAGCACCTGCACGCGAGTGGCGAGGTCTTCGCCGGACGCGGTTTCAGCAGCGGAATTCGCTTCGGGGGTCTGGGTATCCAGGGTCTGTTCGTCGGCCATGCCTTCCTCCTCATAAAAGACAGCTGCGGGAAAGACCCGCTGATATGTCCGCCTATATGGGGTCGCCATTTTGTCGCTTCAAGGGGGAGGGGCGATTGTCAGCCAGAAAACAAACACTGTATAAATACACAGCCAACTCAGCGCGGGAGTCGCACCATGCTGGTACACCTGTCGATCCACAACTACGCCATCGTCGAACACCTGGACCTGGAACTCGAAGCCGGTATGTCCGTGATCACCGGCGAAACCGGGGCCGGCAAGTCGATCATGCTCGACGCCCTCGGCCTGACCCTGGGCGACCGTGCCGACAGCGGCGCGGTGCGCCCCGGCGCCGACAAGGCGGACATCCTCGCCAGCTTCGACGTGGCGGACATTCCCGAAGCCCGCGCCTGGCTGGCCGAGCGCGACCTGGACAACGACGGTCCCTGCATCCTGCGCCGCGTCATCACCGCCGAGGGCCGTACCCGCGCCTATATAAATGGCAGCCCCTGCCCCCAGAGTGACCTCAAGACCCTGGGTGAACTGCTGATCGATATCCACAGCCAGCACGAGCATCAGTCACTGCTCAAGGCCGACACCCATCGACGCCTGCTTGATGAGTTCGCCGGCGCCAGCGAACTCGCCCGACAGGTGCAACTGGCCGCCCAGCGCTGGCGGCAGACCCGCCAGGAACTGGAGCGCCTATCCCGCGCAGGCGACGAGCAGCGTGCCCGCCATCAGCTGCTGAGCTACCAGCTGGACGAACTCGAAAACCTCGCCCTGGGCGAGAACGAACTGGAACGACTGGAGCTGGAACACAAGAACCTGACCAATGCGGAAAGCCTGCTGGCCGCCTGCCGCCAGGTCATCGACATGTGCAGTGAAAGCGATGCCGGCAACGTACTCAGCGCCCTGACCGCCAGCCTCAACCGCATTACCGCCTTCCACACCCAGCCCGGCACCCTGGCCGAAGCGGTCAATCTGCTGTCCAGCGCGCAGATCCAGGTGGAAGAAGCCGTGGGCGAGCTGAACCGCTTCCTCGACCACTTCGACGCCGACCCGGAGCGCCAGCAGGCACTGGAAGAGCGCCTCGACACCATCTATACCCTGGCGCGCAAACACCGGGTCCAGCCGAGCGACCTGGCCGAGCTGCAACAGAAGCTGCTGGACGAACTGGAGGCGCTGAATGCCGACGACGAGGCCGCCGAGCGCCTGGCCGAGGAGCTGGCCGCCTATGAGCGCCATTACCATGAAAAAGCCGCGGAGCTGAGCAGGCTGCGCAGCGAGGCCGCCGACCGACTGGCCGGCTCGGTACAGGTAGAAATGCAACGCCTGGGCATGCCCGGCGGGCGCTTCAGCATTCAACTGCAGACCAGCCAGGCGCAGGAACCGCAGCAGTACGGCCTGGAACAGGTGGAATTCCTTGTCAGTGCCAACCCCGGCCAGCCCCTCAAGGCCCTCGCCAAGGTCGCCTCGGGCGGCGAACTGTCACGCATCAGCCTGGCCATCCAGGTCATCACCGCGCAGACCTCACGCGTCCCCACCCTGGTCTTCGACGAAGTGGACGTAGGCATCGGCGGCCCCACCGCCGAGGTGGTGGGCCAGTTGCTGCGCCGCCTCGGCGAGCGTGGCCAGGTGCTTACCGTCACCCACCTGCCGCAAGTCGCCGCACAGGGTCATCACCACCTGTTCGTGCACAAGGAACGCGGCACCGAAGAAACCCGCACGGCAGTTGCCAAGCTGCGGGAGGCACCGCGCATCGAGGAGATCGCGCGGATGCTGGGCGGCGTCGACCTTACCGAGGAGTCCCTGGCGCACGCCCGCAAGATGGTGACCAGCGCCCAGGGCTGATCCTGCCCAAAACGAGAAAGGCGACCCGGAGGTCGCCTTTTTCACAGGAGTCGCACTTACTTCCGCTTGCGCACGTAGAGCACCAGGTTGTGGTCGACCAGGTCGAAGCCACGCTCCTTGACGATCTCCTTCTGGCGCTTCTCGATTTCGGGATCGAAGAACTCGATCACTTCACCGGTATCCACACACACCATATGGTCGTGGTGACCGCTATCGGCCAGCTCGAACACGGCATGGCCGCCATCGAAGTTGTGGCGCACCACCAGGCCCGCCGCCTCGAACTGGGTCAGGACCCGGTAGACGGTGGCCAGACCGACGTCTTCGCCGGCTTCCATCAGGGCCTTGTAAACGTCCTCTGCGCTCATGTGGCGCTGCTCGGTGGAGTCGAGCATCTGGAGGATCTTGACCCGAGGCAAGGTCACCTTCAGGCCGGCTTTACGCAGTTCGTTGTTTTCAACCATGGTCAGCTTTCTCGAGGAATGCGGCTTTCGCAGCTTCCCTTAATGCAGGTATGATCGGGCTTTTAATGCCCAGCCAAGATAGTGGAAGTCTCCCACCGATGCAAAACACCAAGCTCCTGCTGAACAGCCTCACCCTAGCAGGCCTGCTCGCACTCGCCGGTTGCTCGTTTCCCGGGGTCTACAAGATCGACATACAGCAGGGCAACGTCGTAACGCAGGACATGATAGACCAGTTGAAGCCCGGAATGACCCGGCGTCAAGTGCGGTTTATCATGGGCAATCCGCTGATCACCGACACCTTCCACGCCAACCGTTGGGACTACCTCTACAGCATCCAGCCGGGCGGCGGACAACGCCTCCAGGAACGTGTCAGCGTGGTGTTCGACAACAACGATCAACTCATCGGCCTGGCCGGCGACTTCATGCCCGGCGTAAGCCGTGACGAGGCCATCCTCGGCGGCGAAAGCACCACCACCGAGGTCAAGCCCGAGCAACCGAAAGAGCAGCCCAAGCCGGAAGAGCCGGCGGCACCGGGCTCGCTGCTGGAGAAGATCCAGAAGGAAGTGGACACCGCGGAACCGGTACCGGTACCGATTCCGGAACCGCTTGAAACTTCGCCGCAATAACACGCGGCAACAAAAAAGCCCGGGCTGGTCCCGGGCTTTTTCATGGGCGGGATTCAAGCATCCCGCTCGCCGGCGCGGGCCTGGGCGGCCTTGGCCGCACGCTGCTTGCGAACTTCCTTGGGATCGGCAATCAACGGCCGGTAGATCTCCAGCCTATCCCCCTCTTCCAGCACCCGCTCTTCAGGCCTGGGCAGCGCCTTGCCGAATATGCCCAGCGGGCAAGTGGCAAGGTCCACTCCGGGGAAGCGTACGTCCATTCCCGAACGCAGTGCCGCGTCACGGGCATTGGTACCCCTGGGGAAGGCAAGGCGCAGCAGTTCCTGGCGGTCGGCCAGGGCATAGACCACCTCGACCTGGATCACGTCCTCAGCCATAGAGCTGTTTCGCCCGCTGGCAGAAGGCATCCACCAAGGTATTGGCGGCCTGATTGAACAGCGGCCCAAGCGTGGCCTTGATGATCGGGCCGGCGTAGTCGAAGCGCAGATCCAGGCTGATCTTGCAGGCCTTCTCGCCCAGGGCCTTGAAGTGCCAGACGCCATGCAGCTGGGTGAATGGACCTTCCACCAGATTCATCTCGATGGTCTTGCCATGCTCCAGCTTGTTGCGGGTGACGAAGCGCTGGCTGACGCTGCCCTTGGCCACTTCGAGGCTGGCGAGCATGTGGCTCTCGCTCTCTTCCATCACGGTGGCCGCCGAGCACCAGGGCAGGAATTCCGGATAACGCGCCACGTCGTTGACCAGGTCGTAGAGCGCCTGCGCAGGGAATGGCAGCAGGGCGGAGCGCTGGATATGGGTGGTCATCATGGCCTCGAACGGGTTCCGGGCCGCGTCACGCGGGCCGGACTGGTCAAAAAAGTGCCGCATTGTCGAGGATTCGCAAGCATCGCTCAAGCCTACGCCGCCGTAGCCGCGCCGTCTGCGACTCCCTATAATGCGCCGCCTATGGCTAAGCAAAAGAAACATCCCGAAGGCTCCATCGCCCTCAACAAGAAGGCGCTGCACGACTATTCCATCGAACAGAAGTTCGAGGCCGGCCTCGCCCTGGCAGGCTGGGAAGTGAAGAGTCTGCGCGCCGGCAAGGCACAGCTGGTCGACAGCTACGTGCTGCTCAAGGACGGCGAAGCCTGGCTGCTGGGCAGCCACATTACCCCGCTGAAGACCGCCAGCACTCACGTGATCGCCGATCCGGTTCGCACCCGCAAGCTGCTGCTGCACAAGCGCGAGCTGGGCAAGCTGTTCGGCGCGGTGCAGCAGAAGGGCTACGCCTGCGTGGCGCTGTCGCTCTACTGGAAGAAGCACCTGATCAAGTGCGAGATTGCGCTGGCCAAGGGCAAGAAGGAATTCGACAAGCGCGCCACGGAGAAGGAGCGCGATTCCGACCGCGAGATCGCGCGGGCCATGCGCACCAAGGGCAAGGAGTAAGCCCCACCCAGAAGAACGCCGGGCATCGCCCGGCGTTTTTGTTTGTCTCAGATGCCCTGCCGCCGTTGCGCCCGCGCCAAGCGCTGGGCTTCCAGCTGGGACTCTTCGAGGACCTCCTGCACGTACTGGATGTGCTGATGGGAAATCTCCCGCGCCTCCTCGGCACGCCGCTCGATGATCGCCTCGTAGAGCGCGCGGTGCTGCCTGGTCAGCATCTCGCGGGTCTCACCCCGCTGCAGGTACATGCCGCCGATATTGGTCACCACGTTGTGCTTGAGCAGGTCGAACAGCCCACGAATGGTGTGCAGCAGCACCGCATTGTGGCTTGCCTCTGCAATAGCCAGGTGGAAGCGTGCATCGGCCGCGCCCTCCTCCGCCCGCGTCGCTTTGCTGCCCGGCGCATAGCAGGCCTGCAGGACCTCGAATGCCTCGGTGAGTCGTTCGTGGTCCACCGGAGTCGCCCGCTGCGCGGCGTAATAGGCGCAGGAGCCTTCCAGGGTGTGACGGAACTCCAGCAGGTCACGCTGGGCCTCGGGATTGCTTTCGAGCAACTGCAATAACGGATCGCTGAAGGTGGCGCCCAGTTCGGCGGCGACATAGTTGCCACCGCCCTGGCGGCTGACCAGCAGCCCCTTGGCCACCAGCTTCTGGATCGCTTCACGCAGCGATGGCCGCGACACGCCGAACTGCTCGGCCAGCGCGCGCTCGGCCGGCAGCCGCTCACCCGCCTTCAAGGTGCCTTCGAGGATCATCGCCTCCAACTGACTGACGATATCGTCCGACAGACGGCGCTGACGTACCTGACCGAATCCCATTGCTCTACCCACCCTCTCACGCCACACCCGGCGGCCTTCTGGAACGGCGCCTGCGGCGCGTGACGCGGCAGCCTAACCACCGCGCCGGCCACACACAAGAAGCACACCATCCCGCCGCCGCTCGACCAAAGTCGCAACGCGGCAAATTGACACAAGGATAGCCCTGCTTTTACCCTGAGCCATCGGTTTTGTAAATTGGTCTTACCAATTTAACCGACAAGCAGCGCCGACTCGGTCTACGCCTGCCGCTGCGCCACAAGCGCAACGGTCCTTCGCCCGGTCCGGCTAACAGGCACTCCAAAAACAATTAGGGAGCCACCCCAAGATGCAAACCTGGCAGCAGATCTATACCCCCCTTGGCAGCCTCGGGCTGTCGGCGCTCGCCGCACTCATCCCCATCGTGTTCTTCTTCCTGGCCCTGGCAGTATTCCGCCTGAAAGGCCACATCGCCGGCACCATCACCCTGGCATTGTCCCTGGCGGTCGCGATCTTCGCCTTCCAGATGCCCGCCGACATGGCCTTCGCAGCCGCAGGCTATGGCTTTGCCTACGGCCTCTGGCCCATCGCCTGGATCATCGTCGCCGCGGTGTTCCTCTACAAACTCACGGTCAAGAGCGGCCAGTTCGAGGTGATCCGCAGCTCGGTACTGTCCATCACCGACGACCAGCGCCTGCAGGTACTGCTGATCGGCTTCTCCTTCGGCGCCTTCCTGGAAGGTGCGGCGGGCTTCGGTGCTCCGGTAGCGATCACCGCCGCCCTGCTCGTGGGCCTGGGCTTCAACCCGCTCTACGCGGCCGGCCTGTGCCTGATCGCCAACACCGCGCCGGTGGCATTCGGCGCCCTGGGCATCCCGATCATCGTGGCCGGCCAGGTGACCGGCATCGACGCCGTCAAGATCGGCGCCATGACCGGCCGCCAGCTGCCGCTGCTGTCGATCATCGTGCCCTTCTGGCTGGTGGCCATGATGGATGGCTGGCGCGGCATCAAGGAAACCTGGCCGGCGGCCCTGGTAGCAGGTGCCAGCTTCGCCGTCACCCAGTACTTCACCTCCAACTTCATCGGCCCGGAACTGCCCGACATCACCTCCGCCCTGGTGAGCCTGGTGTCCCTGACCCTGTTCCTCAAGGTCTGGCAGCCCAAGCGCGCCGAAAACGCACAGGTGGTCGGCGCATCCGGCGGCGCAGCGGTCATGGGTGGCTTCGGCGGCCCGCGCAGCACCACGCCCTCGCCCTACAGCTTCGGCGAGATCCTCAAGGCCTGGTCGCCCTTCCTGGTCCTCACCGTGCTGGTGACCATCTGGACCCTCAAACCCTTCAAGGCCATGTTCGCCCCGGGCGGCGCGCTGGAGCAGTTCGTCTTCCTGTTCGCCATCCCGCACCTGGACCAGTTGGTGATGAAGGGCGCGCCCATCGTCGCCACCGCAACGGCCATTCCCGCCGTCTACAAGTTCGACCCGGTATCGGCCACCGGCACCGCGATCTTCCTCTCGGCGCTGGTTTCCATGACCATTCTTTCGATCCGCTTTAAAATTGGTCTGACCACTCTGAAGGAGACCTTCGTCGAGCTGAAGTGGCCGATCCTGTCCATCGGCATGGTGCTGGCTTTCGCCTTCGTCACCAACTTCTCCGGCATGTCGACCACCCTGGCCCTGGTATTGGCCGGAACTGGCGCGGCCTTCCCGTTCTTCTCGCCGTTCCTCGGCTGGCTGGGCGTATTCCTGACCGGGTCGGACACCTCCTCCAACGCCCTGTTCGGTTCGCTGCAATCGACCACCGCGCACCAGATCGGCGTCAACGACACCCTGCTGGTCGCGGCCAACACCAGCGGCGGCGTAACCGGCAAGATGATTTCGCCCCAGTCCATCGCCGTGGCCTGCGCTGCCACCGGCATGGTCGGCAAGGAATCCGACCTGTTCCGCTTCACCCTGAAGCACAGCCTGCTCTTCGCCGCCATTGTCGGCCTGATCACCCTGGCCCAGGCCTACGTGTTCACCGGCATGCTGGTTCACTAATGGCGCGTCCGGGCCGCGTACAGACGCAGCCCGGTTCCTTTTCACTGCCCTGAAGCCCTGAATCGGATCGAATTCATGATCATCTCCGCCTCTACCGACTACCGTGCCGCCGCGCAGCGCAAGCTCCCGCCCTTCCTGTTCCACTACATCGATGGCGGCGCCTATGCCGAGTACACGCTGCGCCGCAACGTCGAGGACCTGGCCAGCATCGCCCTGCGTCAGCGCGTCCTGCGGAACATGTCCGAGCTGAGCCTTGAGACCCAGCTGTTCGGTGAAACCCTGTCGATGCCGGTGGCGCTCGCCCCGGTCGGCCTGACCGGCATGTACGCTCGCCGTGGCGAAGTGCAGGCGGCCCAGGCGGCAGCGGCCAAGGGCATCCCCTTCACCCTCTCCACCGTTTCGGTCTGCCCGATCGAGGAGGTCGCGCCGGCCATCAATCGCCCCATGTGGTTCCAGCTCTATGTGCTGAAGGACCGCGGCTTCATGAAGAACGCCCTGGAACGGGCCAAGGCCGCCGGCGTGACCACCCTGGTGTTCACCGTCGACATGCCGGTGCCTGGCGCCCGCTACCGCGATGCCCACTCCGGCATGAGCGGCCCCAACGCGCCGCTGCGCCGCGTGCTGCAGGCCATGACCCACCCCGCCTGGGCCTGGGACGTGGGCCTCTTGGGCAAACCCCATGACCTGGGCAACATCTCCACCTACCGCGGCAACCCCACTGGCCTCGCTGACTACATCGGCTGGCTGGGCGCCAACTTCGACCCGTCGATTTCCTGGAAGGACCTGGAGTGGATCCGCGACTTCTGGGAAGGCCCCATGGTGATCAAGGGCATCCTCGACCCGGAAGACGCCAAGGACGCGGTCAAGTTCGGCGCCGACGGTATCGTCGTCTCCAACCACGGTGGCCGCCAGCTCGACGGCGTGCTCTCCAGCGTTCGCGCCCTGCCGGCGATTGCCGACGCGGTGAAGGGCGAGCTGAAAATCCTCGCCGACTCCGGCATCCGCACCGGCCTCGACGTCGTGCGCATGCTCGCCCTCGGCGCCGATACCGTGATGCTCGGCCGCGCCTTCGTCTATGCCCTTGCCGCCGCCGGTGGCGCGGGCGTGAGCAACCTGCTCGACCTGATCGAGAAGGAAATGCGCGTTGCCATGGTGCTGACCGGCGCAAAATCAATCAGCGAGATCAACGCCGATTCGCTGGTGCGCGAACTCGGTCGCTGACCCGAAACAACCCGGCGGGCCAACCGCGGCCCGCGACCACAGACGGGACACCGCATGAGCCTGCCGATCCCCTTCGTAAATACCGTCGAACGCCTGATCCCCCGCGAGCGGCGCTTCGACGATCCACTGTCCACCCTGGCCTTCGGTACCGACGCGAGCTTCTACCGGCTGATCCCCAAGCTGGTGATCCGCGTCGAAAGCGAGGCCGAAGTCATCGCCCTGCTCAAGGCCGCCCACGCCGAGCTGGTGCCGGTGACCTTCCGCGCCGCCGGCACCAGCCTCTCCGGCCAGGCCATCAGCGACTCCGTGCTGCTGGTGCTGGGTGACAACTGGAACGGCCGCGACATCCGCCAGGGTGGCGAACAGATCCGCCTGCAACCAGGCGTCATCGGCGCCCAGGCCAATGCCTGGCTGGCGCCCTTCGGCCGCAAGATCGGCCCCGACCCGGCCTCCATCAACGCCTGCAAGATCGGCGGCATCGTCGCCAACAACGCCAGCGGCATGTGCTGCGGCACCGCCCAGAACAGCTACCACACCCTTGCCGGACTGCGCCTGGTGCTGACCGACGGCACCCTGCTGGACACCGAGGATGAGGCCAGCGTCGCTGCATTCCGCCGCAGCCATGGCCCGCTGCTGGCAGAGCTGGCCGAGCTGGGACGGCAGACCCGCGCCAACGCCGAGCTGGCTGCAAAGATCCGCCACAAGTACCGGCTGAAGAACACCACCGGCCTGTCCCTCAACGCCCTGGTGGACTTCGACGAGCCGCTGGACATCCTCAGCCACCTGCTGGTGGGCTCGGAAGGCACCCTGGGCTTCATCAGCGCGGTGACCTACGACACCGTGCCCGACCACCCGCACAAGGCCAGCGCGCTGATCGTCTTCCCCGACGTGGAAAGCTGCTGCAAGGCCGTGACACTGCTGAAGAGCCAGCCGGTGTCGGCGGTAGAACTGCTGGACCGCCGCAGCCTGCGCTCGGTGGAAAACAAGCCCGGCATGCCCGAATGGGTGAAGGGCCTGTCGGCCAACGCCTGCGCCCTGCTGATCGAGTCCCGCGCTGCCAGCCAGAGCCTGCTGCATGAGCAACTGACGCAGATCATGGCCGCCATCGCCCATTTTCCGCTGGAGCAGAAGGTGGACTTCAGCGAGGACCCGGCGGTGTACAACCTGCTGTGGAAAATCCGCAAGGACACCTTCCCGGCCGTCGGCGCGGTGCGCCAGACCGGCACCACGGTGATCATCGAAGACGTCACCTTCCCCATCGAGCAGTTGGCCGAAGGCGTCAACCGTCTGCTGGCGCTGTTCGACAAGCACCATTACGACGAAGCGATCATTTTCGGCCATGCCCTGGAAGGAAACCTGCACTTCGTCTTCACCCAGGGCTTCGAGCAGCCCGAGCAAGTGGCCCGCTACGAAGCCTTCATGCAGGACGTGGCACAACTGGTGGCGGTGGAGTTCGGCGGCTCGCTCAAGGCCGAGCACGGCACTGGGCGCAACATGGCGCCCTTCGTCGAGCTGGAATGGGGCAGCGACGCCTACCAGCTGATGTGGCAGATCAAGCGCCTGCTGGACCCACGCGGCATCCTCAACCCGGATGTGATCCTCAGCGAAGACCGCGACATTCACCTGAAGAACCTCAAGCCGCTGCCGGCCGCCGACGAGATCGTCGACAAGTGCATCGAATGTGGCTTCTGCGAACCGGTCTGCCCATCCAAGGGGCTGACCCTCAGTCCGCGCCAGCGCATCGTGATCTGGCGCGACATCCAGGCCAAGCAGCGCGCCGGCATCGATACCAGCGAACTGGAGCGGGCCTACCAGTACCAGGGCATCGACACCTGCGCCGCCACCGGCCTCTGCGCCCAGCGCTGCCCGGTGGGCATCAACACCGGCGACCTGGTGCGCAAGCTGCGCGCCCGGGACGTCCACCACGCCGGCAGCGCCAATTGGCTCGCCGGACATTTCGCAACCGCGCTCAAAGGCGCGCGCCTGACCCTGCGAATCGCCAATGGTGCTCGCAAGGTACTGGGCGCGCCGTTGCTGGAGAAGACCTCCGGCGCGCTGCGCCAGCTCTCCGGCAATCGTCTGCCGCAATGGACCCCCGCCCTGCCCCAGGCCGTGGCACCCATCCATTTCATCCCGCCGAGCGCCGACAACCGTCCCCGCGTGGTCTACCTGGCCGCCTGCGTTTCCCGCGCCATGGGCCCGTCCGCGGGAGACCGCGAGCAGGTGCCGCTGATCGACAAGACCCGCATGTTGCTGGAGAAGGCCGGCTACCAGGTGGTGTTCCCGGAAAACCTGGACAGCCTCTGCTGCGGCCAGCCCTTCGCCTCCAAGGGCTATGCCGAGCAGGCCGAGAACAAACGCCGCGAACTGGTGGACGCCCTGCTCGCCGCCAGCCGCGGCGGTCTGGACCCCATCTATTGCGACACCAGCCCCTGCACCCTGCGCCTGGTGCAGGACGGCCTGGATCCGCGATTGGACCTGTTCGACCCGGTGCGTTTCATCCGCAGCCACCTGCTGGAGCGCCTGGAGTTCACGCCCCAGGACAAGCCGGTGGCCATCCACGTCACCTGCAGCACCCAGCACCTGGGCGAAGCCCAGGGGCTGATCGACATCGTCCAGCGCTGCACCCGCGAGGTGGTGATCCCGGAAGGCATCCACTGCTGCGGTTTCGCCGGCGACAAGGGCTTCACCACGCCTGAGCTGAACGCCCATTCGCTGCGTTCGCTGAAGGATGCGGTGCAGATCTGCGAAGAAGGCATTTCCACCAGCCGTACCTGCGAGATCGGCCTGACCCAGCACGGTGGCATCGACTATCACGGACTCGTCTACCTAGTGGACCGCGTCACCCGCCCCCGCGCTGGTCTGTAGGGCGCCGATAAGCCGCGTGGGTGGTTAACGCTTTTCTATCCACCAGCGAGGCCGTGCAAAACACCGATGGTGGAAATCCCAATAGGGATTTCCACCCTACGCGCTGCCGCATGGCCCCCCGTAGGATGGGTGGAGCGGAGCGATACCCATGCAGACAGGGCTGATGGGTATCGCAAGCTCGCGGAACGCCGCCCGACCTGCACCTGCCCCACCGTAGGGTGTGCCATGCGCACCGATCGCGGAATTAACCCCTGCGCCTCGCTCAACCCTTGGTGCGCACGGCGCACCCTACCCGGTCAGCTTCGTCGTTCCAGCCAGTCGTGTGGGTGGATAGCGCTTTTCTATCCACCGGCGAGGCCGTGCAAGACACCGATGGTGGAAATCCCTAAAGGGATTTTCACCCTACGCGCCGATTGACATGGGCTCCCCCACAGGGACTCCACTTCCCCCGGTGGGGCAAAAAACCTGAACCCCTCGAAGAACAGGGCAGTCCACCCCATAAGCCCGGCAAAAGGCATGGGCTTATCCGTCTCGGACGCAATGGCCGAGTGCCGAGAAAATCGAGAGGAGACCCCGCCATGAAACGCACAGCCCTGTTCATCACCGCCGCCCTGCTGGCCTCGCCGGCATTCGCCGCCGACGACCTGTGCGCGGTCAACCTGCAGAAAATCACCGACGCCCTGGCGACCAACACCGCCATCGGCGAACCGCTGCGCCAGGAAGTCCAGGACCTGCGCATGAAGGCCGAACAGGCCCAGCAGACCGGTGACACCGAAGCTTGCATCAATGCCAGCAGCCTGGCCCTGCAACGTCTGCAGGAGCCCAACAGCGAAGGCAACGGCGGCGAGTCCAGCTGACACAGGAAAACCTGCGGGAGCGCGCTGATTCGCGAAGGGCTGCATTGCGGCCCGCTCCCGCCAGGGCCACGCGCGCCCAGCACAGGCCAGGAGCTTTCCTATACTGCTCAGCGGTCAAACCGAAAAGGAGGTTCGATATGCGCCGTACTGTCGTTTTCCTCGCCGCCGCCCTGCTCAGCATCCCGGCATTCGCCTCGCACTGCCCCGCGGACATGGCGAAGATCGATGCAATCCTGAAGAGCGATCCCCCGGCCGACCCCGCCGTACTCGAACAAGTGAAGAAACTCCGCGCCGAAGGCGAGGAGCTGCACAACGCCGGGGATCATGCCGAGTCCGAGAAGGTGCTGAGCGAAGCACTGAACCTGCTGCAATCCAGCGAATAGGGAGCCGCTCAAGACCGGGCGAGCTGGAGCGCCGCTGACTACCAGCGGCACCGCCGCTGCACGACCGATCTAGTCCTCATGCCTCCTGGCCGAGCAGGGACAGCGCCATGCGGCGCACCTGCTTCAAATCCACCGGCTTGCTCAGGCAGGCGTCGGCACCACGCCGGCGGGCCTCGGCCAGCAGCTTCTCATCCACCGCGGCGCTCACCACCAGCACCGGCGTGATCGCCAGGCGCGGGCTGGAACGCACGAAGTCCAGCACATCCAGGCCGTCACCGTCGGGCAGGTCAAGGTCCAGCAACAACAGGGCCGGCGTAACGTCTGCCAGCAGCCCAAGCGCCTTGCCCACCGAGCCTGCGCCGCGTACCTCGGCCATGTCCCGCAGGCCTTCCTGCAGCACCTTCAGGCAGGCCGGGTGGTCCTCCACGCAGAGCACGGTCGGCAGCGTAGGCACCTCATCCACATCAGGCTTGGCCGGGACCGGGGGCTCGAAGTCCTCCATGGCGTCGACACTGGGCAGGTCGATCCAGAAGCGACTACCGATGTCCGGCGCGCTGCTGAAGCCCATTTCACCCCCCATCAACTCCGCCAGCTCGCGGCATAGCACCAGGCCGATGCCGGTACCCGGAATGGTGGAATTCTCCCGGCCCAGGCGCTGGAAGGGCTGGAACAGCATGGCCTGCTGCTCCCGGCTGAGGCCCGGACCGCTGTCGGCCACCCACAGCCGCACGGCAGCCGGACGCACTTCGTAGCCCATGCTCACCATGCCCTGCGGGCTGTTGTACTTCACCGCATTGGACAGCAGGTTCAGTATCACCTGGCGCAGGCGCCTGGCGTCCGCCATCACGTGCAGCGGCGGCGTCGGCGGCGGCATCTTCTGCAGCTGCAGCTGGCGGGCTTGCAGTTCGGGCTGGATCAGCTCGGCGCAACTGGCCAGCAGCGGGCCGATGTCCACCGGCTTGAGCTGCAGCTTCTGCCGGCGGTTCTCGATGCTCGACAGGTCGAGGATGTCATCCACCAACGAGGTGAGATGGCGGCTGGCATTGACGATTTCGTGGGCGTAGTCGCCCTCCACCTTGCGGTCTTCCTGCCCCTCGGCCTCCAGGGCGATCAACTGGGCGAAGCCGTTGATGGCGTTGAGCGGCGTACGCAGTTCGTGACTCATGCTGGAGAGGAAACGGCTCTTGGCCTGGCTCGCCGCCTGGGCCTCGCGGCTGGCCACGCGAAGCTCTTCCTCGACCTGCTTGAGACGGGTGATGTCCACATGGGTGCCCGCCACGAGCAAGGCACGGCCGTCGGAGTCGCGCTCCAGCACCTTGCCGCGACTCAGCAGCCAGGCATAACGACCCTCGACATCGGCGAAGCGGTATTCCGCGTCGAAGTTGTCCTGGTCGCTGACCGAGAACAGCATGCGCAGGCGGCGCACGCGCTCCACGTCGTCCGGGTGCACCCGTTCATTGAATTCGGCGAAGGTGATGCTGTCGCTGCGCAGCCCGAAACGCTTGACGAAGCGCCCGCTCATCTTCATCGACAGGGTGATGGCATCCACTTCCCAGAGACTTTCCGTGGTGCTTTCCAGCACCAGGTCGAGGTTGCGCCGGGCCTCCAGCCGCTCTTCCTCGCTGGCCTGCAACTGCGCCCCACTGAGCTGCACCGCCTCGGCCAGGGCCTGCAATTCGGCGATGCGGCTGCTGGGCGCCGGCGGGCGGAAGTCGCCCTGGCCGATGCGTTTCATCATGCCCATGATGCCGGCCATGGGGGTGGCCAGTTCACCGCTGAGGCGCCGCGAACGCGACCACATCCAGGCGAAGAACAGCGCATAGAAGAAGCCCAGCCCGGCGATCAGCAGATAGCCGATCTGCTGGTAACGCTCGGCAAGGCGATTGGTTTCCCTGAAGATGTCGGCCTCGTCCACCACCATCATCAGGCGCCAGCCGGTCTGCGGGATCTCGCTCCACGCCACCAGTTGCTTGCGTCCGCCCAGCTCCACTTCCTGCACATTGCCCTTGCCGGCGGCCATGGCCTCCAGCAGCGGCTGCATCTCGCGATGGCGGGCCAGGTTGAAGTCCTCGGGCTTGAGCACCTCACGGCGCACCGCCTCGTCGTAGGAGAAGCGCGTCAGCTCACGCAGGCCGAAGTCCCTTTCGCCTGCCTCCGGCAGCGCCATGATGCTGTGATCGCGGCTCACCAGCATCGCGTACCCCTGCCACGGCACCTTGAGGCTGCCGATCTCGCCGAGCATCTGCCCCACGGTGATGTCCAGGCCCACCACCCCTTCGAGGAAATCGCCGCGGTACACCGGAGTGATCGCTGACATCATCCAGCCAAGGCCGGCCGGGTCCAGGTAGACGTCGGTCCAGACGGTCTTGCGCTGCGGGTTGTGCTTGGCGTCGGCGAGGTAATAGAAGTTGTAGTTGGGTATCACCATGTCATGGGGATACTGCTCGGGCGTCATGAAGAAGGGATAGATGCGGTTGTAGCTGTCCCAACTGTTGAAATAGACCGCCGCCACCAGGGGGTTGGACTCGCGTATGGAGCGCATCAGCGGGTCGACCTGGGACAGGCGCAATGCCTTCTCGTGGTCCTGGCGTTCCACCGGCGTGCTGCTGGCATAGAAGGAGGCGGCGCGACCATCGTCGCTGCGGGTGTAGAAGACCCCATCGGAACTCAGCACATGGCGCTGGCGCTCCACGTCATCCGGCCTGAAGCTCCGGTCCTGGATCGCCCTGCCCACCGCGTCGCGGAACAGCCGGGTAGGCACCTCGATGCCCTGCAGGCGCATGTCGATCACCTTGCCCTCGCGCACCACGGCACTGCTGAGGTCCTCCAGCGCACTTTGCTGCAGGTAGTCCACCTGCGCGTCGCGGATCGCGCTGTTTGTCAGCAGGTAAGCCGTGATCAACACCGATTCGACCAGAATCAGCGGGATCAGGGCACTCTGTACGAAGGCGCGCCAGATCCACTGGCGCAAGGGAGTTCGGGCAGAACGCGGCATGGCGACGTCTCGGCTCAAAGGTCTTCCTGACAATAGCCTGCAATCATATAGCAAGCACCCATCACGTTAGGTTCTGTAGGCGACGTCGTCGAGCGACGGTCAGGCAATGACTGATATCAATGCAGCATCGCCGCTATGCGGAAATGGCCCATACGGAGCCCAGGTCAAAAGCGAGGTCGACGCTGCCTGCCTTATGCCGTAGAATCGGCCCCGTTGTACACCCTTGCAGTTCTTGGGGCCGATTAGGATTCGACGCCGGTAACAAAACTCTAGGGGCATGCCGAGCTGGTAGCAGACCTCGTAAATTAGCTGCTGCAAACTATTAGTTGCCAACGACGACAACTACGGGGCGGCCCTCGCGGCCTAACCCTTCTGGCGGCTTCGGCTGCCAGCAGTCATGAGGGGATGCCTGTAAACCCGAAATGACTGTCAGATAGAACAGGATCGCCGCCAAGTTCGCTGTAGACGTAACGGCTAAAACTCATACAGCTCGCTCTGAGCACCCTGCCAGTCGGGCCGCAAAGAGCTAACTCAGTAGACTTGGCTAAGCATGTAGTCCCGAAAGCGGAGAGCTGGCGGACGGGGGTTCAAGTCCCCCCGGCTCCACCAAAATCCAAGACTAAGCCCCTGATTTTCCTAGCGAATTTCAGGGGCTTTTTCATAGCCTTCCCGCCAGCCCACACCCCGTCTTCTGCACAGGCAGCCCGAGCCCCTGCTACCCCCCCGGTGCGCACACTGAGTGGGCAGCCAATCGGCCGACCGGACGGCATGGGCAAACCTGGTCGCAGTGTTACTATCCTGCCGCTGGCGCCAGGTCCCTGGTTCCGCATCTCTGGCCGGTCGAACGCTGTCAGGCACTTTGCTCGACGCCCACGACAAACCACCCTCAGACCCCGGATAACCACCATGGAAATGGATTGGCACCAGGCCCTGCAGGAGAGCCTGAGCTGGCTCGCAGTCGCCTCACTCATCACCATCGTCTCCTTCGCCGCGGCGGCGGCCCTGGCCGTACGTTTCACCCGCTGGGGAAGCCAGTTCTGGCAGCTCGCCGGCCCCTACTTCAGCCTGAAGCGCAGCTGGCGGCCCCTGCTGGTCTTCGTCCTGCTGCTGGTGCTGACGCTTTTCTCGGTGCGCCTGAATGTGCTGTTCTCGTTCTGGTACAACGGCTTCTACAGCGCCTTGCAGGGCCTGGACCAGAAGGCCTTCTGGTTCCTCCTCGGGGTGTTCTCGATCCTCGCCACCATTCATGTGCTGCGCGCACTGTTCAATTACTACGTGACGCAGGCCTTCAATATTCACTGGCGGGTGTGGCTGACCGACCGGCTGACCGGTGACTGGATGAAGGGCGACGCCTATTACCGCGGGCAGTTCCTCGCCGAGCCGGTGGACAACCCCGACCAGCGTATCGAGCTGGACGTGAACTCCTTCGTCTCGGGCTCGGTATCCCTCGCCCTTGGCGCCGTCAGCGCGCTGGTGTCGCTGGTGGCCTTCACCGGTATCCTTTGGGGGCTGTCGGCGCCGCTGACGATCTCGGGCGTGGAAATACCCCGGGCGATGGTCTTCGCCGTGTACATCTACGTGATAGTCGCGACCTGGATCGCCTTCCGCCTCGGTCGCCCACTGATCCGCCTGAACTTCCTCAACGAGCAGCTCACCGCGAACTTCCGTTACGCCCTGATGCGCCTGCGCGAATACGCCGAAAACGTCGCCTTCTACCAGGGGTCGGAGATTGAGCGGCGCACCCTGCTGGGACGCTTCTCCGCATTGATCGGCAACGTCTGGTCGCTGGTCTACCGGAGCCTCAAGTTCGACGGCTTCAACCTCGCCATCAGCCAGGTCGCCGTGGTGTTTCCCTTCATCCTCCAGGCGCCGCGCTTCTTCAGTGGCGCCATCAAGCTGGGCGACGTGATGCAGACCTCCCAGGCCTTCGGCCAGGTGCAGGACTCGCTGTCGTTCTTCCGCGAGTCTTACGACGCCTTCGCCCGCTACCGCGCCACCCTCGACCGTCTGACCGGTTTCCTCGATGCCAACCAGCAGGCAAGCAGCCTGCCCCGGGTGACCACCGTGGATCAGACCCATGCGCTGGAAATCGGACGTCTGCAGGTGCTGCGCCCCGACGGCCACCAACTGATGACCGACCTCAACCTCAGCCTGAAACCGGGCCAGGCCCTGCTGATCAAGGGGCCGTCGGGCAGCGGCAAGACCACCCTGCTGCGCGCCCTGGCCGGCCTCTGGCCCTACGCCGAAGGCGAAGTGAGACGCCCCGGCGGCAATCGGGCGCTGTTCCTCTCCCAGCGCCCCTACCTGCCCCTGGGCGACCTGCGTACCGCCATCGCCTATCCGGCCTCCAGCGGGCCCGATGACGAGTCACGACTTCAGCAGGCCCTGCGCCAGGTCAACCTCGCCCACCTGGTGGACCGCCTGGACATCAGCACCGACTGGTCGCGCATCCTCTCGGTCGGCGAACAACAGCGCCTGGCCTTCGCCCGGGTCCTGTTCAACCGGCCGCAGATCGTCTTCCTCGACGAATCCACCTCGGCCATGGACGAAGGCCTGGAGTTCGCCCTCTACTCGCTGCTGCGCCATGAAATGCGCGACACCATGCTGGTCAGCGTCGGCCACCGCAGCACCCTGGCAAGCTTCCACACCCACCGCCTGGAGGTGGACGGGCAAGGGGCATGGACGCTGTTCGAACAGCATCCGGCGGTTGAGGCGAGCGCTTCCACCTGAGTCGCCGGTGCAGTACGAGGTTCAAAGCCCGCGGTCGCCAGGGACTGGCGTATCCGAAAGGGCCTGCCGGCCATCCACATTGCGATCCTTCTGGGCGGGCCGATAGCGTCTCGTCTTGTCCCGTTGCGGCTTCGGCCGCGACCGGGACTGGGCCCCGTTGATCTGTCGAGATGCCAAGCGCGTCATAAGCAGGATCGGTGTGCTGCCGCCAGCCCAACCGCCGGTGCGCACGGCGCACCCTACCGGGTCGGCCTCGTCGCTCGGTTCCGTATTTCCCCAGGTGGACTGCGTTCCATAGCCGAGCGGCTGCCTTTGCCAAACGTACGGTCATGCGAAGTGGCGCCGGGCCATCTACCGTTGCTCATTAAGAGGCCCTGGCAAATGCCGAGGGGAAATCATGGCCTGGCAACAATGCCCCGTCTGTCGTGGTAGCCGCACCATTCTCAAGAATGGGCACGTGGCAGAGTGTCGCTATTGCCGCGGTTTGGGGCGGGTGTACGAGTCCGCTTCGAAGTCAGGCGCACACGGACTCCTCCTTCAGACCGTCCTGCAGATCCTGGCATCCCTCGCCGCCGGGTACCTGGCGGTGGACTATGACAAGCAATGGGACCCGACCCACAACCTGATCCTGGGAGCCCTGGTAGCCGGTGCGGTCTACTGGTTCCTGTCACTGAAGGTGGTCCGGGAGCTGATCCTCTGGGGGGTGGCTCTGGTGACCCTGTATCACGCGTACCAGGCCTGGATTCATCGCTGAATCACGGGTGGGGCGCCTGACTGACGCCCTGCCCCTTTCACACGCCTTCCCCACCTCCGCACTTCATATCAGGCGCTGCCAGTCGGCGGCCAAAACCCGTGCAACCTCAAGCACCGCCACCCTGTCCTGACTCACGAATGGTACAGGTGCCATCTCTTCTCCCTTCCACCTCCCGATTCCCCATCCCGGATAGTCCGAAACTCCTAGCCCGCCTGGGAGTATCGGTCGATGTGCGATCGCCCGGCGCTTCCACATAGTTGGGGCCTGACTCGAAGAAAGGTCAACGGTCAGGCCTCGATGACCGAAACTGCTGCGGAGAAAACCATGACTATTACAGTGTCGAGCAGCCTCACAGTTCTTGATGAGACAGCCGGGTTGCAGAACCTCACCGCTACGGGAAGCGTTGCTGAAGACGCAAACGACACCGACATTCTGGTGGCGTCGCTACCCTCGATCTTTTCTACCCTTGGGGCCGGCACCGCAATCGGTGCGGCCTTGAGCGGCTATACCGGTGCCGCGGGCAACACGGGCAGCGATGCGTTCACCCTCAGCTCGAGCGTTACCGATATCAGCTTTGTCGGCGAAAATGGCGCGCCGCTCAATGGCCTGGACAGCGGACTGGTTACCCTCGATGGCACCAGCATCCTTCTCTATACGAGTACGGCCGACAACAACGTCCTGCTGGGCCGGGCCGGAGTAAACGGCCCGATCGTGTTCGCTGCCTATATCGAAGAAACCGCCACGGGCGGCAAGATCTGGACTGCGCAGTATCAACCGCTCGAGCACCCGGACGCCACCGACCCAGACGATGCCATAGATCTGTCGGGCATCGTTTTCATCGGAACCAGCCAGGACGTGCAATTCAGCCTGGCCAATGCGCCCTCCGGTCAGAACCTCTTTCTGATGTTCACGACCGCGACCCCCAACGTTGTCGGCGGTCGGATCACGGATCCCACCATCATCGCTACCGGCAAGAACCCCGCCGACCAGTCATCGGGCGCCAACATAACGACGGGCGACACGATCAATACCAGCCAGGCGGGTGGCCCGACCACTTTCGGCACCAACAATCAGATGATCACGGAACAGGAGGGCATTCGCTTTACCTTCGTCACCGGCGCCAGGCAGGACCTGACCATTCCCAACCTGGATCAGAACGAAGCCGATCTCGAATCCAACATCGACTTCACCAGCGTCTTCAATGCGAGGGCGGCCAGCTTCGACGTCGTGCAGTTGCAAAGTGGCAAGAGTGCTGTCGTAAAGATCAGCGCATTCACTACTGCTGCTGAAACTGGCACCAATTTCGTCAACGGATATGGGAACGATACGAAGGTTGATATCAGTAATATCCTCGTCAAAAACAGCAGCACCGGGCAGGTGGTAAATGATCCCGGCCTTGTCATCACTATTACTGATGGGATTGCCACCATCTTCGGCGTCAAGGCTGGCTACAGGATCGAATACGCCACAACGGGGGATCACAACCGCGTACTCGTCGAGAACGGCGCGGCCCTCGACGCCAAGGGCAACAACCACGCCGATTTCGATATCGGCGGTTTCAAGCTGACCCATATCTCTACCGACAAAGCCGAAATCGGCTCCAAGATCGTCTTCGAGGACGACGGGCCGTCGGCGACCGGTACCGCCGCGACCGGCACCGTCGACGAGGACGGCCTGTCCGGTGGCGTCCCCGGTGGCGTGGGCGATGTGACCGGCGCGGCAACTTCGGCCAACGGCAGCGTGGCCGGCATCTTCCAGTCCGGCGCCGACACGCCGCTGAGCTATGCCCTGTCCAGCGACACCAGCGGCTTGCCGCAGACACTGACATCGGGCGGCACGCCGGTGACCTACAGCGTCGTGGGCAACACGCTCACCGCCTCGGCCGGCGCGGTCGACGTATTCACCTTCAGCCTCGACGCAACGACGGGTGCCTACATCTTCACCCTGCTCAAGCCCCTGGATCACGCCGCCGGCAACGACGAGAACGACATCACCCTCAACCTCGGCTCGCTGCTGCGGGCCACCGACGCCGACGGCGATACCGTGACAGCCGCAGCCGAGAAGCTGGTGATCACCGTCGACGACGACACCCCGACCGCAGCCGGCGCCGCCGCGACCAGCACCGTCGACGAGGACGGCCTGACCGGTGGCATCCCCGGTGGCGTGGGCGATGTGGCCGGCGCGGCAACTTCGGCCAACGGCAGCGTGGCCGGCATCTTCCAGTCCGGCGCCGACACGCCGCTGAGCTATGCCCTGTCCAGCGACACCAGCGGCTTGCCGCAGACACTGACCTCGGGCGGCACGCCGGTGACCTACAGCGTCGTGGGCAACACGCTCACCGCCTCGGCCGGCGCGGTCGACGTATTCACCTTCAGCCTCGACGCAACGACGGGTGACTACATCTTCACCCTGCTCAAGCCCCTGGATCACTCCGCCGGCAACGACGAGAACGACATCACCCTCAACCTCGGCTCATTGCTGCGGGCCACCGACGCCGACGGCGACACGGTGACCGCCGCGCCCGAGAAGCTGGTCATCACCGTCGACGACGATACGCCGACGGCAACCGGCGCCGCCGCGACCGGTACCGTCGACGAGGACGGCCTGGCCAATGGCATCCCCGGTGGCACCGGCGATGTGGCTAACGAGCCGACCGTGGCCAGTGGCAGCGTGACGGGCATCTTCCAGTCCGGCGCCGACGCGCCACTGAGCTATACCCTGTCCAGCGACACCAGCGGCCTGCCGCAGACACTGACGTCGGGCGGCGTGGCGGTGACCTACAACGTCGTCGGCGATACGCTCACCGCCTCGGCCGGCGCGGTCGCCGTGTTCACCTTCAGCCTCACCACTGCAGGGGCCTACACCTTCACCCTGCTCAAACCGTTGGATCATGCGGCTGGCGGCGATGAGAACGACATCACCCTCAACCTCGGTTCGCTACTGCGGGCCACCGACGCCGACGGCGATACCGTGACGGCCGCCGCCGAGAAGCTGGTGATCACCGTCGACGACGACACCCCGACCGCCACTGGCGCCGCCGTGACCGGTACCGTCGACGAGGACGGCCTGACCAACGGCATCGCCGGCGGTACCGGCGACGTGACGGGCGAGGCGACCACGGCCAGCGGCAGCGTGACCGGCATCTTCCAGTCCGGCGCCGACGCGCCGTTGACCTATGGCCTGTCCAGCAATACCAGCGGCTTGCAGGCACTGAGTTCAGGCGGAACAGCGCTGGTTTACAGCGTCGCGGGCAACACGCTCACCGCCAAGGCCGGCGTGGGCGGTGCCGACGTGTTCACCTTCAGTCTCACCGCGGCGGGGGTGTACACCTTCACGCTGCTCAAGTCGCTGGATCATGCGGCCGGCAACGACGAGAACGACCTCACTCTCAACCTGGGCTCGCTGCTGCAGGCCACCGACAAGGACGGCGACACGGTGACCGCCGCCCCCGAGCAACTGATCATCACTGTCGACGACGACACGCCGACCCTCGCATTCGGCAACCTGATCGGGACCGGCACCGTCCTTCCGCAACGCGGGTACTGGAACATGGCGTCCGGAGCCGACGGGCTGGGTGCGGCCGGTCTGGATATCTCGTTGGTGAATGGCCAGTTCACCCTCGTCAGGCCGGACAACACGACCACCACCGGGAGCGGCACCCTCACCGAGCAGTCACCCTCGCCGGATGCCAATGGCGCGTACCATTTCGCCGGGACCTTGACCGGCGATTTCGACAACAACGCCAACACGGCGAATACCAGCATCGACTACACGCTGACCGCCTTTGCCAATGGCACCTATGAACTGGATCTGGTGCAAGGTTTCAGTTCGACGATCGTTCTCAGCAGTGCCAACGGCTCGCTCGGTGCGGGTGGCCCTGACCCCGTCCGTACGTTGCTGATTCCGACGCAGAATCCGCCGACCATTCCTTCGCCATCCGAGGAGATTGTCTTCTTTGGCGTCAACGCGGGCACGACCGCAACGCAGATAGTGAGTGCCATCGTGCAGGGAGCGCCCGACCTCACCGAAGCGCAGGTGGAAAGCGGCGGTTTCTCGTTCCTCGGCACCGCGAACATGAACGTCAGCACGTCCGGCATCGGCATCGCCAACAACAACCTGGACGGAAACGGGACGGCCGGCATCAATGCCGGTGACGAGAGTTTCGTCATCAACCCCGAAAGCTTGTTGACGGGCGTGAAAGTGTTCATCGACAACGCGGTGGGGGGGTACACCCCGTCATCGGAAGAGCTGTACTACAGGATCTTCTTCGATGACGGCTTGAGCTCGGCTCAGACGAAGGTACTTGCCGCTAACCTGACCGCTGAGGCTGGAGGACAGAAGTCCTTCCTCGTCCAGTGGGATGGCACGAAGATGATCGACGCGGTTCAGCTCACCATGGGCCTGGGCGTGGTCAAGATCCCGGTGATCCAGTTCATCAAGCAGACCGAGAGCCTGGCCAGCGATATCCAGCTGGCGTTCAGCGCGACGCTGACGGACAAGGATGGGGACACGGCGACCAGTACCTTTGACGCCAACCTGATCGCCAACGACCCGGCCGACCCCCTCTTCGACTTCAGGCTGGCTGGCACGAGCGGAGAGCGGGATGCCTTCAACATCGATCTGTCCTCCACCGATAACCTGTACCAGGTCACCGGTTTCGATGCCGGCCCGAGCCTGCGAGATACGCTGGTGCTCAATGGCGACCAGGGCGCCGTCGTCCAGTCGATCGACAACACCGGTCCAAACAGCATCGTCACGATCGACGAGACTGGCGTGCCAACGACGACCATCACCGTGGTCGGGGTGGCCCTCCTGAGCACCGACATTGTCTTTGGCAGCGCCTGACACATCGCGTGTGTGAAAGGATGCGGGGGTGGCGTAAAAGCCACCCCGCATTGTTTCTCAAACGGCCAAAGTGAGATCCGAACGTGAGTAACCGGCCCTGCCTGTGACGACTCCAGTTGCCTGGAGGAAGCGACGAAGCCGGCCCGGTAGGGTGCGCCGTGCGCACCCGCGGTTGGACGTTGTGCTGGACGTGCTCGCGGAAACGGTGCGCATGGCGCACCCTGCGCAGGTGCGGGGGTGATGCCTCGAAATGGCAGGAGGGCTCGGTCGCCTTGTCCGCGACTCGCCCGGTCAATCCAGCTCCATCCAACTGGCGTCGGGCGGCTCTTCACTATTGGTGAGCCCGTGTTTCAACGCGTACATCACCAGGTCGACGCGGTTGATGACATTGAGCTTGTGATAGATGTTGCTGAGGTGGTTGTGCACGGTGTGTTCGCTGATGCCCAGGCGTCCGGCAATGCACATGTATTTGGCGGACGGTTCCCTGACGATGGCGCGAATCAGCTCCTTCTCGCGCAGCGTCAGCTGCGCCTGTTTCGCGTGTTCCACCTTGCATTTGATGGGCTTTTTCCCGTTCGCGGCATAGCCGGACAGCCCGCCGGCCCAGGCAATATCAAGGCCGGTGTCGCGATGGTGGACCTTGATGACGGCCTGGATGATCGACTCCGTCGGCGCTTCCGCCAGCACGACGCCACGTGCGCCGGCTTCTATCGCCTCGGCAACGGGAACGGCCTCGTACAGGCCCTTGAGCACCAGCACTTTCATTTCGGCGTTGCGTGCCAGGCCCGCGATGACTTCCAGCGGGTCCAGGGCATCCGGAAAGAAACTGAAAAAAATGACATTGGGACGCGACTGGTCGGCCAGATCCAGCGCACTGGCATAGGTGCTGGCTTGGCCGCTCACTTCCATGCGGGGCTTTCGGGCATTGATCAAGTCGTGAAGACCCATGAGGACGAGGGGACGACAATCGATCAGCATCACGCGTATGGAATTTGTGCGAGCCGGCATGGCCTTTCTCGCCCCCTGCAAAATGAATCATGTAGCGATGACAGCAGGTTTTATATAAGTGGGCTTTGGGCACATTGCCAGCAACACCAGACTTGGAGCGGCATTGGCAGGACAAGCGGCAATTTCCTCTCTCCCTCCGGGCAACGGAGCATTTTCGGTCGTGCTGTCGACTCCCCCGCCACCGCCTGGCCTCCTACGGATCTGGCAATAAGGGTTATTCCAGGCGCTTGTGTGCAGCCGCAGGCAGGACGCACACCGCCCTACCAACTCACCAGGAACATCGCCTTGGCCAGGAACAGGATGCCCAACATCTGCGCCAGCACACTGTAATGGATCAGCCGTGAGCGGGCCGGGGTCAGGCGCCCTGTGTGCATCAGATAGACCACGGCGATGAAGTGCCCGAGGATGCCGAGCGCCAGGCAGATCTTCAGGGCCAGCAAGGTGCCGAAGCTGCTGGCGAAGGGGGCCTGCAGCGCCGAGCGGTAGTGCCAGGCCAGTCCCAGGCCGGCGCCATAGAGCGCCAGGACCACCCAGTGCATGACCTTGCGCGCCCGCTGGCCGAGGGCCCGGGAAAGGTGGTCCCGGGGCGCCGCCTCCAGGCTTCGTGCGGCGCGGCTGAGGATCATCACTTCGAAGAACACGCCGCCAATGAAGAACGCGGCCGCCGTCAGGTGCACGAACTTCAGCAACAGATAACCCACCTCTCCTCCTCTGGCCCAAGGCCGCCTCGCCGATTGAGCTGACGATCATGCCGGGCGCCGGCGACGGCGCCATGATCCGGATCAAGCTCCGGTGGCGGCGTGGCCGCGATTCCCTCAGCCCAGCGACTCGCGCCGACCACTGCGGCACTCCATGCAAGGTCCAGGAATAGCGCAATGACATTTTTAATGTCACACAGTTGATCAATGACACAAAACATGTCATTCATATGCGCACCTCAAGCAGCCGACCTGGCCAACCTGTCCAGATCGGGCGCCGCCTACTCACAAGGTTCGGAATGACGTTGCGTCACCTGACGCCGCGCTTGAGCCAACGCTGCCCTCGAAAAACGCCGCTCAGGGCATTTTTCAGGCACCGATCCCCAAACGCCCCTCCGAGGAGTCAACAAGATGAACAAGATCGTACTTCTAGGCGCCCTGGCGCTCGCCGCCTTCAGCACCCTGGCCTCGGCCGGCCAGGACACCCTGCGCATCGGTATCGAAGCCGCCTACCCACCCTTCGGCTTCAAGACTCCGGACGGCAACATCAGTGGTTTCGACTACGACATCGGCAACGCCCTGTGCGCCGAAATGAAGATCAAGTGTGAATGGGTCGAGCAGGAGTTCGACGGGCTGATCCCGTCGCTGAAAGTGCGCAAGGTCGATGCGGTGCTGTCCTCGATGTCGATCACCGAAGACCGCTTGAAATCGGTGGACTTCAGCAAAAAGTACTACCACACCCCCGGCAGGCTGGCGATGAAGGCCGGTAGCGTGATCAACGACCCGCTGGTCGACCTCAAGGGCAAGAAGGTCGGCGTGCAACGCGCCTCGACCTACGACCGCTACGCGACCGATCGGTTTGAACCAGCGGGCATCGAAGTGGTGCGTTACGCCTCGCAGAACGAGGCCTTCCTCGACCTGGCCGCCGGACGCCTGGACGCCACCCTGGCCGACATCATCAATATCGACGAAGGCTTTATCAAAACGCCGGCTGGCAAGGGATTCGCCCTGGTCGGCCCGGCCTTCAGCGACCCCAACTACTTCGGCAGGGGTGCCGGGATTGCCTTCCGCAAAGGCGATAGCGCGAACGCCGCACGCTTCAATGCCGCCATCGACGCCATCCGTGCCAATGGCAAGTACCAGCAGGTGCAAGCCAAGTACTTCGCGTTCGACATCTACGGCGAGTGATTGCCCACCTGTGATGCCGGCGCCTCTCCGAGAGGGGCGCCAGTTCTCGTCTTACCGCGCGCCTTGGGGCGCATCGCATGAGGAACTCGATCATGCTTCACGGCTATGGCCCGACCATTCTCGATGGTGCCTGGCTTACCCTGAGCCTGGCCCTGAGCTCAATGGCCCTGGCGATCACCCTGGGTCTTGTCGGGGCCGCCTGTCGACTGTCACCGCTGAAGTGGCTGGCGCTGCTCGGCGAAAGCTACGCCACCCTGGTTCGCGGCCTCCCTGATCTGGTGTTGATCCTGCTGATCTTCTATGGCGGCCAGGACCTGGTGAACCGTGTGGCCCCCTTGCTCGGCCACCCCGAGTACATCGACATCAATCCCTTTGTCGCTGGTGTCTGCACCCTGGGCTTCATCTTCGGCGCCTACTTCTCGGAAACCTTTCGCGGTGCCTTCATGGCGATCCCCAAGGGCCAGGGTGAAGCCGCTGCAGCCTACGGCATGGCGGCGACAAAGACGTTCTTCCGCATCCTGGTGCCGCAGATGATCCGCTTCGCCATCCCCGGTTTCACCAACAACTGGCTGGTGCTGACCAAATCCACCGCACTGATTTCGGTGATCGGCCTGCAGGACATGATGTTCAAGGCCAAGAACGCAGCGGATGCGACCCATGAGCCCTTTACCTTCTTCCTGACCGTGGCGGGGCTTTACCTGGCGCTGACCAGTCTTTCCCTGCTGACCCTGCGCTACCTGGAAAGGCACGTCTCGGTCGGCACAAGAGCCGCCGTTCTGTAAGTACGGGAGCGATTGCATGAACTTCGACTACAACCTGATCCTGGCCAACCTGCCGCTCTACTTCGGTGGTGTTCTGGTAACCCTGTCGACCCTGCTGGTTTCCCTGGCAATCGGCCTGGCACTGGCCATTCCACTGGGGCTGCTGCGGGTCTCCCGCTCGCCTTGGCTGAACGCTCCGGCCTGGCTTTACACCTATGTGATCCGCGGCACCCCGATGCTGGTGCAACTGTTCCTCATCTACTACGGCCTGGCGCAGTTCGAGGCGGTGCGGGCGAGCGTGCTCTGGCCCTACCTGTCCAACGCCACCTTCTGCGCCTGCCTGGCCTTCGCCATCAACACCAGCGCCTACACCGCGGAAATCCTCGCCGGCAGCCTGAAGGCCACGGCTCATGGCGAGATCGAGGCGGCCACGGCCTCGGGCATGTCGCGCCTGGCCCTGTACCGGCGAATCCTCCTGCCCTCGGCACTGCGCCGGTCACTGCCGCAGTACAGCAACGAAGTGATCATGATGCTGCACACCACCAGCCTGGCGTCGATCGTCACCCTGATCGATATCACCGGCGCGGCGCGCACCGTCAACGCGCGTTTCTATCTGCCGTTCGAGGCCTTCATCACTGCCGGCGTTTTCTACCTGACCCTGACCTTCATCCTCGTGCGTCTGTTCAAGCTGGCCGAGCGCCGCTGGCTGGCGTACCTGGCACCGAGAAAGCATTAAGGATTCGCCCATGGAACACATCCAACACAGCCTGCCCTGGAGCGCCCCGGGCACCGAGCGGAGCCTGTCGCTCTTTCGTTTTGGCAGCGGGCCGCGCAAGGCCTACATCCAGGCATCTCTGCATGCCGACGAATTGCCCGGCATGCGCGTGGCGGTGGAACTCAAACGCCTGCTGGGCGAACTGGAGGAGCAAGGTCGCCTGGCCGGAGTGATCGAGCTGGTCCCGGTGGCCAATCCGATCGGCCTCGCGCAGATGATTCAGGCGACCCACCAGGGTCGTTTCGATTTTGCCAGCGGGCAGAACTTCAACCGGGAATTCCCGCAACTGGCCGGGCTGGTCGCGCCCCAGCTCGAGGGCCGGCTCGGCAGCGACGCGGCCGACAATGTGAAGCTGATCCGACGCCTGATGCGCGAGGCCATCGATGCATTGCCAGCAGCTACTTCGCCACTCGACGGCCTGCGTCGCCTGCTGTTGCTGCAGGCGTGTGACGCCGATCTGGTGCTCGACCTGCACTGCGACTTCGAGTCGATCATGCTGCTCTATGCCTTGCCCCAGCACTGGCCAATCCTGCGCAGCCTGGCCGCGCACCTGCGCGCCGGTGCCGCGCTGCTGGCCGAAAGCTACGGCGGCAACGCCTTCGATGAAGCCTGCGCGGCGCCCTGGCTGCACCTGGCCGAGCGCTTCCCGACTGCGAACATTCCGTCAGCCTGCGTGGCCACCACCATCGAATTGCGTGGCATGGCCGATACCGACCGGGAGCAGGCCGAGGCCAGCGCCCAGGCCATTCTCGCCTTCCTCGCCGAACAGGGATTGATCGAAGGTGATCGGCCCGACGCGCCGGATTGCCGCTGCGAAGCCACACCCTTCGCCGGCGCGCAGTACGCCTGTGCGCCGCATCCGGGTGTGGTGAGTTTTCTGCAACCGCTCGGTACGCGGGTCAAGGTGGGAGACCCCCTGTTCGAGGTTATCGATCCGCTCAGTGATCGCCGCAGCGTGGTCCTGGCCAGCACCGACGGCATCCTCTACGCCCGCGAGCGCCTGCGCTTCGCCCAGCCTGGCCTGTGGCTGGCCAAGGTCGCCGGCCGTACTCCCATTCGCCACGGTCGCCTGCTCAGCGACTGACTTCACGAGGCAACCCCCATGTACAGACTCGAAATCGACAACCTCCACAAACGCTACGGCGATCACGAAGTGCTCAAGGGCGTGTCCTTGGCCGCCAAGGCGGGCGACGTCATCAGCCTCATTGGCTCCAGCGGCTCGGGCAAGAGCACCTTCCTGCGCTGCATCAACCTCCTGGAACAGCCCCACAGCGGTTCGATCAAGCTCAACAACGAGGAACTCAAGTTGCAGGCCGACAAGTTTGGCGGCCTGAAAGCGTCCGATCCCAAGCAGCTGCAGCGCATGCGCTCGCGCCTGGCCATGGTGTTCCAGCACTTCAACCTGTGGTCGCACATGAGCGCCCTGGAAAACGTGATCGAAGCGCCGGTGCATGTCCTCGGCGTGCCGAAGAAGGAGGCCATCGAAAAGGCCGAGCATTACCTGGCCAAGGTGGGTGTGGCCCATCGCAAGGACGCCTATCCGGCGCACATGTCCGGCGGTGAGCAGCAGCGCGTGGCCATCGCCCGTGCCCTGGCGATGGAGCCGGAGGTGATGCTGTTCGACGAACCGACCTCGGCGCTGGACCCGGAGCTGGTGGGTGAAGTGCTCAAGGTCATGCAGGATCTGGCCGTGGAAGGCCGCACCATGGTGGTGGTGACCCACGAAATGGGTTTTGCCCGCGAGGTGTCCAACCAGCTGGTGTTCCTGCACAAGGGCCTGGTGGAAGAGCGTGGGTGCCCGAAAGACGTGCTGGCCAATCCGCAGTCCGACCGCCTCAAGCAGTTCCTGTCCGGCAGCCTGAAATAGCGCCAGGCTGGACGGGGGCGCGCGGGAAGCGGCCTGCCGGGGATCATTGCGAGATCTCTGGCAGGGCCGTGCATTTGCTCCACCGGCTTCGGATACACTTCAGCCCGACTCATGCAGGTCGGCCAAGCCGGGCGCTTGCGCCTCCCAGACACTTTCAGAAGCGCTGATTACCCATGCCTACCGCCCCCAAGAATGCAACGGTCTATGCCGCACCGGTGATGCGCAAACTGACGGAGCTCGCGCCGGAATTGCAGCCGTCGCTGCGCAAGGTTGCCGACTTCATCCTGCGTCATCCCCTGAAGGCCGCGACCCTGACCATCGAGGAACTGGCCCAGGAGACCGGCACCTCGCCTTCAGCGGTCAACCGCCTGGCCAGGGTGATGGACCTGGGGGGCTACACCGGTCTGAAGACCGAGCTGGTCGTCACCTTGCAGCAGATGGTTTCCCCGGTCGACAAGCTGCGCAACGAGCTGGAACAACGCGCCGGTGGCGAGTTCGGCCTGCATGAACAGATCCGGATTGCCAGCAGCAACCTCGGCAGCGCAGGCGCCAACAACCCCGCGACCACCTTCGAAGCCTTTGTCGACCGCCTGACCAAGGCGCGCAAGATCTTCGTCCTCGGCTTTGGCAACAGTGCCTACCTGGCCGGCCTGGCCGCCGCCACGCTGACGCCGTTCTGCGCCGACGCAACCGCCATCAGCATGGAGGGCGGCAATGAAAACGCCGCCTATCGCCTGGCGGCCATCACCGATCAGGATGTGCTGCTGGCCATTACCCTGCCGCGCTATTCGCTCGACACCCTGCAACTGGCGCGCTTCGCCATGGAGCGAGGCGCCACGGTGCTGGCGATCACCGACTCACCTGCATCGCCGCTCTGCAACATCGCCGAACACGTACTCTTCGCTCCCGCCGATCACCCGGTCCTGACCAGTTCCAACATCGCCGTCCTCGCCCTGATCGAAGCCCTGGTGGCAGGCGTCATGGCGCGCAACAAGGAGGCGGTGAAGCTGGCCACCGAACTGACCGAGAGCGTGATGTCCTACCTGCACATGCCGACCGGCCGCAAATCGCCGAAGAAGTAAGCAGGCAGCGCCGCCGAGAGGCCAAGGTGCGGAACAGGCAAGGCGAAGCGGCCCGTCACCCCAACGCCTCACGCAGGCCGCTGCGGCGTTCGACGCGACGCTGCACCGCCTGCTCGAAAATCCCCGCGCGGCTCTCCACCAGGCTGAACCAGTGGCGGGCGCGGGTGATACCGGTGTAGACCAGCTCCTTGGTCAGCACCGGGTTGAGCGTGTCGGGCAGGATCAGCGCGCAGTGGGCGAATTCCGAGCCTTGGGATTTGTGCACGGTCATGGCGAACACGGTTTCCACCGCTCCCAGGCGGCTCGGCAGGATGTAGCGCAGGGCACCGCTGCCATCATTGCGCGGGAACACCACGCGCAGCACCTGGCGCGGCTCGGCGCCGGGGGACTCCGGCGGTTCCGGCAGGCGCAGGGCGATGCCGATATCGCCGTTCATCAGGCCCAGGCTGTAGTCGTTGCGGGTCACCAGCACCGGGCGGCCTTCGTACCAGCCATGGTCCTGAGCCAGCAGGCCGCGCCGCAGCAGGGCCTCGGCGATGCGCTGGTTGAGTGCCTCGACGCCCCAGGGGCCCTTGCGCACCGCGCAGAGCAACTGGAAGCGCTCGAAGTCGGCCAGCACGCCGGCGGCCCAGCGTTGCCAGCTGTCCTCGTCGGCGCTGGGCGCCGGACGCTGCTGGTGCATCCGCTCCAGGTAGTGGGCATAGCCGACCGGGCGCTCTCCGGCAGCGGACAGGCCATCCAGCAGCAGCCGCTCCAGGGCGCGGTCCTGTTCGTCGGCAAGGCGCAGCGCGTGCAGGTCGGCGCTGCCGGCGGCGAGGGTAGTGCGCGCGGTGCCGGCGTCGCCGACGTTCACCGCGCGAGCCAGGCGGCCGATGCCGGAGCCGCTGTCGAAGCGCCGCGAGTGGCGCAGCATGACGATGTGCTGGGCCAGCGCCTGGTCGTCATTGCCAGGGCGCAGCGCCGGGTCGTCCAGGTGCTCGCCACTCTGCTGTTCCAGCCAGGCCCGGGTCGACTGGCTGTAGCAGCCGGCCTCGGCGTCGCGGCAGAGGTCGCCGAGCACCGCGCCGGCTTCCACCGACGCCAGTTGATCCTTGTCGCCGAGGAGGATCAGCCGCGCGTGGGCAGGCAGCGCGTCGAGCAGGTTGGCCATCATTTCCAGGTCGATCATCGAGGCTTCGTCCACCACCAGCACGTCCAGCGGCAGCGGGTTGCCGGCGTGGTGACGGAAGTGGCGGCTGTCCGGCAGGCTGCCGAGCAGCCGATGCAGGGTGGTCACCTCGGTGGGGATGTGCTGGCGCACCGCCTCGGCCACCGGCAGCGAGGCCACCTGGGCCCCGATGGATTCGGTCAGGCGCGCAGCGGCCTTGCCGGTGGGGGCGGCCAGGCTCAGGCGCAGCGCCTGGCCGGCGTCCAGCGCCGCTTCCTGGAGCAGCGCCAGCAGGCGCACCACGGTGGTGGTCTTGCCGGTGCCGGGGCCGCCGGTGATCAGGGTGAAGCGCCCCTGGGCCGCCAGGGCGCAGGCCAGCTTCTGCCAGTCGGTGCGGCGCACGCCATCGAGCACCAGCGGCTCGGGGAAGAGTGTGCCAAGGCGCTGCGCCAAGTCGCCGGGCGCGGCCGAAGCCTGCAGGCGTTCGGCGATTCGACCGGCCACGCGGCGCTCGTAATCCCAGTAACGACGCAGGTAGAGGCACTGGCCAGCCAGCACCAGCGGCGCGGCATCCTCCCCCGCCAGCAGCGGGCTGCCGGTAAAGGCGGCCAGCCACTCCGCCAGTTCCAGGCCGGCGAGGAGTTGCGAGGGTAGCAGCGCGGCGTTCTCGGCCTCCTCACCCTCGGGCGGCAGGGAGAGGGCGAAGTCCGGATCGGCGAGGGTCGTGGCAAGGTCCAGGCAGACGTGGCCCTGGCCGAGCTGGTGGCTGGCCAGGGCGGCGCCGAGGATCAAGAGTGGCGGCGCGGTCGGGTCCAGCTCGGCGAAGAACAGCGCCAGGGCACGGTCCAGCTCCCGCAGCCAGCCGCGCTCGGTCCAGGTGGCGAGCAGGACCAGCAGTTCACCACGCTCGCGCAGTGTCTGGGACAGGTGTTGGCTCATGCCGCGGTCTCCTCGTGCTCGCCTTTGAACAGGGCATCCAGGGTTTCGATCAGTTCCCGCGGCGGGCGGGCCAGGTACAGCCCCTGCGATGGCGCACGCAGGAACAGGTAGAGCGCGCCCCCCACGTGACGGTCGTAGGCGTAGTCCGGCAGGCGCAGGCGCAACTGGCGATGCAGGGCCAGCAGGTAGAGCACGTACTGCAGGTCGTAGCGCTGGCTGGCCATGGTCGCCGCCATCGCCTCGACGGTGTAGGCGGACTCGTCCGCGCCCAACCAGTTGGACTTGTAGTCGGCCACGTAGTAGCGGCCGTCATGCTCGAACACCAGGTCGATGAAGCCCTTGAACATGCCATTGAGGGTGTCCGGTCGCAGCGGCGGGCGTGCCACACCCGGCAGTTCGAAGCGCTGCACCAGGGCGTCCAGGCGCGTCACGTCGACGCGGCTGGCCTCGAACCAGAACTCCAGCTCCGGCTGGTACTGGTCGAGATTGGCGAGGCTGGCCGAAGGGCCTTCGCCGAGCCCCAGCGGTTGGGCCAACAGCGCTTGCAGCCATTCGTGCAGCGGCTCGATCCAGCTTTCCAGGCCACGCCGGTTGCAACGCCGCGCCAGGAGTTCGCGCAGCTCCGCGGGCGCCTCGGCCAGCCGGGCGAAGCCTTCGTCGGCGGCCATTTCCAGCAGGCCATGGAGAAAGGTGCCGGGGTTGGGGCCACGAGGGAAACGGTGCAGGCCGCGAGCGCCCGACGGCAGCTGGGCCTGCGCCAGCTCGGGACTCTCGTCATCGGTGGAGTTCTGCATGGCCGGGCTATCCGGCGCGGCGTCGTCATGCCGGGTCGCGGGCGGCAGGTCGCCCTCCTCCATGCGCAAGGCGCTGTAGGAAGCGATCCACCAGTGTTCGGCGGCGCTGCGTTGCGGCGTGCGCCATACCGGCTCGGCGCGTTCGACCACTGCCGGGCGGTAGAGCTGCGCGGTGGCCTCGGGGGCGACCTGCACTTCACTGCGCGGCAGGTCATTCAGCGGCGCCAGCCACTGGCCGAGCGCCGCGCTCTGGGACAATACCTCGCCGCCGCCCAGCAGGTAGCCGATGGCGGAATCGTGCAGGCGCGACTTCTTCGCGTTGCCGATCTTCAGGTCGGCGATGCCCAGCCAGCAGGCGTGGCGGGCGCGGGTCAGGGCCACGTAGAGCAGGCGCAGGTCCTCGCCCAGGCGTTCGCGCTCGGCGCGCGCCAGGGTGTCGTCGTCGGCGCTGAGCACCAGCCGACGACGCTCGCCGTCGTGCACCTGAAGCGGCTTGCCGCCATCCAGCGGACGGAAGGCGCAGATGAAAGGCAGGAACACCAGCGGGTACTCCAGGCCCTTCGACTTGTGGATGGTCACCACCCGCACCAGGGCTTCGTCGCTTTCCAGGCGCAGCACCTGTTCCTCGGCCGCCTGCCCATCGCCGCCGAGCAATTCGCCCAGGTGGCGGATCAGCGCCAGCTCGCCATCCAGCTCGGCGGCGGCCTGCTGCAGCAGTTCGGCCAGGTGCAGCAGGTTGGTCAGCACCCGCTCGCCATCGACGCGGCCCATCAGGCGCTGCGGCAAGTGGAAGTCCTGCAGCAGCTGGCGCAGCATCGGCAGCACGCCCTGGCGCTGCCAGCGCTGGCGGTAGTCGCGGAACTGCATGACGCGCCGTTCCCAGATGCGCTCATCGAGGTTGAGCTGCTCCAGTTCAGCCAGGTCCAGGCCGAGGGTGGCGCTGGCCAGGGCGGCGCGCAGCGGGCGGTCCTGGTCCGGCTCGGCGCAGGCGCGCAGCCAGAGCAGCAGGTCGCGGGCTTCCCGGGCGTCGAACACCGAGTCCTTGTCCGACAGGTAGACGCTGCGCACCCCGCGCGCGGCGAGTTCGCCGCGAATCGCCTGGGCCTCGTTGAAGTCACGCACCAGCACGGCGATATCGCTCGGCCGCAGCGGTACCGAGTCTTCGCCCCTGGTGAAGCCGGCGCGGCCCTGCTGGCCGAGGTCGAGCAGGCGCACAATCTCGCTGGCGGCGCCCGCGGCGAAGGCGTCGAGGTAGGCGCCCTTGGCCAGCGGCTCGTCGCTGTGCAGATGCCAGAGGTCGAGGGCGGTCTGCGCCTGGCCGTCCACCGTCCAGACTTCCTTGCGCCCCTGGGCGCCGACTTCGAAGAACGGCAGCTCGTTGCGCCCCTCTTCACGGAAGAGGAAGGCGCCGCGTCCGGCCTCGCGCTCCTCGGCGAGGCGGAACACCCGGTTCACCGCATCCACCATGGCCTGGCTGGAGCGGAAGTTGGTGTCGAGGCTGTAGTGCCGGCCTTCGGTCGCGCGGCGGGCACGCAGGTAGGTGTGGATGTCGGCGCCCCGGAAGGCGTAGATGGCCTGCTTGGGGTCACCGATCATGAACAGGCCGCAGTCGCTGCGACTCGCCTCGACCTGGTAGAGGTAGTCGAAGATCCGGTATTGCAGCGGGTCCGTGTCCTGGAATTCGTCGATCAGCGCCACCGGGAACTGGCGGCGGATCACCTCGGCCAGGCGCTGGCCGCCTTCCCCCTGAAGGGCCGCGTCGAGACGCGTGAGCATGTCGTCGAAGCCCATTTCCGCGCGCTGGCGCTTTTCCTGGTCGAAGCGCTGGCGCACCCAGGCGGCGGCATGGCGCAGCGCCACTTCGGCCGGGTCGGCCAGGCCGTCGAGGCGCGCCTGCAGGTCAACCATGGCATCCAGCGCCGGGTGGCGGGGAGCGTCGCCCTTCCAGGCTTCGGCCAGGCCGTCGGGGGTCAGGCGGCTGAAGCCGGTGCCCAGCTCCAGCTGGGCATCGGCGCCCGTCGCCCAGGCCCGCAGCTTGTCGCACCAGGGTTGGTAATAGCGCGCCTGGATCTTGCGCGCATCCACCTGCTTGGCCGCCACGGCGGCATCCAGCAGGTTCTGCAAATCGTTGGCCCACTGTTCCCAGGGCGCCTTGAGCGCCGCCAGTTCCGTCTCGCGCTGTTGCAGGACCAGGTCGAGCAAGGTGCCGAGGGCCTGTGCCGCAACCGCCTCGCTCTCGCCCAGCAAGGGGCGCAGGCGTGCACCCAGACCGGCGGGGGTTCCCCAATGGCGCGCGACCCAGTCCAGCGCGGCGCCATCCAGCGGGTAGCAGTGCTGGCGCCAGTAGTCACGCACCACTTCGGCCAGCAGTTCGCTGTGATCGGTTTCCAGGGTCTGGCTGAACAGGCTGCCGCTGTCGAAAGCGTGTTCGCGCAACATGCGCTGGCACCAGCCGTGGATGGTGGAGACGGCGGCCTCGTCCATCCACTGGGCGGCCAGTTCCAGGCGCCGGGCACAGGCCGGCCACTGCGCAGCGGGGAAGTCGGCACGCAGCAGTTGCAGCAGGCCGTCGCCCTCCCCTTCGCCGCGAAAGCTGGCGGCCGCCTCCACCAGGCGCGCACGGATGCGGTCGCGCAATTCGCGGGTGGCGGCATCGGTGAAGGTCACCACCAGGATCTGCGGCGGCAGCAGCGGGTTCGCAAACGCCGCGTCGCCGCCATGGCCGAGGATCAACCTCAGGTAGAGCGCGGAGATGGTGTAGGTCTTGCCGGTCCCCGCGCTGGCCTCGATCAGGCGACTGCCGTGCAGGGGAAAACTCAGGGCAAGGGGACGGCTCATGCCTGGGGCTCCTCGATGCGGGTGGGTTGGCTGTCCAGCAATGGCCGGTAGAGCACTTCGCTCCACTGCGCGAAGGCGCCATCGGCACTGAGCGCGGCGAAATCCGGGTACTGGCGCGCCAGACTGGCGCTGCCGGTCACTTCGCCGGTGAGGTTGTAGCCGCCTTCGTAGACGTTGCGGGCCTTGTCTTCATTGGCCTCCTGCAGCCAGGCGATGGCGGTCTTCAGCGCCACCGGCAGCGGCGCGCGCATGCCCTCGGTCCAGGCTTGCAGCCAGGTGCGCAGGATGGTCGCGGCATGGTCGGCATCCAGCGGTGCGAACTCCAGCGCACAATCCTCGCCCACCAGCAGGCTGCGCAGGCTCACGCCGCTGGCGGCGGCCACCACATGGCCGACGAAGGGGCGCAGCAGGCGATGCCATTTCCAGCTCTTCTCCTTGGCCAGGGCGCTGGGCAAGAGTTCGATGCGCGCCAGGCTGCCATCGGCGCCCTCGCGCAGCCCGCCGAGCCAGCCGGAGAGCTGCACTTCGCCCTGGGCGAAGTCCAGTGGCCGTGGGGATTCCACCGGCTGCGGCCAACGGGCGCAGAGGCTTGCGTAACGTTGCAGTTGCGCCGGCAGCGGCTCCACCAGCGACTCGCGGCACTGCTCGCCGAAGCCGGCGAGCGGCAGGCGGCCGCTGCGCTGCATGCGTTCGGCGGCCGCCAGCAGCGCATCCTCGGGCACCTGGGCCAGGCTCGCCGCCTTCAGCAGCTCGTCCTGCAACTGATAGCGCTGCAGGCCGTCGAGGGCGAAGGGTTCGCTGTCCAGCTGCGGCTGCTCTTCTTCGTCGAGATAGGCCTTGAGGCGGCGGGTGAAGAAGTACTTCACCGGGTCACGCAAAAAGCCCTGGAGCGCCTCCAGGCCGAGTTGCCCGCCATCCTGCCAGGGCGGCAGCTCTCCGGCCTCCGCCCTTTCCACGGGCTGGCCATGCAGCGCGGCCCATTCGCGGGCGTAGCTGAACAGCGCCGGGTCATCGCCGAAGTAGCGGCGGCTGAAGGGCTGCAGGGGGTGTTCGGTGGTCAGGGCGTGCAGCAGATCACCCTCGCCGGCCAGGGTCCAGGCATTGCCGAGATGGTCGCGCAACTGGCCGACCAGTACCGACGGCGGGCGTTCGCTGTTGTCACGGATGCTGCGGCCCACCCAGCTGACGTAAAGCCGGTCGCGTGCCGCCAGCAGCGCTTCGAGCAGCAGGTAGCGGTCGTCTTCGCGGCGGGAACGGTCGCCGGGGCGGTAGTCCGCCGCCATCAGGTCGAAATCCAGTGGCGCCTGGACCCGCGGGTAATCGCCATCGTTCATGCCCAGCAGGCAGACCAGGCGGAAGGGAATGGCGCGCATCGGCATCAGGGTGCAGAAATTCACCGCACCGGCGAGGAAGCGCTGGCTCAGGCGCCCCTGGTCGAGGTTGCCCAACCAGGCTTCGCGCACCACCGCCAAGGGTACGGGCTCGTCCAGGCCGCCGGCCTCGCAGAGCTCCAGCCAGCCATCCAGCGCGTCCAGCAACTGGTTGTGCAGCACTTCGTCGCGTTCGCCGCACGGCCGGAAGAAGTCCTCCAGCAGCGCGCGCAGGCGTTCGCCCCAGCCCTTGGGCGTGGCGTCCTGGCGCAGCGCTTCGAGCTGGCGTTCCAGGGCATCGAGCAGGCGCGTCAGCGGACCGATCAGCACCGCGTCCAGGCCGCCGATCTCGTCATAGGGTTCGATACCGGCGTAGGCACCGGCACCGCCCACGGCATAGCCCAGCAGCATGCGCCGCAGGCCGAAGCGCCAGGTGTTCTGCTCCAGCCCCTGGCCCAGGCCCAGCGCCTCGCGCTGCCGCGCGTCCAGGCCCCAGCGGACGCCCGCGCCCTCCAGCCAGCGGCGCAGGGTCGGCAGGTCGTCCTCGGCGATGGCGAAGCGTTCGCGCAGCGCCGCCACGTCCAGCAGGTCGAGCACCTCGCTGACGCTGAAGCGGCTGTCCGGCAGGCGCAGCAGGTGCTCGACGGCGATCGCCAGCGGTTCCTTGCCGCGCAGCCCCTGGTCCGCCAGGGTGAAGGGGATGCGCCGCGCATCGTCCGCGCCGAACTGGCCGAACACAGCCTGGATGTGCGGCGCATAGGTGTTGATGTCGGGGACCATGACGATCACGTCGCGCGGCCGCAAGCCGGGGTCCGCGTTGAAACAGGCGAGCAACTGGTCGTGGAGGATTTCCACCTCGCGCTGGGCGCTGTGGGCGATATGGAAACGCAGCGAATGGTCGCGTCGGGGATCGACGGCCGGCCAGGTGCTGCGGCTTTCCGCCACCGGGCGCAGATCGAGAATGTCGTTGTGCAGCTGACCGAGCAGGCTGTCCGTCGGCGCCGGGCTGAACAGGTCGATGCGTTCGAATTCTTCGCGGTAGCGCTGGGGTTCGTCGTACTGGTCGAGCAGGTTGATGTAGTCGCGCCCCTGCTTGCCCCAGGCGGCCAGCAGCGGCTGCGCGTGCTGGTGCAGCTCGTCATCGCCGGGCAGGCCGGCCTGGCCGGGCTTGCGCTGCTGGCGCCGGTACTGGTGACGCAGCAGGTCCTTGTCTTCGACGATGTCGCCCCAGTGGTGCTGGCAGGGGTTGTGCACGCAGAGCATCACCTGGCTGAAGCGCGCCAGCGCCGCCAGGGCCTCCAGTACCTGGGCCGGCAGCGACGAGATGCCGAACACGGTGATGCGCCGGGGCAGGCCGGGCGGCGGCGCGTCCAGCTCGCGCAGCCGCGCGATGAAGCGCGGGTGGACGCCGGCGCGGCTCTCGGCCAGGTGCTCGTGGCCGACGTCGGCCAGCAGCGCACGCCAGAGTGCCGGCTGCCAGCGCGAGGCTTCGTCCAGCGGCTGTTCACCGCCACGGGAGGTGCGCAGGCGGTCGCGTCCCTCGGCCCAGTCCGCCAGCCAGTCGGCGCGGTAGACCTGGTACTGGTCGAAGAGGTCGGCGAGGCGCTCGGCCAGTTGGTAGCGCTTGCGCATGTCCTGGTCGTCGGCGAGGAAGCGGCGCAGCGGGACGAAGGCCTCGTCAGCCAGCAACGCGGGCAGCAGGCGCATCAGGCGCCAGGTCAGCGGCGCCTTGTCCAGCGGCGACTGCTGCGGGATCGCCTCGCGCCCCAGCACCGTGCGATAGGCCTGCCAGAGGAAACGCGCCGGCAGCTCCACCTGCAGCGCCGCGGCGATGCCGCAGCCATCCTGCGCGGCCAGGGCCAGCTTGAGCCACTGGGCGATGCCGTTGCTCTGCACCAGCAGCACTTCGTCTTCCAGCGGGCGCAGCGGGTAGCGGCGCATCCACTCCACCGCCAGGGCGCGCAGCTCCTCCAGATGGTTGCCATGGATGACGATCATGCCGGGCGACAGCTCCTGGCTTTGCTGCATCTGCGAGCTCCTGGGAAAGACGAACGAGAGTGCCGGCGGGTCCGGGACGCCGGCACGGCGCCGAGAGGTTAGCCCAGATGGCGGCCGTGCCCCAGCCCTGTCGGCCGCTGAAACGACAGAACCCCCGGTGGCCTGGGCCTCCGGGGGTTCTGTCTGGCGCGCCCGTGGGCGCGGTGAAGATGGGTGACGTCCATGTCGCTTGATCTCATTCTGCCATCATGCAGTCAGGCAGCGCTACCGGTAAAAACAGTTCTCGTTCATCACCTGTGGGAATGCCGGAAGGTTTCGGCATCGTCCAGGGTGGTATCGAACAGGGGATCGTCCGGATCGCGTTCCAGTTCAAGGTCGACGCAATCGGGGTCGATCAGCCAGCGCGGCACCTCAGGCTGGCGTTTGCTGTCATTCCCGGAAATGCCGCTGCTTCGTTCACTGCTCATGCTGCACCTCTTTCGACCGACAGGGTCCGTGAACATTTGAGTGGCACAGGCGGGACATTGTTCAGCAGACATGACCGAGTGTCGGGCGCGAATGACGATCGGGTGGTGCCGAGCATGTCCTGCCACTGACCTGGCCCCAGCTTGCGGGAGCGAATTCGTTGGCTATGTCTACGTTAACTGTTGCTGGAACGTCCTGAGCCAAGCTGCTTATCGAGTGTGCGGCGTGTCCCTGTTTCGCCTCCCGGCGAGTCTCTTTTTTCAGTCGCCAAAAAAGAAACCAAAAAGGCTTGCCCCTGCATCCGGCCCCGGCTGCGCCGGGGTGACCAGCCTTCGGCTGTTACTGCGTTTCCCTCGCTCCATCGTTGCTCCGGGGGCCCGGCGTGAGGGGCCATCCATGGCCCCGCACGCCTCTCGCGGCATCCATGCCGCTCGTCCCCCTGCGCAACGATTCCGCTCGGCCTCCTGACGGGGCGAAGTCGCTGCCCCACCTTTTTTCGCACAGGTTCAGACGCTGACCAGGCATCAGGATTGCTGCGCCCTGTCAGGCGCGAGTCACCCCTCTCCCCCCGGGAGAGGGGCCGGGGGAGAGGGAGGTGTCAGGCGGGTGCGGAGGTATGAAGGAGCCGTACTAGACCCTTCTGTTCGGCGCTGCAATAGCTAACTCAGACATAGCCCGTTCGTTCGCCATGGACCGCCCGGGCTTCCCGAAAGCGAAGACGCCAGCCCGGGGGCTGGCGTCTGGAATAAGAAATCGGGACCAGTGTGAGGGCACCGGCCCCGGTGGACGATGACGCGATGCGAGCAGGATCGCGGCCCGGCCACAAGGATCTCCTCCTCCCGTGGTGGCGAGAGGGAGTTGCTAGGGAACAGTGGCGCCGTCAGGCGCCGGGGCAAGGTGGCGGATCAGTGACGGCGATCCGGCCTGACCAGGCCCAGTTTCTCGATTCGGTAGCGCAGCATGTCCCGCGTCAGGCCCAGCAGGCGGGCGGACTTGGTGACGTTCCAATCGGTCTTGTCGAGCATGCGGATGACCATGTCGCGCTCCGCCTCGGGCTCGCCGCCATGGCCGTTCCCCGGATCGCGGTAGCGGCTGCCGTGGTCCTCCACCAGGGTCGGACAGATGTGCAATTGCGCGGCGTTCACCAGGTTTCCCTGGGCCAGCAGCGCGGTCTGCTCCAGCATGTTGCGCAGCTCGCGCACATTGCCCGGCCAGCTGTAGCCGAGCAGCAGGTCCTCGGCCTCGGCGGAGAACTGCAGCCCCGGCTTGCCGTACCGCTTGCCGTGCTGCCTGAGGAAATGCCGGGCCAGCAGCAGGATGTCGTCGCCCCGGGCATACAGGCGCGGCACGCGGATGGAGATGATGCGCAGGCGGAAGAACAGGTCCCGGCGGAACCTGCCCTGCTGCACCATCTGCTCCAGGTTGCAGTTGGTGGCGCTGATGATGCGCAGGTTGACCTTGCGCTCCTTCACCGAGCCGATGCGGCGGATGGTGCGGTCCTCCAGCAGCTTGAGCAGCTTGGCCTGGAGCACCAGGTCGATCTCGCCCACCTCGTCGAGGAACAGGGTGCCGCCATCGGCCGCTTCCACCAGGCCGAGGCGACGGTCCTTGGCGTCGGTGAAGGCGCCCTTCTCGTGGCCGAACAGCTCCGCCTCCAGCAGATGCGCCGGGATCGACGCGCAATTGAACTCGACGAAGGGCCCGCTGCCCCGCGCGCCGTCGAAGTGCAGGGCGCGGGCGATCAGTTCCTTGCCGGTGCCGGTCTCGCCCTCGATCAGCACGGCCGGCAACTCGGCGTCGACCATGCAGCTTTCGGCGTCCAGCAACTGGCGCACCATGGATTTGACTTCGAGCATCGCCGGCGACTCGCCGATCAGCGCCGCCAGCCCGGCGTCCTGGGCGGCGCGGCTCTGGTAGAAGTCCAGCTTGTGCTCCAGGCGCTGGGCCTCCAGGGCCTTGTCCAGCAGCAGCTTGAGCTCGGCCAGGGCCACCGGCTTGGTCAGGTAGTGGAAAGCGCCGGCCTTCATCGCCTGCACCGCGTCCTCGATGTTGCCGTAGCCGGTCATCATGATCGGCTTGACCTGCGGCGCGCTGGCGCTCACCTGGCGGATCAGCTCATGGCCGCTCATGCCCGGCAGGGAGTTGTCGGTGAGCAGCACATCGGGCAACTGGCTGCGCAGCAGCTCCAGCGCCTCCTCCGCCGAGTGGCAGACCAGGGCCTCGAAGTTCTTGCGCTCGAGGTAGGTCTGGATGTTGCCGGCCAGCAGTTCATCGTCTTCGACTATCAGCACGCTGTGTTCCATCAACTCCGCCCCCCAGCGACCTTGAAGTTCAGGCAGATACGGGTTCCCTCCCGCTCGCGGCTGGTCAGGCTGACCTGGCCACCGAAGCGTTCCATGATGCGTTTGACCATCACCAGGCCAACGCCCAGGCCGCCCTGCTTGGTGGTGTAGTAGGGCTTGAAGGCCAGGGTTTCCTGCTTGCGCGACATGCCCTGGCCGGTATCGGTGATGGCCAGCAGCAGGCGCTTGCCACTGCCATCGGGCCTGAGCTCGATACGCAGCAGGCCGCCGTTGGGCATCGCCTCGATGGCGTTGGCGAACAGGCTGTTGAGCACCTGTGCCAGCAGCACCCGGTGGCTGACCACCGCCGGCGCCGCCTCGGCGTGGAACTCCACGCGCACGCCGGAATGGCGGATCTGCTGGTCGAAACCGTGCAGCGCCTCGCTGATCACCGCCACCGGCTCCACCGCCTCGCAGTCGCCGGAGAGCGGCCGCGCCGAGATCAGCAGCTCGCGCACCCACTTCGACATGCGATCCACCTGACTGATGATGTCGCTGATGTTCTTGCGCACCGGCGGGTCCACCAGCTCCTGGGCCAGTTCGGCGCTGGAGCGGATCGCCGCCAGGGGGTTGCGCAGGCTGTGGGCCACGGCGGAAGACATTTCCCCCAGGGCGACGAAGGTTTCGTTGGCGATCAGCTGGCTCTGCTGCGAGGCCAGCAGGCCCGAGGCCCGGCGCACGATCCAGTAGAGGCCGAGGTAGATCAGCCCGCCGCCGATGGCGGTGGCCAGCCAGATCAGCACGAAGCCGCGCTGGATTCGCTGCACCAGGTCGCGGGGCTCCTTGTAGATCTCCACCACCGAGGCCACGTTGCCGGCGTCGTCCTGCAGCGGGATGTAGTTCTCGATGAACAGGGTGCGCGGGGCGCGGAGGAATTTCTGCTCGCTGCGCCCACCGGTGACCTCGTCATAGCTGGACGCCACCTGGGTCGGCGAGGAGAAGGCCTGCTCCAGGTCATCGTTGCCGCTCATGTCCTTGCCCACCAGGTTCGGGTTGGTGGACCAGACGATCACCCGGTCAGCGCCGTAGATATTGGCCAGCAAGGCGTCGGGCAGCATGGTGAGGTGATCGAGGAACTCGTTGCGCGCCCGCTGCCGGGCCTCGAGCAGGCTCTGCGGCTGGTGCCCGTCCTGGCGGGCATCGAGCAGCTCGCCCATGGTCATGCTCGCCGGCAGGGCCACATGGCGGATCTCGGCCGAGGCGATCGACTGGATAAACTGGGCGCTCAGCAGGGCGTCGCGTTCGATGCTCTCGGTCACCACGAAGCGGGTGGAGATGATGCCCAGGCCAATGGCCACGCTGGCGATCACCACCAGGCTGACCAGCGAGAACCAGCGCAGCAGGTTGAACTGCGGGGGTGGCGTATCGCCGGTCTTTCCGGTGGTGTAGCGATCCCAGATCACTGACAGAGTGCTCATGGAAGCCTTCCTATCCGTTGCGTGAGGGGTTTGACCCGTCGTGCCAACCGGGCGGCCTTGGACGACAGTGTCGCTGCATAAACCAGGCCGGTTTCCCCCTGACCGCCTGAAAGCCCCGCCCCGTGCGGTTCCCCCGCAAATCCCCAGGTCTTCCCCGGCGTCCCCACCACCCCCAGATTCACCCAATTGTGGGTGGACTCCCCCACCTTTCCGGTGGGCCTGGCGGATTTCTTCGCCACGGTAATAAGCCTTGTGTGGCGCGGCCTCGCGGCCCGATTCCGACCTGCTGGCACGCTCGTTGCGGAGGGCCCGGCAGCCGGCCTGTGGCAACGCGAATTCGCAGGGAGGCGCCCACATTGCAAGAGGGAATGCTCATGCAACGCACACTCCGCAAGGCCAGTTTTCCGTTCCTCATCGTCGTTGCGGCCGGCCAGTCCCAGGCGGCGCTGTTCGACGTAGATCCCGGCCCCTACGACCCGGCGCGCGGCTCCTTCGCCGCCTGGTACCAGGACACCCACGGCCGGACCCTCGACCTCTGCCTGTCCAAGGCCGTCAGCTCACGGGGCGGCGTGGACACCGAAGAAGTGGTCATCCTTCCCTAAGCGAACCCGGAGCCGAGCGCTCTAGCGCCAGGAGGCAACATGAACAAGTGGTCCAGCCTGTTCTTCACAACCCTGGGTCTCGCAATCGGTGGCACCGGCGCGGTCCAGGCCGATCTCAAGGCCGTCGACCCCGGGCCCTACACGGCCGCCACCGGCCATTTCCCCCAGTGGTACCAGGATGAGAACGACCTCAGCGTGGAACTCTGCCAGTCCCGCACACAGAGCTCGCGCGCACCGGGCTCCTACATGTGCACCCTGCTGCCGGAGCCGGGCCTGTACGACGACACCCAGCCCATGGTGTTCCCCAACAACTGGCCCAGCGAGCTCTTCTGGTTCATGGCTGAAGCCAGCATCCCGACAGTGGGCAACAACGGCTACGAGCTTGGCCTGGTAGGCCAGCAGGTTCTGCAGGTTGATGGTCAGGCAGTCGCCGGCGGCCACCCGCAGCACCAGCGGACGCGGGCGCTTGTCCGGGCGCAGTGCCACTTCGCCGGGCACGGCGGCGCCGCCCCGGCTTAGCGGCACGTCATTCTTGTCCAGCACATCGCGGCGCAGGGCGAGCATCATGCCGTTGATGTTCTGCGCCCCCAGGCGGTTGAACATCAGCGGTTGGTCCAGCGCCACCACGTTGGCCACCAGGTTCCGCTCGCAGCGGATCGCCGCCCGGGCGTCCTCGGTGGAAAAGAGCGCCCCCAGCAACAGGAGGGCGCCCCCCAGATAGAGAGCTGCCCTCGGGGCACCATCGGAAATAGGGTTTGCACTGCTCGAAGGGGGAGTCCGTTTCATCTTGGCTGACCTCGGTATCAGGTGCACGGATGCCAATAGAGGGCAGGACTTCCCGAGCAATGCCTGTGTCACCACAGGAAAGCCTTTGGATTCAATCGCTTGCGACCAGAGAACGCGGATGGGCCAGAATTTCCCCCACCCGATTCCCACCCATTTCCCCGGTTTTCTGGGGGTTGGGGCGAAGATGGTGGTGCGGGTCGGCGTGTAGGGTGGATAACGCTCTTTTATCCACCAGCGAAGTCAGGCGGGACTCCGATGGTGGACAGAAAAGCGCTGTCCACCCTACCCGGCTGATGGGCTTCGCTGCGCCCTAGCGGAATCCATCGCTCGGAATCCATCCCCGCTAGTGGGGAATTTCCCCACTAGCGGGGGCGTTTCGCGTCGGCCTGGAGGCGCTGGTAATGCCCCAGCACGCTGGGTACGTAGCGCTGGGTTTCCGGGTAGGGGGGAATGGCGCGATTGTAGGCGAACACGGCCCCGGGACCCGCGTTGTAGGCGGCCAGCGCCAGGGACAGGTCATTGTCGAACAGGGTCATCATGCGCTTGAGGTAGCGCGCCCCGCCCCGCACGTTGGCGGTCGGGTCGAAGACGTCATGCACGCCGAGGTCCTTCGCGGTGTCGGGCATCAGTTGCATAAGCCCGGCCGCGCCCTTGGGCGAGAGCGCGGACGGGTCGTAGTTGGATTCGGTCTGGATCACCGCATGCAGCAGCTCCGTCGGCAGGTCGTAGTCGAATGCGGCCTGGGCCACGATCAGGGCGTAGCGCGGTGCCTTCAGCGGGCGCTTGCGCGAGGGCGCGGCCCGGCTCGGCGCCTTGGCCAGCTTGGGTTTCTCGCGGGCCACGCGAACCTGCTTGCGGTCCGTTCGATGGATGTTGGTGAGGGTGATGGTGCCGTTGGCGGACACCACCTGGTAGATGTCGGCACGGGCGTCGTAAGCGGTGGATGCAAGGATGCTGAACAGCACCAGGGCGGGCACTTTCATCGTTCTTCTCCCCTGAGAGGGCCGATGCCCTTTTGGGTTGTAGGGTGCTGTACCGTCAGCAAAGCACGTGCCGGATGATCCAACCGGCGACGTGTCGCTTCTCTCGCCCGCTCGTCGTGCACAGCTCTTGCATAGTCACCTCCACTGACCCGCGGCGGAGGTTGCCATGAAGATGCGTCGTCGAACCATACACGGATTCACCCTCCTCGAATTGCTGGTGGTGCTGGTGGTGCTCGGCCTGCTGGCCGGAATCGTAGCGCCCAAGTATTTCAACCAACTGGGCCGTTCCGAAACCAAGGTGGCCCGCGCGCAGATCGAGGGGCTGGTGAAGGCCCTGGATATCTATCGGCTGGAGGTGGGCCGCTATCCCAGCACCGAGCAGGGCCTGACCGCGCTGGTGAGCGCGCCGTCCGACGAGCCGCGCTGGGCCGGCCCCTACCTGCAGAAGGAAGTGCCCCACGACCCCTGGGGACGCGCCTACGTCTACCGCGCTCCCGGCGAGAACGGTGACTTCGACCTGCTCACCCTCGGCAAGGACGGCCAGCTCGGCGGCGACGGCGAGAACGCCGAAGTCACCAGCTGGCAGTGACCGCCATGCGCTTCCAGGTAAAGGCGGTACGGGCGCAAGCCGGCGTGGTGTCGCTGCTGGTGGAGGCGACGGACCGCGAGGACGCCCGCCGCCAGACCGAAGCCCAGGGGCTGCGCGTGCTCGCCCTGCAACCGGAGCGGCGCTGGTCGCTGCTGGCCCTGCTGCGCCAGGAAGCTGTGCGCCGCGCCCTGGCCTGCCAGGTGGAGCGCCTGCAGGTCTACGAACTGGCGCGCTGCTACCGCTCCCTGGGCATCCTGCTGCAAGGCGGCATCCCCATCCTCACCGCCATCGGCATGATTCGCGGCCTAGTCGGCGCCACCTCGCGCCCGCGACTGGACCAGGCCGCCGCCCGCATTCGCGAAGGCCAGGCGCTGTCCCGTTCACTGGAGGAACACGGCCTGGCCACACCGGTCTCGCTGCGCATGCTGCGGGCCGGCGAACAGTCCGGCAACCTGGGGGAGATGATGGAGCGCACCGCCGATTTCCATGACGAGGAAACCAGCCGCTGGATCGAATGGTTCGTGCGCCTGTTCGAACCCCTGCTGATGACCTTCATCGGGCTGATCATCGGGGTGATCGTGATCCTGATGTACATCCCGATCTTCGAGTTGGCATCGAGCATCCAGTAGGAGCGAATTCATTCGCGATGGGCCGCGCAGCCGCCCCAACGAGGACCACCCTGGTAGGGTGCGCCGCGCGCACTAGCGGTTGATCCCGGCGCCGGGGCCAGCCCCCGCAATCGGTGCGCATGGCGCACCCTACGTTTGACCACGTGCGGCAGTCATGCCGCGAGGCAATCCACCGTATCGGGGTCTAGTCTTGTGCCTACCGGGGACGTAGCTCAGCTGGGAGAGCGCGGCGTTCGCAACGCCGAGGTCGGGAGTTCGATCCTCCTCGTCTCCACCACAACAAGGCCCCCGAAGGCACGCGCGCTTCGGGGGCCTGGCGTTTCAGGCGTGGCCAGGGGCGAACCAGGCCAGGACAGTCTCGGATTCAAGTGCCTTTCTTGATCTGCTTCGGCGGCCCTTCGGCGCTGGCCGCGGGACGGCGGCGGTCGGAAAGCACCCAGGCACCGTCGAAGAGCTTCAGCGGGAAACTCACTTCGCCGCCATGGCGACGCTCCGCCAGCTCCGGCTGTTCGCGCGGCGTGCCCGTGGGCAGGCCGTGCAGCACCACGTTGCCCAGCTCATGCAAGGGGAAGGGCTTGAGCAGGATGATGTCGATGTGGCGCTCGATGGCGCGGTTGCACACCTCGATGCTGGGGTGCGCGGTCATCAGCACCGTCTCGCACAGGTGCAGGCTACACATGGCGTCGAAGACATCGAAGCCGGTCATGTCCGGCAAGCGATAGTCCAGCACCAGCAGGTCAGGCTTGAAGCTCTGCACCGTCTGCAGGGCGATGGCGCCATTGGCGGCAGTCTGCACTTCACAGCCGAGCATCTCCAGGTAGGTCTGGAAATTCCCTGCGAGGATTTCTTCATCGTCGACGATCAGTACTTTCTTCGACACTGTGGCTGCTCCCCTGTCAGGAGACCGGACGGCGACCCCATTGGACGCTGCTTGCATCCCTGCACGTTCCGCGCCAAGGGTGCATCGGTCCGCGCGGACCGATGGTTCAAGAGTCTAGAACGCAGTGACAGTTTCACCAGTGGACAAATCCCCGAACCTGGTTGGGCCAGGGCCCCGAAAGCGGGGCCGGATCACTGCTGGTGGCGATCCGGGCGCTCCAGGCCCAGCTTGTCTATGCGGTAGCGCAGCATGTCGCGGGTGAGGCCGAGCATGCGGGCGGACTTGGAGATGTTCCAGTCGGTCTTGCCCAGCACCCTCACCACCAGGTCGCGCTCGGCATCGGACAGGCTCATGTTCTCGTCGTCCAGGACCACGCCGCCTCCGGTGACGGCCGGGACGGCCGCCTCGGTGACGCCGGCGCCGGCCAGCAGCCCATGGCAGATGGTCAGCTGTTCCGGGCCGATGGTGTTGCCCGACGCCAGCAGCACCGTCTGCTCCAGCATGTTGCGCAGTTCACGCACGTTGCCCGGCCAGCTGTAGCCCTTGAGCACGTCGCGCGCCTCGGGACTGAAGCGCAGCCCCGGCTTGCCATAGCGCTTGCCGTGCTGGGCGACGAAGTGTTCGGCCAGGGTCAGGACGTCGTCGCCGCGGGTGCGCAGCGGCGGCACCTTGATGGTGATGATGCGCAGGCGGAAGAACAGGTCCCGGCGAAACTTGCCTTCCTGCACCATCTGCTCGAGGTTGCAGTTGGTGGCGCTGATGATCCGCAGGTTGACCTTGCGCTCACGCACCGAGCCCAGGCGGCGGATGGTGCGGTCTTCCAGCAGTTTGAGCAGCTTGGCCTGGAGCAGCAGGTCGATCTCGCCCACCTCGTCGAGGAACAGGGTGCCACCGTCGGCCGCTTCCACCAGGCCCACACGGCGGTCCTTGGCATCGGTGAAGGCGCCCTTCTCGTGGCCGAACAGCTCGGCTTCGAGCAGGTGCGAGGGAATCGATGCACAGTTGAACTCGACGAAGGGCCCCTTGCCCCGCGCGCCGTCGAAGTGCAGGGCGCGGGCCACCAGTTCCTTGCCGGTCCCGGTCTCGCCCTCGATCAGCACCACCGGCAGGTCTTCCCCGGCCATGCGCTCCTCGGCCGCCAGCAGCTGACGCACCACGTTCTTCATGGATTGCATCGGTTCGGAATCGCCGATCAGCGCGGCGAGCCCGGAGTCCTGGGCCTCGCGCTGCTGGTAGAAGGACAGCCGCTGTTCCTGGCGACGCGCTTCCAGCACCTTGTCCACCACCAGCTTGAGCTCGGCCAGGGCCACCGGCTTGGTCAGGTAGTCACTGGCGCCGGCCTTCATGGCCTCCACCGCGCCCTGCACGTTGCCGTGCCCGGTGATCATGACCACCTTGAGCTGCTCGTCCAGTGCGCGGGCGCGGCTGATCAGGTCACAGCCGCTCATGCCCGGCAGGCAATAGTCGGTGAGGACCAGGTCCGGGTGTTGCGCCTCGATGATCGACAGCGCTTCCTCGGCCGAGCTGCAGGCCATGACGTCGAACTGGCGCCGCTGCAGGTAGGTGCAGAAGTTGTCGGCCAGGATCTCGTCGTCTTCGACGATCAGAATGCTGTTGCCCATTGTGGTCATCCCCCTGCCGTGGCCCTGAAGGTCAGGTGCACGTTGGTGCCGGCGTTCTCCCGGCTGTCGATACTGACTGCGCCACCGAAGCGCTCGACGATCTTGCGCACCAGCATCAGGCCGACGCCCAGGCCGCCCCGCTTGGTGGTGTGGAAAGGCTTGAAGGCCATCTCCAGCATGGCCGGCGACATGCCGCTGCCGGTGTCGCTGATGGTGAGGGTGAGCATCTGGCTGCGCGTTTCCGGCTTCAGGTGGATGGCCAGGAGGCCGCCGCGCGGCATGGCCTCGATGGCGTTGGCGAACACGCTGCTGAGCAATTGCTGCAGCAGGACCGGATGGCTGACCACCCTGGGGGCCTGCGTCTGGTCCCACGCCACCGAGATTCCGGCATGGCGGATCTGCGGCTCGTAGGCGGCCAGGGTTTCTTCGATGGCGGCGGTGAGGTCGACCGCTTCCTGATCGCCGCTGAGCGGGCGGGCCGACAGCAGCAGCTCGCGCACCCACTTCGACATGCGGTCGACCTGGGTGATGATATCGCCCAGGTTCTTGTGCAGCGGCCCCGGGTCCACCTCCAGGGCCAGCTCGGCGCTGGAGCGGATGGAAGCCAGCGGATTGCGCAGACTGTGGGCGACCGCGGTGGACATCTCGCCGAGCAGGGCCAGGGTTTCGTTCTCCACCAGTTGCCGCTGCTGGTCGTCCACCAGACGCGATGCGTGGCGGACGAACCAGAACAGGCTGAGGTAGATGACCGCGCCTCCCAGGGCGGTGGCGATCCAGAGCAGGATGAAGCCGCGCTTCATGCGGGCGATCAGGTCCACCGGTTCCTTGTAGATTTCGATCACCGACAGCACCTCGCCCCGGCTATCCAGCAGGGGGATGAAGCTTTCCAGGTACAGGCTGTTGGGCACGCGCATGAAGTAGAACTCCGCCGGGCTGCCGTCGGGGCCGTGATGGGACGTGGTCACGGTGTCGCGGGTGCGCACCGCTTCAGCCAGCTTGGCCTTCGTCAGCGAGCGGCCGCCCACCAGCCGGGCGTCGGTGGACCAGATCACCACGCCGTCGGGGGCATAGACATTGGCCAGCAGCACATCGGGCAGTCGCACGATGTGGTCGAAGAATTCTTCGTGGGACTTCACCAGTTGCTCGTGGGATACCCCGAGACGGGTACCGTCCACCCGCTTGTCAAGGAACTCGCCCAGGGTCAGGCCGGGGGAGAAATTGCCGTGGATGACCTCCACGTCGGCGATGGACTTGATGAACTGGGCACTGAGCATGGCATCGCGGTCGATGCTCTCGCTCATCAGGAAGCGGGTCGCCGCCAGGCCGAGCAGGATGGCCACCGCGAGGATGATCACCAGGCTCACCAGGGAAAACCAGCGGAACAGATTGAAGGGCTTTGCCAGCAGCGCCGTCATCATCACAACCTCCCCTTGAGTGACCGGCGGTTCGCTCCCAGGGAGAGCGTCTGATAAGGGCCGTCGGCCGGCCGGCCGCTCCTGCGCCGGTTCCGGGGTAGTTATAGCGCAGGCCGGATCATCCGCAGGCCTGCCGCCCGGCGACTGCCGGATCGACAGGGACGGCGATCCCCCATTTCTCCACCCACTTCCTCCCCAGTTCTGGGGCACCAGTCCCCAACCCTTGGCACGCGGTTGCGCGACCGGGATTTGGCCGTTTTTCTCCCCACCCGCGGAGCAGAGCGCGCGGCGCCGGATGGCACGAGAGTTGCGCCCGCCCCAACCCAACGACGGGCCGCCGCCTGTCGGAGCCTGACAAACGGCGAAGTTCATCGACTGGAAGGGGCGACACCATGCACACCGCACTGCCCAAACTCGCGCTCCCGCTTCTGCTCGGACTCCTGGTCGGCCCGGCCAGGGCCGGTCTCTACGCGGTCGACCAGACCACCTATTCCGAGGCCAACGGATTCTTCGCGGCCTGGTACCAGGACACCCACGGCCGCGCCCTCGACCTCTGCCTGTCCAAGGCGCAGAGTACGCGCGTGCCGGGCTCCTTCATGTGTAACCTGCTGCCGGCGCCTGGGGTGTTCGACGAGACCCTGCCCATCGCCTTCCCGGGCAACTTCCCCGACGAGGCCTTCTGGTTCACCGGCGATGCCGCCATCACCGACGCCGCCACGGGCATCGACCTGCTCTACGTCTCGGCCCTGGAAGCCGCGTTCGGTGGCGGGCTGCCGGCGGCAGGCGACCAGGTCAGCTTCGCGCGCATCCGCATCCGGGTGACGGTGCCGGTGGCCGGCACCTACACCATCACCCACCCCTACGGCATGGACGTGTTCGAGGTGGACGCCCCCGGCACCCGCGCCATCAACATGACCCGCGACATCGGCATCGGCGCGCCGGGCGACTTCAGCGGCGCACTGAAGGGCAACATCGGGCCCTTCCTGCGCTCGGTGAACGGCCCCTACGTGGAAACCAACCCGGTCACCAACCTGCCGGAAACTTTCATCGGCGACCCCAACGTGCTGGAGGAAGTGAGCGGCAGCCCCTTCGGGACCAACTTCGTGCGTATCGAAGGCCCCAACGGCCTGCGCGCCGAAACGCGCCTGTTCGCCATCTCCGGCAAGCTCTCCACGGTGGAGCTGCCTACGCCCCTGATCGTCGAGCGCGCCAGCTACTCCCGCGATGCCGGTGCGGCGCAGCAGCAGGACTTCTTCACCCTCGCCCCGCCGCCGCCGGCCAGCGTGAACTACACCGACACCGCCGGCACCAGCGGCGCCATGCGGGGCAACGCCACCGGCGCCTGGTACGGCCAGTCCGGCGGCACGCCATTGCCCGGCGCCAGCGTGTCGTTCAGCGCAGACAACAGCCTGGCCATTCCCAGCAGCACCGCGAACACCGTCAGCGCGCCGCTGGTTGACCTGGTCACCATCAGCCGTGCCGAGTACAGCCTGGTCAGCGGCCTGCTGACAGTGGAAGCCAGTTCCAGCGACCAGAGCGGCCAGCCGACGCTGACCGTCGACGGCCTGGGTGACCTGGTGAGCGGTCGGCTGCAGGTTCCGATCACCAGTATTCCGCCCGCCTCGGTGAAAGTGCTTTCGGCCAACGGCGGCAGCGATAGCGAAGAAGTCGAGATCCTTCCCTGAATTCGGATGCACCCGCCTGACGCGGGTGGATGGAGGCTGTCATGTTCAAATGGCCAGTCATGTTCACAATGGCGCTGGGCCTGCTCGCCGGCACCCCGACCGCAAAGGCGGAACTGGCGGCGGTAGACCCCGGCCCCTATACCGCCGCCACCGGCTACTTTCCCCGCTGGTACCAGGACACCCAGGGCGTGCCGCTGGAGCTGTGCCTGTCCAAGACCCAGAGCTCGCGGGTGCCGGGCAGCTTCATGTGCACCCTGTTGCCCAACCCCGGCATATTCGATGAAACCAGGCCGATCGCCTTCCCCGGAAACTTCCCCGACGAGAGTTTCTGGATGCTCGCCGAAACCAGCATCGACGACCCCGGCAACGGCCTGGAGCTGATCGCCTACGTGGCGGGCATCGAAGCGGCCTTCGCCGGGGGCGTTCCGCTGCAGGGCGACCAGCAGAGCTTCGCGCGCATCCGCATTCGCGCCACGGTGCCGGTGGCCGGCACCTACAAGGTCATCCATCCCTACGGCGTGGAAACCGTCAATGTCCCCAACTCCGGCCGCCGCTCCATCAACCTGACCCGCGACATCGGCATCGGCGCTCCGGGCAACTTCAGTGGCGCCCTGGCCGGCAACGTCGGTCCCTTCCTCACCCGCAACGGTCCGCTCTATGAGGAAACCAACCCGGAAACCGGCGCGGTGGAGACCTTCATCGGCGACCCCAACCTGGCCGAGCCGGTCATCGGCAGCCCCTTCGGGACCAACTTCGTGCGTATCGAAGGCCCCAACGGCCTGTCCATCCAGACCACCCTGTTCAACCTCTCCGGCAAGCTGTTCACCGGCGGCTCCGCCGCCGCCCTGAACGTCGATCGCGCCACCTACAGCCGCAACGCCCAGCGCACCTGGATTTCGGTGTTCGCCAGCGCCAGCGCCAACGCGACCCTGTGCTTCCGCGAGAGCCTCGATCTGGTGGGCGACCCGCCGTCTCCCTGCCAGTTCCAGATGACCGCCGATGGCAATGGCCGCTTCTTCGGCCAGGACCTGGCTCCCACCAGCCTGCCGACCTTCGTGCTGGTCAACGCCCGCGAGGAAACCGCCAACACCAGCGCCACCACCCAGACCCAGGCGCTCACCGACGTCGTCAAGATCAGCCAGGCGCGCTACTCCTGGCCGGACAAGACCCTGACCGTGGAAGCCCGCTCCAGCGATGAAGTGCAGATACCCGCGCTGGTCGCCGAAGGCTTCGGCCGGCTGCTGCCGGTCAGCGGCGCGACCCAGCGCCTGGTGGCCGCGAACATCGACCAGCCACCGGCGAAAGTCTCGGTGAAGTCCGCCGCGGGTGGCAGCGACAGCGAGTTCGTCGTGGTCCAGGGCGGCCCGTCCGCCCCACCGGCCAACCAGCCTCCGCTGGCCAATCCGGACAGCGGCACCACCACCGCCGGCGTAGCGGTGACCCTCAACCTCACCGCCAACGACAGCGACCCGGACGGCAACCTGCCGCTGTCCATCGCCAACCTCGGTGGCGTCACCCTCGGTACCCTGGAGCAGAGCGGCAACGGCGCGGTGACCTACACCCCGCCGGCGCAGGTGGCAGCCACGGAAGTGGTGAGCTTCAGCTATCAGGTCCAGGACAACCTGGGCGCCCTTTCCGCCCCGGCCAACGTCAGCATCACCGTGCGGCCAAACCTGCCGCCGACGGTGCAGGCCGATACCGCCACCACCAGCGCCGGCGCGCAAGTGACGATCAACGTACTGGCCAACGACCTGGATCCGGAAGGCAACGCCATGAACGTGGTGAACCTGACCCAGCCCGCCATCGGGCTTGGCAGCGCCAGCAGCGATGGCACCACGGTGACCTACACCCCGCCGGCCAGCGTGACCACCGCCTTCACCACCAGCTTCACCTACCAGGTACAGGACGCCGTGGGCGCCACCTCCGCCTCGGCCACGGTGACCGTCACGGTGAACCCGGCGGCGGCCGCCGATACCCTGACAGTGACCACCGCGGAGGTCCGGGCCGCCAGGAACGGTCGTTATTCCTGGACCTTCGCCGGCACCACCTCGCGGCCACAGGGCAACCAGATCCGCGTGGAAGTCAGCAGTACCCAGGGCCAGGTCCTGCTGGGCACCGCCACCCCGTCGGGCAACGGCCGCTGGCGGCTGTCGGTGAACAACTCCACCGCCGTGGTGCCCACCGCCAATCCCAGCGTCACCGTGCGCTCCACCTCAGGAGGCGTCGCCACCAGCGCCATCACGGTGCGCTGACCGACCCGCTCTCCTCGCCCCCCGGCTGACCGAGGCTTGGCCGGGGGATTTTTTTGCCTGGCGAAAGGTTATGTCTGCGTTAGCTGTTGCGGGATCGAACAGAATCCTCTAGTACGGGCCTTTCAGGTCTCCATGCTTGCCTGACATAGCCCTCTCCCCCGGCCCCTCTCCCTGAAGCGGAGAGGGGTGACTCGCGCCTGACAAGGCGCAGCAATCCTGAAGCCTGCTCATTGCCTGAACCTGCGCCGGAGAGGTGGGGCAGCTCGTAGGATGGGTGGAGCGGAGCGATACCCATGCGGACGGGGCTGATGGGTATCGCAAGCTCGCGGAACGCCGCCCGATCCATCCTGCGGGGGGCCATGCGGCAATTGGGAGCCACCGGCCAGCGGTCGGCAAATACCCGCGAACTGCGCATAACCTCTTGAAAAGCTGCGATTTCCACCGATAATCCCGCGCCCTGTCGTCAGCTCAGCCTGACCAGCCAGACAAGTTCTGCGCCGATAGCCTCTTCAAGTTCCTGGAGCTCCACCCCCGATGAACCGCACCCTCCCTTCCCTGATGCTCGCCGGCGGCCTGCTGGCGGCCGGCAATGCCCTGGCCGACGGTCCCCTGCTGTGGCAGGACAACAGCCTGACCTACCTCTATGGCAAGGATTTCCAGATCAACCCGGAAATCCAGCAGACCTTCACCTTCGAGCACGCCAGCGGCTGGACCTTCGGCGACCTGTTCATCTTCGTCGACCAGATCAACTACAACAGCGAGCAAGACCCCAACCTCGGCAAGAACACCTATTACGGTGAAATCTCCCCGCGCCTGTCCTTCGGCAAGATCTTCGACCAGAAGCTGGAATTCGGCCCCATCAGCGACGTGCTGCTGGCCGCCACCTACGAGCGTGGCGAGAACCGCAACCAGAACTACCTGCTCGGCCCGGGATTCGACCTGAAGGTCCCCGGCTTCGACTACTTCCAGCTGAACTTCTACTACCGCAAGCCCGACGGCATCACCAATAACCCGTCCGGCCAGTGGCAGGTCACCCCGGTGTGGTCCTACACCATCCCGGTGGGCAACTCGGACATCCTGATCGACGGGTTCATGGACTGGGTGTGGAACAACAAGGACGCCACCTCGGACCGTCCGAACGACCTGCACGCCAACCTGCACTTCAACCCGCAGATCAAGTACGACCTGGGCAAGGCCATGGGCTGGAGCGCGGTGAAGCACTTCTACGTCGGCATCGAGTACGACTACTGGAAAAACAAGTACGCCATCGACGACAACGGTTTCCTCGGCGACGAGATCCTCGGCGGCACCGACCAGAACACCTTCAGCCTGCTGGCCAAGGTCCATTTCTGACGACTGTGGGGCCCGTCGCAATGGCGGGCCTCTCTGTCTTGCGCCTTGCAGGACGCAGGTGGAGAATGCGCGGCAGTCTCCGCCTGCAGTCTGACAAGGAAACTACCGATGGCCAGCGACAGCCCCCACGCCTCCCCACGTACCCCGGGTGAGAAACTGGTCACCGGCGGCTGGATCGCCCTCGGCATCATCATCCCCATCAGCTGCATCTTCTCCGACGACCCTTTCGACGTTTCCAGCGGCCTGGCGCTGCTGTCCCTGATCACCCTCTGCGCCGCCTTCGCCTGCTGGCCGAAGCTCTTCCTCACGCCCATCAACTACCGCCGCTTCGCCGACAACGTGCCCCGTGGCAGCGCCATCGCCATGGCCGTGTTCGTGGGCCTGACGGTGCTGCGCGGTTTCGTCGAGCTGGTGGCCTGAGGCGCCTGGGCTGGAGCGTTTTCTGTAGGGGCGAATTCATTCGCCAAGGGCGGCGCAGCTGCCCCTCTCCACCCTCGTAGAGCAGGCCTTCGGCCTGCATGGCGAATGAATTCGCCCCTACAGGTTTCCCGTCGCCCATGGGATGGATCTCCCCCCATGAAAAAGCCCCGCACATGGCGGGGCTCTTTCATGGACTCAAGGCACTCAGGCGCTGGCCGGGGTAGCGCCGATGATCTCGGCACGGCTGCGCACGAGTTGCGGCAGCAGCGAACCCACCACCATGCCCACCCAGCTGAACAGCAGGCCGGCCAGTTGCGGCGGCCAGAAGTCGGTTTCCTGGTAGGTCATCTCCAGCAGGCCCCAGGAACCCAGTCCGGCGAAGATAGCCAGCAGGGCGCCCTGGGTGGTGGCGCGCTTCCAGAACAGGCCGGCGAACAGCGGCACGGCGGCGGCAACCAGGGTCACCTTGTAGGCGTTGCCGACCATCTCGTAGATGCTGGACTCGGAGTTCAGCGCGAACAGGCCGGTGGCGAAGGTCATCGCCAGCACGCTGCAACGCATGGCCAGCAGGGCCTGGCGATCGTTCATGTCGGGGATGAAGCGCTTGAGGATGTTCTCGGTGAAGGTCACCGACGGCGCCAGCAGGGTGCCGGAAGCGGTGGACATGATCGCCGAGAGGATCGCGCCGAAGAACATGATCTGGGCGAACAGCGGGGTACGTTCCAGGATCAGGCGCGGCAGGATCATCTGCGAGTCTTCGGCCAGCCAGTGCTTGACCATTTCCGGGTCGATCATCTTGGCCGAGTAGGCGAGGAAGATCGGCAGCATGCAGAAGCACAGGTAGAAGCAGGCGCCGGTCATCGACGCGCGGGCGGCGATGTTCTCGCTCTTGGCCGACATCACGCGGGCATACACGTCCTGCTGCGGGATGGAGCCGAACATCATGGTCACCGCGGCGGCGAGGAAAGCGACGATATCCTTGGCCGAGGTGCCGTGGAGGAAGGTGAACTTGCCTTCGGCAGCGGCATGGCTGATCACGGTGGCCGGGCCGCCGGCCATGTCGCCCACCAGCCAGGTCAGGTAGAACAGGCCGGCGACGATGATGATCATCTGCAGGAAGTCGGTCATGGCCACCGACCACATGCCGCCGAACAGGGTGTGCAGCAGGACGATGAAGGTACCGATCATCATGCCCTGGGTGGTGGTCAGGGCGCCGTCGGACAGCACGCTGAACACCACGCCCAGCGCGGTGAGCTGTGCCGCGACCCAACCCAGGTAGGAGGCGATGATGACCAGGCTGGTGAGCAGTTCCACGTTCGGGCCGAAGCGCTTCTTGAAGAAATCACCAATGGTCAGCAGGTTCAGGCGGTAGAGCGGACGGGCGAACACCAGGCCCACCAGCATCAGGCAACCGAAGGAACCGAAGGGGTCTTCGATGATCCCGGCGAAACCTTCCTCGAGGAAGGTGGCGGGAATGCCCAGCACGGCCTCCGAGCCGAACCAGGTGGCGAACACCATCGCCACGACGAGGGGGAAGGACATGCTCCGACCGCCGGAGGCGAAGTCCGTGGAGTTCTTGACGCGGGTGGAGGCGTAGAAACCGACAGCGACGGTGATCAGCAGGTATACCGCAACAAACCAGATCAGCATTTGTTCTTGTTCCAGAGGCACGCCCGTCGGGGCCGGGGCCTGGGGGAGGCGCCTCGACTGACGGAGTTTTTGTTATTGACGGCGGGGCCCGGCTCGGAGCGATCCGGGCGGTTACCACGGAGGCGAAGTCTGCCAAAGACGTAAAATATGTCAAACAAATAAGCTGGAGATGAGCAAAAAAATCGACAGAACGCTTTTGACCCTCAAGACAGGACTCGTCGCAATACACCGGTTTAAAGGCATTTGCAACGTCACCTCGTGACCCGTCAGTTTTTTATTTTTTACAGGCGCCGTTGATTAAGAAAGACACCAAGCTACCGTTCATCGCCCAGGCAAAGGTATCTGCTAGCATCCAGGCTTCATTGTCATGGAGCCTTCCTGCATGCATGCGCTGAACCCGCAGCAAACCGAGGCCTACCTGCGTCACCTGGACACCCCGGTTCCACAGCAACCCGACCTCGCCGGCCTCGACCGCCTGATCGCCGCCCACCAGCGCCGGGTCGCTTTCGAGAATGTCGACGTACTGCTCGACCGTCCCATCCGCATCGACGCCGATTCGGTGTTCGCCAAGGTGGTGGGGCGCCAGCGTGGCGGCTACTGCTACGAGCTGAACAACCTCTTCGCCCGCCTGTTGCTGGCCCTCGGCTACCGCGTCGAACTGCTGGGCGGCCGGGTACGCTGGGGCCTGCCGCTGGACGCGCCGCAGACCATGCTGTCCCATCTGATGCTGCGCGTGCTGCTCCCGGAGGGACCGCACCTGGCGGACGTCGGCTTCGGCTCCGCCACCCCCTGGCGCGCCGTACCCCTGGAGGGCGCGGCAGACCCGGACTTGCCTTACCGCCTGCGCCCCCAGGACGACGGTTCCGGTGAAGTGCAGCTGGAAAACTTCCGTACCGAGAGCGGCTGGGCCGCCTGCTACCGCTTCGGTTCCGCAGTGAACGCCTGGGTCGATTGCATCCCGCGCAACTGGTACACCTCCACCCACCCCGACAGCGTGTTCCGCCAGATGCTGATGTGCGCCCGCAGCGAAGGCGACTGCCGCCTGACCCTGGCCAACGGCCTGTTCAACAAGCGCTTCCGCGATGGCCGCGTGGAAAGTCGCACGATCGAAGACGCCACCGAGCTGGTCGACGTGCTGAAGAACGATTTCCTGCTGAGCCTGACGGAGGACGAGCTCGAACCGCTGCACACCCGGCTGGCCGGACTGCTGAACGTCACACCGTAGGTTGGCGCTGAGCGTAGCGAAGCCCAACGTGCGGGGGTTCGTTGGGCTTCATGCTTCAGCCCAACCTACGGGCTGACCCGTAGGGTGGATGGCGCTTTTCCATCCACCATCGGCACCAACCCGGAGCGCGATTGGTGGACCGGTGAAGGGTGGTCCACCCTACAGGTGGTGCCCCCGCGTTCGAGGACATGAGCATGTCCACCGCCGATCATCTCCAGTCCCTCCACGCCCGGGGCTTCACCCTCCTCCCCGGCGTGCTGGACGCTCCAGGCATCGCCACCCTGCGCCGCCTGATGAACCAGCTCCAGCCCATCCACTGGGATTACACCGGGCTGGTGGACGACCACTTCAAGTGCGTGTTCAACCGGGGTCCGGAGTGGCTGCCCTACCTGGACCTGCCGGGGGTGATCGAACTGGCCGAGGCAGCCCTGGGCGAGGATTGCCATGTGATCGGACAGACCGCCTGGCGTTGCCACCCCGGCTTCGTCGGCGCCGACCTGCACCTCGACCACCTGGTGATGGAGCTGCCGGAAAGCCTGCTGGCCGACCCGACCTTCGCGCTGCCGATGCAGATCTGCACGGCGCACCTCTACCTCGACGACATCGACGCCGACCTCTGCCCCACCCTGGTCATCCCCGGCAGCCATCGCGCCGGCCGCAGGCCGCGGCCGGGCGAAACCGACTGGCGCGGCACAGCCGCCAAGCCGGTACTGTGCAAGGCCGGCGATGTGCTGATGTTCCGCAGCGAGCTGTGGCACGCCGGCAGCCGCAACCGCACCCTCGATCGCAGCCGCTACCTGCTGCAGATCCACTATGGCCGGCGCATGGTGGCGCAGAAGTTCTCGCCCTACCTGGCGTTCCGCTTCAACGCCGAGGTGCTGGCCGCCTGCACGGCTCGCCAGCGCCGCCTGCTGGGCGACCACCAGGCTGCCGAGTACGACTGACGACGAAAAACCGAGCAAGCGCTTCCGGCCCAGCCGCCGAGGGCCATCCACGGACTTATCCCGAAGATATCCACAGAGAGGCCCACAGCTTTTGTGGGCATTTCCCACCCCCGCTCTGCTTCACTCGTGGCGGCGATGTCAAGCGCCTTTCAGGCTTCATGCCTGAACATTGCAACCCGGCGCCCATGGCCTCAGGGACGCTGATCAAAATCCGTACACCTGCCTGAAACAAGCGCCCCGCGCGGCCTCCAGCCCGCAATCCAGAAGCTATCCACAACTTGCCCCACAGATTTCGTGGGTATCCGGGGCAGGTAGCCCAATCACCCCGGTTGCACCTTTCCTGCGCATGAAACGAGCAACCCGGCCGAACCCATCTGGAACAAGCCCTGGCGCAATTCATCCAGAAGATATCCACAGCACGCTCCACAGAATTTGTGCGCACAGTGCGAGCAGGCTAGCAGCCGCATCTGGCGGGCAGGTCTAGACATGGTCAAGTCGGTAATGACCCCGACACATCGCACTTACGAAACCGCAGAAATGGGCAAAGCCATGGCAAAACCCTATACAATATGCGGCTTTTCGTGACATCGAAGCCGAGGTACACCGTGAGCACACTGCCGCCCTGCCCCAAATGCAACTCCGAATTCACCTATGAGGACGGCGCGATGCTGGTCTGCCCCGAGTGCGCCCACGAGTGGTCCGCCGACGCCAGCGCCGACGCCGCCGGTGACGAGAAGGTGATCAAGGACTCCGTCGGCAACGTCCTGCAGGACGGCGACACCGTCACCGTGATCAAGGACCTCAAGGTCAAGGGCTCGTCCCTGGTGGTCAAGGTCGGCACCAAGGTGAAGAACATCCGCCTGGTGGATGGCGACCACGACATCGACTGCAAGATCGACGGCATTGGCGCGATGAAGCTGAAGTCGGAGTTCGTGCGCAAGGTGTGATCCGCCACCGACTGACCAAAAGCCCGGCACATGCCGGGCTTTTTGTTGGCGCCGGAATCCCCGGATTTCCCTCGAATCTCGTGTGCGTGGCGCCCTTGCCTTGGCCAACATTCCCCCACGGAATGACATGCCGAGGATTATTCGGTTGCCTTCCCCAGCGCGGAAAAGCTAAACAGTCGTTCAACAACGCGCCAGCCTAATGCCCTCTGCCAGCGTGAGTCCCGAAAGGCCCGACAGGATCGACTGATGCACAGCTCCTTTGACCAGACCTACTACGAAGCCACGGTCGAGAAACCGACCTTCCCTGCCCAGGCCGGACGGATCGACACCCGCGTCTGCATCCTCGGCGGCGGCCTGGCCGGCCTTTCGACCGCCCTCGGTCTGGCTGAACGGGGTGTCACCGATGTGGTGGTGCTGGAGTCCCATGGCGTCGGCCACGGCGCCTCGGGGCGCAATGGCGGCTTCGTGTTCGGCGGCTACAGCCTGGGCAATGCCGACCTCCTTGCCACCTTGGGCGCCAATGAGTCGCGCCGCCTGTACCGGCTGACCATCGATGCGGTCGAGCTGATTCGCCATCGCGTCCGGCAGTACGGTATCGACTGCGACCTGGTGGACAAGGGCGTGATCCTCGCCAACTGGTTCAACGACCCGGCCCGCCTGGAAACCCCGCGCAAGCTGATGAAGCAAGCCTACGGCGTGGACTGGGAGTACATCCCGCCCGGCCAGTTGAAGGAGATGCTGAAGACCGAGCGCTACTTCGGCGGCCTGCTGGAGCGCAACGCCTTCCACTTCCACCCGCTCAAGTACGTCTGCGGCGTGGCCCGCACGGCAGCGGGATTGGGCGTGCGCATCCACGAGCGCTCCCCTGCCCTGTCCATCGAGAAACGCGACGGGAAGTACGTGGTGAAAACGGCAGGCGGCGAAGTGCATGCCGAACAGGTCGTCTTCTCCGGCGGCGGCTATGCCCGTGGCGTCCACCGCCGCGTCGAACGGGCAGTGCTGCCCATCGCCACCTACGTGGTCGCGACCAAGCCGCTCGGCCAGCGCCTGAAGGACGCCATCGACTGCGAGGCGGCGGTCTACGACACGCGCTTCGCCTTCGACTACTACCGGCCGCTGCAGGACAGCCGGATTCTCTGGGGCGGACGGATCTCCATCCTCGACCGCGGCCCGGAAGCCATCGCCGGCTTGCTCAGGGCGGACCTGGTATCGGTCTATCCCCAGCTGGAAGACGTGGAAATCGAGTACTCCTGGGGCGGGCTGATGAGCTACGGCCGCCACCAGATGGCACAGATCGGCCAGGACGACGACGGCATCTGGCACGCCGTCGGCTTCGGCGGCCACGGCATGGCGCCGACCACCGTGGCTGGCGAGGTACTGGCGGATGCCATCGCCAACGCCGCGCCAATTCCCGCCGGCTTCAAGAAGTTCGGCCTGACCCGCACCTTCGGCCTCGCCGGGATGCTCGCCGCGCAGATGACCTACACCGCCTTCCAGGCCCGCGATGCCTTTGATGCGCGGCGCTTGAATCGGTAAGGGCTTTCCGTCCTCCTTCAGGACTCCTGCAACACTCGCAGAGCCGCGGCGGCCAGGAAGCCCGACCGGCTCTTCTGCTCAGGGTGATTCCGTACGTAATCGTCGATGCGATTCAGGAGATAGCCGGGCAAGGTGATGTTCAGCTTCTCCGCCTTGCCCATGTAACGGGTCACATCGATATCCACCAGAGCCCAGGTGCAGCCGGCATAGTCCGAATTTGCGGCATGGAACGTGACCTTCTTCGCGACTGGAATCGGCGTACCCTCCTCCGCCAGGATTTCCAGATGCCCCTCAATGGCTTCTCGCGCCATGGCCATCGCCTCATCCAGATCATCGCCGGCAGAGAAGCAGCCGGGCAGGTCCGGCACCTCTACGCCCCAGGCGTGCCCATCGTCACCGGGGAGAATCGCAATCGGATAAAGCATGATGTAGCCCTTCGGGAGAGATGAAGACGAGCTCACTTGAGCCCTGCCTGTTTGAGAATGCTAGCCGCCGTCCGTGGCAGCAGGTCCTTCTTCGGGTGGGGGATCGTCACCAATCCAGGTTTGGCCGGATGTTTGAAATGGTGATGACTGCCCCTGATCCTGACCAGAAACCATCCATCGGCTTCGATCAGCTCCATGAGTTGTCGGCTGTTCACATCCAGTCCTTGGCGCAAATTTGGTGGTTATAGTAACCACCAATCTTGAAAGAGCAAATCAATCGCCCGTTGGATTGGCGTCGCTTGGCAAGTTCGCAGTATGTTCAGCCATCTCCCTTCAAGGACGAACCATGGCCAGCAAAGCCCACCCGACACACCAACAGAAGCACCTTGCCGTGCTCATCGATGCCGACAATGCACAAGCGTCCATCATCGAAGGGTTGTTCGAGGAAATTGCCAAGTATGGCGTCGCCAGCGTCAAACGCATCTATGGAGACTGGACCGCGCCGCAGCTCGGTAGCTGGAAGAAGGTTCTGCTCGACCACTCCATCCAGCCGATCCAGCAGTTCGCCTATACCAAGGGCAAGAACGCCACCGACAGTTCACTGATCATCGATGCCATGGACCTGCTCTACACCCGGCGTTTTGACGGTTTCTGCCTGGTTTCCAGCGATAGCGATTTCACTCGCCTTGCCGCGCGCCTGAGAGAAGAGGGCCTGACCGTTTACGGATTCGGTGAAGAGAAGACACCCAAGCCCTTCGTCTCGGCCTGCGACAAGTTCATCTATACGGAGATACTGCGCGCAGAGGCGTTGCCGGAGTCCACCACGGGCAGCGACAAGCCACTGCCCGTGCCACCACCGCCAGCCACCGAAGCGGTCAAGTCGACTGACAAGCCTGCGCCGATCAAGCCGCAGAAGGTTCCGGTTGACGCAATCGCCACGGTGATCGACGGACTCGACGACGAAGACGGCTGGGCGCCGCTCGCGGCAGTGGGCTCCGACATCACCAAGATTCGAACCGACTTCGATCCACGCTTGTACGGTTTCAAGAAGCTGAGCGACCTGATCAAGGGAAACCCTCATCGCTTCGAGCTCGAAGAACGCGGAACCACGACCACCGGAGGAAAGGTGCTCTTCGTCCGCAATCGCAAGAACGGCAAGTAGCCGCAATGCCTCCCTGGGAAATCGTCGGAAATTTCCCAAACCCGTTTCCGGGTCTTGTTCCTCCCCTGCCTGCTCCCTAACGTGCCCCGGTCGCGGTCAATCCCGCGACCGGGTTTGACGACCTGAAGCCACAAGCGCGATTTTGCCTACGGTGCATGCGGAGAACGGCGGACGTTCCCTCGCAAGCTGCGACCTGCTCGCAGTCCCTTAAACTGCACCGCCCTTATGGCAGACCGCGTGGGGAGATCCCTCGGGGTCTGCCGGTTCTGTGGCCCGGTTCGTCAACCCCGCGCGGTCTGCCACCCTTTCGATGACGACGAAGGTGGCAGCTCCTAAACGAGCCACAGGAGTTCCACCATGCATGACGCACACACCCCTACCTTCTTCCACCGCCACAACCGCCCACTGCGTGGCGTGATGATCGACAATCAGCCCTGGTTCTCCGCCTACGACTTCGCCCGCCTGCTCGGCCTGCACCATCCACAAGCCCTGCCCCGCCGCCTCAAGCCCCATGAAACCCGCCGCATTCGCCTCCGCTACACCACCGGCAGCGAGGAGCATATCGACGTCATCAACGAAGCCGGCCTCTACAAAGCCCTGATCCGCTTCGGCCATCCCGAATGCCAGCAGCTGGATGAATGGCTCACCCGCGAAGTCATCCCCACCCTGCGCGACCAGCATGCCGAGGATTACTTCCGTCCGCGCAGGGTGATGCTTAGTTGGCAGTCGCAACGGCTGACGCTGTTGGAATGGCAAGGAGAGTTGTGGATGCCGTGGGAGCAGGTGCCGCGGTACATGGGCGCTTGAACGACGATGGGTATCGCTTCGCTCCACCGCATCCTACGAAACACCATCCCCGCACCACCGTAGGATGGGTGGAGCGAAGCGATACCCATCAACCAATGGCAAGGAGGCCTCACCATGACTGACTACCGTCGCGACCACACCCCAGGCGTTACCTGGTTCTTCACCTTGAATCTCGCCGACCGACGAAGCCGCGTGCTCATCGACCAGATCGACCTGCTGCGTGCCAGCTTTCGCTATTGCATGAAGCGCCATCCCTGGCGCATCGACGCCATCGTCATCCTTCCAGACCACCTTCACGCGTTGTGCACCCTGCCGGCGGGAGACGCCGACTACGCCCGGCGCTGGCGACTGATCAAGACTGAGTTTTCCCGCGCGCTTCCCTTTGGCGAGCAGGCATCTGAAAGCCGGTTGAGCAAAGGCGAACGCGGCATCTGGCAACGCCGCTTCTGGGAGCACCGCATCCGCGATGACGAAGACTTCGCCCGGCATGTGGATTACATCCATCACAACCCGCGCAAGCATGGTTACGTTGAGCGCGTGGCCGATTGGCCCTGGTCGTCGTTTCACCGGTATGTGAAAGCGGGCATCCTGCCGGTGGATTGGGCGGGGGATGGAGGGGACATGGAACACGGTGTGGGGGAAATGTGATGGGTATCGCTTCGCTCCACCCATCCTACGGATTACGGAGCACATTTGTAGGATGGGTGGAGCGAAGCGATACCCATCGATTTAGGAGCAAGAGCACTCAAGGAGAACACCATGGGAAACAAGGACAGCGCAGGCTTTCCCGCGGAAATCCGCACCCAATTGGTCAAACTGAAAGGCGTCGGCCCGACGGTGGTGGCCCGGCTGGAACAGATCGGCTTCAACGCTCTGGAGCAATTGGCCGGCTGCGAGGCGGCCGACCTGACGAAGCAGATATCGCAGATGATGGGCTCCACCTGCTGGCACAACAGCCCCCAGGCGCGCGGGGCGATCCAGGCGATCATTGATTTCGCCCGGGCAAGCCGCTCGGCGTGAGACGCCCAAACGAAGAAGCCCCGGCAATTGCCGGGGCTTCTTCATTCAACACATCACTCAACCATTGCTCGGAAACGCGAACTGCGCCGCCTCGTGGGTCGCGCGCTGCGGCCAGCGCTGGGTGATGGCCTTGCGGCGGGTGTAGAAGCGCACGCCGTCCGGGCCGTAGGCGTGCAGGTCGCCGAACAGCGAGCGCTTCCAGCCGCCGAAGCTGTGGTAGGCCACCGGCACCGGCAGCGGCACGTTGACGCCGACCATGCCCACTTCGATCTCGTCGCAGAACAGGCGCGCGGCTTCGCCGTCGCGGGTGAAGATGCAGGTGCCGTTGCCGTACTCGTGGTCGTTGATCAGCTGCATGGCCTCTTCCAGGCTGCCGACGCGGACGATGCAGAGTACCGGACCGAAGATCTCTTCCTGGTAGATGCGCATGTCGGCGGTGACGTGGTCGAACAGGGTGCCGCCGACGAAGTAGCCGTCCTCATGGCCGGCGACGCGGTAGCCGCGGCCGTCCACCACCAGCGTGGCACCGGCGGCCACGCCGTCGTCGATGTAGCCGACCACCTTGTCGCGGGCGGCGGCGGTGACCAGCGGGCCCATGTCCAGGCCGCAGTGGGTGCCGGCACCGATCTTCAGGCCCTTGATCTGCGGGACGAGCTTGTCCACCAGGGCGTCGGCGATCGGGTCGCCCACGCACACGGCGACGGAAATCGCCATGCAGCGCTCGCCGCAGGAGCCGTAGGCGGCACCCATCAGCGCGCTGACGGCGTTGTCGAGATCGGCATCCGGCATCAGCACGGCGTGGTTCTTGGCGCCGCCCAAGGCCTGCACGCGCTTACCGCGCTTGGCGCCTTCGGTGTAGATGTACTCGGCGATCGGGGTCGAGCCGACGAAGCTGATGGCTTTGACTTCCGGCGCTTCGATCAGCGCGTCCACGGCTTCCTTATCGCCGTTGACCACGTTCAGCACGCCCTTGGGCAGGCCGGCCTGGTGGAACAGTTCGGCGATGAACAGGGTGGAGCTCGGGTCGCGCTCGGAGGGCTTCAAGATGAAGGTGTTGCCGC
>NZ_JBHZGN010000022.1:0-110248 GCF_049334135.1 Metapseudomonas cellulosilytica | reverse complement strand
AGCACTATCTACGTCGCAAGCTCGAGGCCTAAGGGTGGATACGGCTTCCTGACCCTCCCCCGATGATCAGTCGGGGACTATCGCTCTTTGAAAGGACGCTAGTCGAGATACAAGGGTGGATAACGCTCTTTTTATCCACCATCGATGCCGGGGTGAACGCCGCCTGGTGGACAGAAAAGCGCTGTCCACCCTACGGCAAAGGTCTCAGCGCACTTCCACCACCACCTTGCCCACGGCTTGGCGCGAGGCCAGGGTCTTGATCGCATCGCTTGCGCGCTCCAGCGGGAAGGTCTGGGACACCAGCGGCTTGAGCTTGCCTTCGGCGTACCAGGTGAACAGCTGCTGGAAGTTGGCCAGGTTGTCCTGGGGCTGGCGCTGGGCGAAGGAGCCCCAGAACACGCCAATTACCGAGGCGCCCTTGAGCAGGGCGAGGTTCACCGGCAGCTCGGGGATGCGACCGCTGGCGAAGCCCACCACCAGCAGGCGGCCGTTCCAGTTGATGGCGCGAATGGCCGCGTCGAACAGGTCGCCGCCGACCGGGTCGTAGATCACGTCGGCGCCCTGGCCATTGGTGAGTTCCTTGACGCGGTCCTTCAGGCTTTCCTCGCTGTAGTTGATCAGCGCATCGGCGCCGGCGGCCTTGGCCACTTCCAGCTTCTGCGCGCTGCTGGCAGCGGCGATCACCCGCGCGCCCATGGCCTTGCCGATTTCCACCGCCGCCAGGCCGACGCCGCCGGATGCGCCGAGCACCAGCAGGGTTTCGCCGGGCTGCAGATTGGCGCGCTGTTTCAGGGCGTGCATCGAGGTGCCGTAGGTCATGCCGAAGGCGGCGGCCGAGTTGAAGTCGATGCCCTTGGGAATCGGCATTACGTTGTAGGACGGCACCGCCACCTGCTCGGCGAAGCTGCCCCAGCCGGTCAGCGCCATCACCCGGTCGCCGGGCTTGAGGTGGCTGACTTTCTCGCCCACCGCAGCCACCACGCCGGCCGCTTCGCCACCCGGGGAGAAGGGGAAGGGCGGTTTGAACTGGTACTTGCCTTCGATGATCAGGGTGTCGGGGAAGTTGACCGCCGCGGCATGCACGTCGATCAGGATCTCGTTCTTTTTCGGCTCGGGGCTGGCGACTTCCTCCAGCACCAGGGTGTCGGCGGGGCCGAAGGCTTTGCACAGGACGGCTTTCATCGCGGGGCTCCTAGGCGTGGGGCGCTGGCCCCGGGCATGTGGCCTTGCAGTGTAAGTGGGGGGGCGAAGGGGTCAATCAGCATGGCTGCGCCTGATGGGTGTGCATAAACGGAGGTCTTGGGGCCGGTCGCGGCTCTGGCTATGCTAGGCGCCATTCGTGCTGAGGAGACCCCGGTGAAAAGACTCACTGCATTGCTGCTGGCCCTGACCCTTCCCCTGCTGGCGAGCGCCAAGGAGGAGGTTGAGCCCAAGGAGGGCGAAGCGCCCAAGGTCGCCTATATCGACCTGGTGCCGGCACTGGTCGGCAACTATGGCCCCGGTCCGCGCCTGAAGTACTACAAGGCCGATATCTCGCTGCGGGTCTCCAGCACCGACGCCGAGGTCAAGGTCACCCGCCACGAGCCCCTGATCCGCAACCAGCTGGTGATGCTCTTTTCCCAGCAGACCGACGAATCGCTCGGCTCTTCCGACGCCAAGGAAAAGCTGCGCCAGGAAGCGCTCAAGCAGGTGCAGCAGGTGCTGAACAGCGAGGAAGGTCAGCCCCTGGTGGACGACCTGCTGTTCAACAACCTGATCATTCAGCCCTGACCCTTCTCCCACAGGCAGACGCGATTGCGCCCTTCGTGCTTGGCCCGGTAGAGCGCGGCGTCGCTGCGTGATACCAGGCTGTCGGGCTGGTCTTCGCGGGCGGGATCGGAAATGGCGATGCCGATGCTGACGGTCAGCCGCCCATCCGGGCTGGCAGGGTGTTCGATGGCCAGGTCGGCGATGCGTGCCATGCTCCGCTCGGCGACGTGCAACGCACCTGGTTCGCCGGTGTTGGCGAGGATGATGGCGAACTCCTCGCCACCGTAGCGGCAGGCCACGTCACCTTCGCGCCGCAGGCTCTGCTGCAGCGCCTGGGCCACTCGGCGCAGGGCCTCGTCGCCCGCCTGGTGGCCGAGGCTGTCATTGAACGCCTTGAAGTAGTCCACATCCAGCATCAGCAGGGCCAGGGGCGCGCCGAGGCGGCGCAGGCGGCGCCATTCACCACTGAGCTGGCGGTCGAAATAGCGGCGGTTGTAGAGCCCGGTCAGGCCGTCCTGTTGCGACAGGCGTTGCAGCCGCGCTTCCAGCTCCAGCCGCTCGCTATTGTCGCGGGAGACCCCGATCAGGTATTCGCGGCCGTTCAGCTTCACCAGCTGGGCGCTGATTTCCGCCGCCTGCAGACTGCCATCGGCACGGCGCATCTCGCGCTGGAAGATGCCCGAGTCGCCGTCGCGACGGGCCTGGCGCACCAGCTCCAGCCAGGCGTGGTAGCCGGGCAGCAGCTGCTCCGGATCTTCCTTCAGCAGTTGGCGAAAGGCGTCAGCGCTGTAGCCCAGGCCGGCGTGGGTGGCCCGGTTCATGTGCAGGATCTCGCGGCTGGCGAGTTCGAAGATGAACAGGCCGTCCTGGCTGGAGTCGGTCAGGTCGAGCGCCAGTTGCAGGCGTTCGCGGCTTTCGCGCAGGTCCTGTTCGGCGTGCTCGCGCTGGCTGACCTCCTCGTTCAGGCGCCGGTAGCCGGTCTGCAGGGCATTGGCGCGGCGGGCGTTTTCCAGGGCCAGGGCCAGGGCGGCCACCAGCAGCAGGCTGGTGACCAGGCTCGCGCCGAGCACCACCTGCGGCAGCGGCGAGCTGAGCTGTGCCACCAGCTTGCGGGTCGGGCTCAGTTGCAGGGCGAAATTGCCGTTGTTGAGCAACTGCAGGGGAACGCGCTGGCTGAGGGGGTCGACGCTGCCCGGCCGGTCCTGGTGGTAGATGGTGTGGTTGGCCTCCAGCAGCCGGACGCTGAAGTCCTGGTTTTCGATATCCGCGAGGAGTTCGTCCATCAGCGGCTCGACGCGGAAAACGCCCTGGAGGAAGCCGTCGAAGGTCTGTTCGCTCCGTTCGCCGCCAATGTAGAGCGGTGTGTAGAGGATGAGGCCGCGGCCACCCTGCACCAGGGCGAAGCTGTTGGACAGCTGGGCCTGGCCGCTGGCCTTGGCCTGCATGGCGAGGTTGAAGTTGGGGTGGTTGCGGGTCAGGCGGAAACTCAGGGCGGCCTCGTTGCCTTTCTCGGGCTGCACCCAGCGCATGCGCAGGTCGGCGCCCATCCATTGGATGGACTGGTAGCCGGGAAAGTGTTCCAGGGCGAGGCGGGCTTCCAGGTTCCACTCGTCCTGGGGAATCCGGCCGCGATGGTTCCACAGCAGGGCCATGCGGCGCAGGGCCTCAACCTCATCGAACAGGTTGTTTTCCAGCTCGCTGGCCAGGGACCGCGCCTGATAGGCGACGCGTTCGCGGATGCGCTCCTGCTGGGCGTTGTCCATCTGCTTCCAGAGCAGCAGGCTGGTGCCGCACAACGCCAGGAGCAGCACGGCGAGTGTCGTTCGGACCAGCCAGGCGGGGTGAGTGTGCGGCATGGAAGTGCCCCGGGAGATTCTCCTCCGTCATAGCACAGGGCCATGCCCGACTCAACGCAGGGCAAGCACCCCGGACCATTCCTCTTCGGTTACCGGCATCACCGACAGGCGGCTGCCCTTCTGCACCAGGGGCATGCCGGTCAGCACCGCCTGTTCACGCAGCCGGGCGAGGGGGATAACACCAGCAAAGGCTTCGACGAACTCCACGTCCAGGGCGCTCCAGGGATTCTTCTCCGGGCTGGCCTTGGGGTCGTGGTAATGGCTTTGCGGGTCCAGCGCCGTGGGGTCCGGGTAGGTCTCCCCGGCGATCCGCGCGATCCCGGCGATGCCGGGCTCGGGGCAGCTGGAATGGTAGAAGAAGAACAGCTCGCCGGGGCGCATGGCGCGCATGAAGTTGCGTGCCTGGTAGTTGCGCACGCCATCCCAGCGCGCCTTGCCCAAACGCTGCAGGTCGTGGATGGAAAGTTCGTCGGGTTCGGATTTCATCAGCCAGAAAGGCATGAAGTTTGCTCCTGTACGTTCGTCCGCGCTGGGACATCGAAGCCTGGGACCGGCCGACGGCCGGTTGGCGTCTCAAATTGCGTGTTCGCTCACGTTGCCGGAAAATGCCGCGCTTTAAGCTGCACGCCGCCGTACGGTCCAATCAGAACAACAATCCACCATTCGGTCATCGCGCGAAGTTTGCCTGCAAGGGGGAGGCAATCGATGAAACGCAAGCCAGACATACTCTGGGTATTGGTCGTCATTTTCGGCCTGGGTGTGGTCACCACCGGTTACACCCAGAGTCTGTGGGAGCGCCAGGGCGGCGCGCCCGTCAACCTGACCCAACAGCCCTGACTCCATCCGGTTGGCACCGCAAGGATCGCGGTGTCGCTGTCACTGTCCTTCGTACCAGCCGCTGTCCGTTACCGTCGCCTGCAGGGATACATCCCAGCTCGCCAGCTCCAGCCTGTCCACTTTCTGGCATTCGTGCGCCAGGCCCAGCAGGGTCGGCTTGCGCCACTGCCGGCGACGGGACAGATAGGCCAGGCTCCGGTCGTAGAAGCCTGCGCCCATTCCCAGGCGTCCACCGTATTCATCGAAACCCACCAGCGGCAGCATGACCAGGTCCAGTGCCCAGACCTTGCGCTGTTGCGCCGGATTGGCGCGCGGCTCGAGGATGCGGAAGCGATTCTTCTGCAGCCGTTCGCCCGGGAGCAGGCGCTGGAAGACCATTTTTTCCCGCGGCCAGGCATTGAGCACCGGCAGGTACGCCTGCTTGCCCCGGCGTTGGGCTTCGCGCAGCAATGGGCGCGGGTCGATTTCGCCATTGGTGGGCAGGTAGAGCGCGACATGCCTGGCGCGGCGGAACAACGGGTCCTGCGCGAGCTGGCGGTAAAGGGCCTTGGCGGCGTGCTTCTGCTGGAGGGGCGTGAGTGCGCGGCGGGCCTGGCGGAGCAGGCGGCGCAGGCTCTGGCGGGAATGGGATCCGGCGCAGATCATGAAGAAAGTAGACTCCCCGGTTGTGCCGCTGTCGGGTTAGCCCTTGAACCCTAAAGTTCAAGGTGGAGGTTGCAGGAGGCGTTAAGGCTTTCCGTCAGGCGGACATGCACACCGGCCCCAACTTGCAACCCCCGTGGTTGCATTTATCGGCTCAGGGACGTCACCGACTGGCCAACACACCAGGGAGCTGGCGGCGAGTATACCCCAAGAACCGCTGTGGAAACTGCTGCGCGTCGGCCCGGATGAATCGGAAGGGCCGCTGCGCGTCATTTTGTCGCGACGCGTGCCCCTCAGGCCTGGCGGATATCCGGGTCGGCAGCCAGGGCATGGTCGACGCGCTCCAGCAGGTCACGCACCCGCTCGCGGGTGGACGTGGCTTCCTGATCCAGGCGCTGCTGCTTGTGCAGCAGGTCGTGGGTGATGTTCAAGGCGGCCATCACGGCGATGCGGTCGGCGCCTATGACTTTCCCGCTGGAACGGATTTCCCGCATCTTCCCATCCAGGTAGCGAGCGGCGCTTTCCAGGTTGGCGCGTTCGTCGGCAGGGCAGGCGATGCAGTATTCCTTATCGAGAATTTGGACGGTGACGGTATTGGACTGGGTCATGAATCCTGCTCCAGGGCTTTCAGGCGCGAAATCATCGCTTCGACCTTGAGCCGGGCCATTTCGTTCTTTTCGATCAGATGAGCGCGTTCTTCGCGCCAGGCCTTCTCGCTGGCAAGCAGGAGCCGGTTCTGGGCCTTGAGCTGCTCGACACGCTGGATCAGAAGCTCCAGCTTGGCTGTCAGTGCATGCAGTTCGGCATCTTCCATGGGCTGTCTACTTGGTGGGGAGTGACCGGGACTATATAGGACCGGCGCGGCAACGGGTCAAACCCGCAGGCGTCGGCGCGATTCTTTGCACGCCGGTGGGTAGGGGCTGGCGGACGGGCTGCCGATGCTGCCTTCACCGCGCCAGACTGCTAGGATACGAGGCCGTCATTCTAGTGATTGCGCCCTCTGGCGCCTAGCCACCCTTATGTCCAGTTCGAATTCCCCCTACAACGCTTTCGCCGCGCTCCTCGCCTCCACCGGCCAGCCGGTCTCCCCTGCCGAACTGCACGGCATGCTCCTCGGCCGCAGCTGCGCCGGCGCCGGCTTCGAGCCCGAGCCCTGGCTGGAGGATGCCGCCGAACTGCTCGGCGCCGCCCCGCAGGACAACGTGCGCCAGGCCCTGATCGGCCTGCAGGAGATGGTCAAGAGCGAGCTGACCGGCAGCGACATGGCCGTGGTCCTGCTGTTGCCCGGCGACGACGCACCGCTGGCCGAACGTGCCGCCGCCCTCGGCCAGTGGTGCCAGGGCTTCCTCGGCGGCTTCGGCCTGACCGCCCGCGAGGGCGCGCTGTCCGGCGAGGCGGTCGAAGTGCTGCAGGACCTCGCCTCCATCGCCCAGGTACAGAGCGCCCTGGAGGATTCCGACGACGGCGAGAGCGACTACATGGAAGTCATGGAGTACCTGCGCGTCGCCCCCTTGTTGCTATTCGCCGAGTGCGCCAAGCCTGCCGCACCGGCCGCCAAACCCTCGTTGCATTGAACCCGCGTGGCGGGCCTTGCGCCCGCCCTGAAGGAGCGCGCATGACCCGTATCCCCAAGGCCGAGTACGCCCGCCGGCGCAAGGCCCTGATGGCGCAGATGGAAGCCAACAGCATCGCCATCCTGCCGGCCGCGCCGGTGCATATCCGCAACCGCGACGTCGAGCACGTCTACCGCCAGGACAGCGACTTCCAGTACCTCAGCGGCTTCCCCGAGCCGGAAGCGGTGCTGGTGCTGATTCCCGGCCGCGAGCATGGCGAGTACGTGCTGTTCTGCCGCGAGCGCGATCCGGAGCGTGAACTCTGGGATGGCCTGCGTGCCGGCCAGGATGGCGCCATCAGCGAGTACGGTGCCGACGACGCCTTCCCCATCGGCGATATCGACGACATCCTGCCCGGCCTGATCGAAGGGCGCAGCCGCGTCTACTACTCCATCGGCACCAACACCGAGTTCGACCAGCACCTGATGGAGTGGATCAACGTGATCCGCTCCAAGGCGCGCCAGGGCGCCCAGCCGCCCAAGGAGTTCGTTGCCCTCGACCACCTGCTGCACGACATGCGCCTGTACAAGTCGGCGGCGGAAGTGAAGGTCATGCGCGAGGCCGCCGAGGTTTCCGCCCGCGCCCACGTGCGCGCCATGCAGGCCTCCCGCGCCGGCCTCTACGAATACCACCTGGAAGCCGAACTGGAATACGAGTTCCGCAAGGGCGGGGCGAAGATGCCGGCCTACGGTTCCATCGTCGCCGCCGGCAAGAACGCCTGCATCCTGCACTACCGCGAGAACGACGCCCCGCTGAAGGACGGCGACCTGGTGCTGATCGACGCCGCCTGCGAGCTGGACTGCTACGCCAGCGACATCACCCGCACCTTCCCGGTCAGCGGCCGCTTCAGCCCCGAGCAGAAGGCCATCTATGAACTGGTGCTGAAATCCCAGGAAGCCGCCTTCCCGCAGATCGCTCCCGGCAAGCACTGGAACGAAGCCCACGAAGCCACGGTGCAGGTCATCACCGCCGGCCTGGTGGAGCTCGGCCTGCTCAAGGGCGATGTCGAAGAGCTGATCGCCTCGGAGGCCTACAAGGCCTTCTACATGCACCGTGCCGGCCACTGGCTGGGCATGGACGTGCACGATGTCGGCGAATACAAGGTCGGCGGCGAGTGGCGCGTGCTGGAACCGGGCATGGCCATGACTGTCGAGCCGGGCATCTACATCGGCGCCGACAACCAGGACGTGCCGAAGAAGTGGCGCGGCATCGGCGTGCGCATCGAGGACGATGTGGTGGTGACGAAGTCCGGCTGCGAAATCCTCACCGGCGGCGTGCCCAAGTCGGTGGACGAGATCGAGGCGCTGATGGCCGCCGCGCGTACCCAGGCCGCCTGACATGCACCACAGCCAAGTCGCGATCATCGGCGGTGGCCTGGTCGGCGCCAGCCTCGCCCTGGCGCTGCAGGAAGGCGCCCGGGCGCGGGGCTGGAAGATCGTCCTGATTGAACCTTTTGCCCCCGGCAACAGCTTCCAGCCCAGCTACGACGCCCGCTCCTCCGCGCTGTCCTTCGGCAGCCGGAAGATCTACGAACGCCTTGGCCTCTGGCAGGTCATCGCCCAGCGCGCCGAGCCCATCCTGCAGATCCACGTCTCCGACCGCGGGCGCTTCGGCGCCGCTCGCCTCGCCGCCCTGGAAGAGGGCGTCCCGGCGCTGGGCTACGTCGTGGAGAACGCCTGGCTCGGCCAGTGCCTCTGGCAGGCCCTGGACGAAGACGTGGTGACCTGGCACTGCCCGGCCGAGGTAGTCGGCATGCAGGCGCTGGAAAGTGGCTATCGTCTGACCCTGAACGACGAAACCGAGCTCGACTGCGACCTGGCGGTACTGGCCGACGGCGGCCGTTCCGGCCTGCGCGAACAGCTGGGCATCGGCGTGCACCGCACCGCCTACCGGCAGACCGCGCTGATCGCCAACGTCAGCCCGCTGGAAGCCCATCGCGGCCAGGCCTTCGAACGCTTCACCGACGATGGCCCCATGGCCCTGCTGCCGCTGCCGGAGAATCGCTGCGCGCTGGTCTGGAGTCGTCCCGGCGATGAGGCCGAGCGCCTTGCCCGGCTCGACGAGCGGAGCTTCCTCGATGAGCTGCAGAGAACCTTCGGCTACCGCCTTGGTGCCTTCCAGCAGGTCGGTGCGCGCCACCTCTATCCGCTGGAGCTGGTGGAGGCCGAAGAGCAGGTGCGTTCCAACCTGGTGGTGCTGGGCAACGCCGCCCACAGCCTGCACCCCATCGCCGGCCAGGGCTACAACCTGTCCCTGCGCGACGCCCAGGCCCTGGCCGAGGCGCTGCTGGCCAGCGACAAGGCCTTGGGCGATTTCGCCACCCTGCAGGGCTACCTGCAGCGCCAGCGCCAGGACCAGAATCTCACGGTGGGCTTCTCCGACCAGGTGACCCGCCTTTTCTCCAACGCCGAGCCGCTGCTGGCCGCCGGACGCAACCTGGGCCTGCTCGGCCTCGACCTGCTGCCGCCGGCCAAGCGCTGGTTCGCCCGCCAGGCCATGGGCCTGGGCACCCGCCCGGACTGACCGGGCGTGCTGAACCTAGACACACAGGGAGCCTCAAGGCCTGATATGGAACTGCGCGCGGATCTGATCATCGTGGGCGCCGGCATGGTCGGCAGTGCGCTGGCCCTGGCGCTCAAGGACAGCGGCCTGGATATCCTGCTGATCGACGGCAGCCCGCTCAGCGTCAAACCCTTCGACCCGGCATCGGCCTTCGAGCCGCGGGTCAGTGCCCTGTCCGCCGCCAGCCAGCGCATCCTCGAACGCCTCGGCGCCTGGCCCGGCATCGCCGCGCGGCGCAGCAGCCCCTACGGCGAGATGCATGTCTGGGACGGTTCCGGCACCGGGCAGATCCACTTCTCCGCGTCCAGCGTGCATGCCGAGGTGCTCGGCCACATCGTCGAGAACCGGGTGGTCCAGGACGCCCTGCTGGAGCCCCTGCACGACAGCGACATCGGCCTGCTGCCAGGGGCACGCCTGGAGCGCCTGCGTCGTTCCGGCGACGACTGGCTGCTGACCCTGGTGGACGGCCGCGAACTGCGCGCGCCCCTGGTGGTGGCTGCCGACGGTGCCAACTCCGCGGTGCGTCGCCTGGCCGGTTGCGCCACCCGCGAGTGGGATTACCTGCACCACGCCATCGTCACCAGCGTGCGCTGCGCCGAACCTCACCAACGCACCGCCTGGCAGCGCTTCACCGATGACGGCCCGCTGGCGTTCCTGCCGCTGGAGCGTGATAACGAGCACTGGTGCTCCATCGTCTGGTCGGTGACCCCGGAGGAGGCCGAACGCCTGATGGCCCTGGACGACACCGTCTTCTGCAGCGAACTCGGCCGCGCCTTCGAGTGGCGCCTGGGTGAAGTGCTCGGCGCCGACCCGCGCCTGTGCATCCCGCTGCGCCAGCGCCACGCCAAGCGCTATGTGGAAGAAGGGCTGGCGCTGATCGGCGACGCCGCCCACAGCATCCACCCGCTGGCAGGGCAGGGGGTCAATCTCGGGTTCCTCGATGCGGCAGTGCTCGCCGAAGTGCTGCTGCATGCCATCGGCCGCGGCGAGCGCCTGGCCGACGAGCGCGTGCTGAGCCGTTTCGAGCGCCGGCGCATGCCCCACAACCTGGCGATGATGGCGGCGATGGAAGGCTTCGAGCGGCTGTTCCAGGCCAATCCGCTGCCCCTGCGCTGGTTGCGCAACACCGGCCTGAAATGGGTCGACGGCATGCCCGAAGCCAAGGCGCTGTTCGTGCGCAGGGCCCTGGGGCTGTCGGGAGACCTGCCGGATCTCGCCCAGGCCTGATCGCACCTTGTGCGTGAACACTTCCCTCGCCATCCGGGAGAGGGAAGTGGGGAATACACACCCCGACATAAAAACCGCTACAGCTCGCAACTGATGTTGACTATCATTCAGCCTTTGTCTTCATCAAGAGGCTCCAGCAATGCGGGTACGTCAGTCCCTTCTCGCGCTCCTTGCGCTGTCCGCCGCCGCGACTTCGGTGCAGGCCGCCGATGAAGTGGTGGTCTACTCCTCGCGGATCGACGAGCTGATCAAGCCGGTGTTCGATGCCTACACCGCCAAGACCGGCGTGCAGATCAAGTTCATCACCGACAAGGAAGCCCCGCTGATGCAGCGGATCAAGGCCGAGGGCGAGAACGGCGTGGCCGACCTGCTGCTCACCGTCGACGCCGGTAACCTCTGGCAGGCCGAACAGATGGGCATCCTGCAGCCTTTTTCTTCGCCTGTGATCGACGCCAACATCCCGCCCCAGTACCGCGCCGGCAGCCATGCCTGGACCGGCCTGTCGCTGCGCGCGCGGACCATCGTCTACTCCACCGAGCGGGTGAAGCCGGAGGAGCTGTCCACCTACGAGGCCCTGGCCGACAAGAACTGGGAAGGCCGCCTCTGCCTGCGTACCGCGAAGAAGGTCTACAACCAGTCGCTGACCGCTACCCTGATCGAGACCCATGGCGCGGCCAAGACCGAGGAAATCCTCAAAGGCTGGGTGAACAACCTGGCCACCGATGTGTTCGCCGACGACAACGCGGTGATCCAGGCGGTGGATGCCGGCCAGTGCGACGTCGGTATCGTCAACACCTACTACTACGGGCGCCTGCACAAGGAGAATCCGAACCTGCGGGTGAAGATCTTCTGGCCGAACCAGGCTGACCGTGGTGTCCACGTCAACCTGTCGGGCGTTGGCCTGACCCAGCATGCGCCGCACCCCGAGGCCGCCAAGGCCCTGGTGGAGTGGATGACCACCGACGAGGCGCAGAGCCTGTTCGCCGACATCAACCAGGAGTTCCCGGCCAATCCCAAGGTCAAGCCGTCCGCCGAAGTGGCCGCCTGGGGCAGCTTCAAGGCCGACACCATTCCGGTGGAAGTGGCCGGCAAGCGCCAGGCCGAAGCCATCAGGATGATGGACCGGGTCGGCTGGAACTGATCCGCCGCTCTGCCGCTATACTCGACGCCCCGGCCAGTCCGGGGCGTTCCATTTGGCTATGTCTGCGTTAAGTGTCAGGGGTGGCGCCAAACCCCACCCTACGATGCTCCGTGGTTTGTTCGAAACTGCTTGGCAACAGCTAACAGGGACATAGCCTTCCATTTCGATCCCCGAGAGGTTTGCGTGGCCCATCCCGCCCAGCGTCGCTGGTATCCCATCAGCTTTGCCGTCGCCATCCTGGTTCTGCTGCCCCTGAGCGTCCTGCTGCTGTCCTGGGGCGAGGTGGACGGGGAGATCTGGTCCCACCTCTGGGAAACTCAGATGCCGCGCCTGCTCGGCAATACCCTGGTGCTGGTGGCCGGCGTGTCGGTGGGGGTCACCCTGATCGGCGTCAGCCTGGCCTGGCTCACCAGCCTCTGCGAATTCCCCGGCCGGCGCTGGCTGGACTGGGCGCTGATGCTGCCCTTCGCCGTGCCGGCCTATGTGCTGGCCTTCGTCTTCATCGGCCTGTTCGATTTCGCCGGGCCGGTGCAGACCCTGCTGCGCGAGTGGTTCGGCAGCGGCCTGCGGTTGCCACGGGTACGCTCCACCGGCGGGGTGATCCTGGTGCTGGTGCTGGTCTTCTACCCCTACGTCTACCTGTTGGCGCGCGCCGCCTTCCTGGCCCAGGGCAAGGGCCTGATGGAGGCCGCCCGGGTGCTCGGCCAGTCGCCCTGGCAGGCGTTCTGGCACGTCGCCCTGCCCATGGCGCGGCCAGCCATCGGCGCCGGCCTGGCCCTGGCGGTCATGGAAACCCTGGCCGATTTCGGCGCCGTGGCGGTGTTCAACTTCGATACCTTCACCACCGCCATCTACAAGACCTGGTACGGCTTCTTCAGCCTCTCCAGCGCCGCGCAGCTGGCCAGCCTGCTGCTGCTCGGCGTCTGCCTGGTGCTCTACGGCGAGCGCCGCGCCCGCGGCGCCAGCCGCCCGGCCAGCGAGCGGCCGCGCGGCAAGGCGCTCTACCAGCTGCACGGCATCAAGGCCCTGGCGGCTACCTGCTGGTGCTCCCTGGTGTTCGCCTGCGCCTTCGTCATTCCCATGCTGCAGTTGTTGGTGTGGTTCTGGCAGCGCGGCCGCTTCGATCTCGACGAGCGTTATGCCGGGCTGATCCTGCACACCCTCTACCTCGGTGGCATGGCTGCGCTGCTCACCGTTTGCGTGGCCCTGCTGCTGGCCTTCGCCCGGCGCCTGGCGCCGACCCGCCCGGTGCGTGCCGCGGTGGGGCTGGCCAACCTCGGCTATGCGTTGCCGGGCTCGGTGCTGGCGGTGTCCATCATGCTCGCCTTCAGCTACCTCGACAGCCGCCTGGTGATCCCGCTGTCCCACTGGTTCGGCGGTGCCGGCAAGCCGCTGCTGCTGGGCAGCCTGGGTGCGCTGCTGCTGGCCTACCTGGTGCGTTTCATGGCGGTGGCCTACGGGCCCCTGGAGAACGGTCTGGCGCGTATCCGCCCGTCGCTGCCGGAAGCCTCGCGCAGCCTGGGCGTCGGTGGCCCGTCGCTGTTCTTCCGGGTCTACCTGCCGCTGCTGGTGCCCGGCGCCCTGAGTGCCGCGCTGCTGGTGTTCGTCGACGTGCTCAAGGAAATGCCCGCCACCCTGCTGATGCGCCCCTTCGGCTGGGACACCCTGGCCGTGCGCATCTTCGAGATGACCAGCGAAGGCGAATGGGCCCGCGCCTCGTTGCCCGCCCTCACCCTGGTACTGGTCGGCCTGCTGCCGGTGATCGGCCTGATACGCCGTTCGGCAAGACGGATCGGCCACTGAAGGCGCCCCCGGGGAAGCCCGCGAGCGTGGCGGCATAAGGCACAAGGCCATCTCACCCCCCTCGCGGGATGCTCCTGGCTGGCTGCTTGCCGGAGTGTCCAGGGTTCGACCTTGCGGCTACAATGCGCGCCATTCGTTGCGGCCCACCCCGCCGCGGCAGCGGATGATTCCGCGCCCACGGCCCGCCGCACTTTGCCAATCCCGGAAGGAGAAACCCATGGGACAGCGCACTCCATTGCATGACCAGCATGTGGCCCTGGGAGCCAAGATGGTCGATTTCGGCGGTTGGGACATGCCGCTGCACTACGGCTCCCAAGTCGAGGAGCACCACCAGGTGCGCCGCGACTGCGGCGTCTTCGATGTCTCCCACATGACGGTGGTGGACGTTGCAGGCAGTCAGGCCACGGCCTGGCTCCAGCACCTGCTGGCCAACGATGTCGAGCGCCTGCAGACCCCCGGCAAGGCCCTCTACAGCGCCATGCTCGATGAGCGGGGCGGGGTGATCGACGACCTGATCGTCTACCTCACCGCCGGCGGCTATCGCCTGGTGGTCAACGCCGCCACCCGCGAGAAGGACCTGGCCTGGATGCACCAGCGCAGCCAGGGCCATGAGGTCCAGCTGAGCCTGCGGTCCGACCTGGCGATCCTCGCCATCCAGGGCCCCAGCGCCCGTACCCGGGTGGCGGAGCTCTTGAGCACCGAGCGCGCCGCGCTGATCCATGAACTCAAGCCGTTCCAGGGCCTGCCCGATGACGACTGGTTCATCGCCCGCACCGGCTACACCGGCGAGGACGGCCTGGAGATCATGCTTCCCGCCGACCAGGTGGCCGGTCTCTTCAATGAACTGGTGGGCGCCGGCATCGCCCCCATCGGCCTCGGCGCCCGCGACACACTGCGCCTGGAAGCCGGGATGAACCTCTACGGCCAGGACATGACCGAGGACGTATCCCCGCTGGTCTCCAACATGGCCTGGACCATCGCCTGGGAGCCCGAGTCCCGTGACTTCATCGGCCGCCAGGCCCTGGAGGCCGAACGCGCCGCCGGCCCCGCCAGCAAGCTGGTCGGCCTGGTGCTGGAGGAGCGTGGCGTGCTGCGCGCCCACCAGGTGGTGCGGGTAGAGGGCGTGGGCGAGGGCGAGATCACCAGCGGCAGCTTCTCCCCGACCCTGAACAAATCCATCGCCATGGCGCGGGTGCCGATGGCCACCGGCGAGCGCGCCGAAGTGGAAATACGCGGCAAGTGGTTCCCGGTGCGCGTCGTGCGACCGAACTTCGTGCGCAATGGCAAAGCCTTGATCTAAATTTTCAGGCGGGCCATCCGCCACAGTCTCTGAGGAACTCGACATGAGCAACATCCCCGCTGAACTGCGTTACGCCCCCAGCCACGAGTGGGCCCGTCTGGAAGCCGATGGCAGCGTTACCGTGGGCATCACCGACCATGCCCAGGAAGCCCTGGGCGACGTGGTCTTCGTCGAACTGCCGGAAGTCGGCAAGACCCTGGCCGCCGGTCAGGAAGCCGGCGTGGTGGAGTCGGTGAAGGCCGCCTCCGACATCTACGCGCCGATCGGCGGCGAAGTGATCGCCGTGAACGATGCCGTCAGCGATGCCCCCGAGAGCGTCAACAGCGACCCCTACGGCTCCTGGTTCTTCAAGCTCAAGCCGAGCAACGTCGCCGAGCTGGACAAACTGCTCGACGCCGCCGCCTACAAGGCAGCCGCCGACGCCGATAGCTGATTCTCCCGCTATCCTTGCAAAAAGCCTCGCTAGTCGAGGCTTTTTGCTTTTCACACGAGGCGAAACGAGGTCCTGCCCATGTCCCAGATGCCCTCGCTGTCCCAGCTCCAACTGCCCGATGCCTTCCTCCGCCGCCACCTGGGGCCGGACGAGGCCGAACAGCGGGCCATGCTCGAAACCCTGGGCCTCGCCAGCATCGACGAGCTGATCGTACAGACGGTGCCGCCGGCCATCCGCCTCAACCAGCCCCTGGACCTGCCGCCGGCGCTGGACGAGCAGCAGGCCCTGGCCAAGCTACGCGGCTACGCCGAGCAGAACCAGCTCTGGACCAGCCTGATCGGCATGGGCTACTACGGCACCGTCACGCCCACGGTGATATTGCGCAACGTGCTGGAAAACCCGGGCTGGTACACCGCCTACACCCCTTACCAGCCGGAGATCGCCCAGGGTCGGCTGGAGGCCCTGCTGAATTTCCAGCAGCTGACCATCGACCTCACCGGCCTCGACCTCGCCAGCGCCTCCCTGCTGGACGAGGCCACCGCCGCCGCCGAGGCCATGGCCCTGGCCAAGCGCGTGGCCAAGTCGAAGAGCAACCTGTTCTTCGTCGACGAAGACTGCCATCCCCAGACCATCTCGGTGGTGCAGACCCGCGCCCAGGCCTTCGGCTTCGACCTGGTGGTGGAGCGTGTGGATAACCTGACGCAGCACCAGGTGTTCGGCGCGCTGCTGCAGTACCCGGACACCCATGGCGAGATCCGCGACCTGCGCCCCCTGATCGAGCACCTGCACGGCCAGCAGGCCCTGGCCTGCGTCGGCGCCGACCTGCTCAGCCTGCTGCTGCTCACCCCGCCCGGCGAATTGGGGGCCGATGTGGTCTTCGGTTCGGCCCAGCGCTTTGGTGTGCCCATGGGTTACGGCGGGCCCCACGCGGCCTTTTTCGCCACCCGCGACGAATTCAAGCGCGCCATGCCCGGGCGCATCATCGGCGTGTCCAAGGATGCCCGTGGCAATGTCGCCCTGCGCATGGCCCTGCAGACCCGCGAGCAGCACATCCGCCGCGAGAAGGCCAACTCCAACATCTGCACGGCCCAGGTGCTGCTGGCCAACATCGCCAGCTGCTACGCCGTCTACCACGGCCCCGAGGGCCTGAAGCGCATCGCCCAGCGTGTCCACCGGCTCACCGCCATCCTTGCCGAAGGCCTGGCGCGCCGGGGCATCCAGCGCGACAACCAGTATTTCTTCGACACCCTGACCCTGGATGTGGGCGGCAGCCAGACCGCCGTGATCGAGTCGGCCAAGGCCGCGCGCATCAACCTGCGCATTCTCGGCCGCGGCAAGCTGGGAGTCAGCCTCGACGAGACCTGCACGGCGGAAACCGTGGAGCAACTGTTCGGCATTTTCCTCGGTGCCGACCATGGCCTGTCCGTCGGCGAGCTGGACGAAGGCGTGATCATCGGCGGCATTCCGGCCGACCTTGCGCGCAGCAGCGGTTATCTCGACCACCCGGTGTTCAATGCCCACCACAGTGAAACCGAGATGCTGCGCTACCTCAAACAGCTGGAGAACAAGGACCTGGCGCTGAACCAGGCGATGATCCCGCTGGGCTCCTGCACCATGAAGCTCAACGCCACCAGCGAGATGATCCCCATCACCTGGCCGGAATTCGCCAACCTGCACCCCTTCGCGCCGCGCTCGCAGGCCCTGGGCTACAGGCTGATGATCGACGAGCTGGAGAGTTGGCTTTGCGCCATCACCGGCTTCGATGCCATCTGCATGCAGCCCAACTCCGGCGCCCAGGGCGAGTACGCCGGGCTGCTCGCCATCCGCCGCTACCACGAGAGCCGCGGCGAGGGGCACCGCAATATCTGCCTGATCCCGGCCTCGGCCCACGGCACCAACCCGGCCTCGGCACAGATGGCGAGCATGCGCGTGGTGATCGTCGAGTGCGACGAGGACGGCAACGTCGACCTCGAGGACCTCAAGCGCAAGGCGGCCGAGGCCGGTGGCCAGCTGTCCTGCCTGATGGCCACCTATCCGTCCACCCACGGGGTCTATGAAGAGGGAATCCGCGAGATCTGCGAGGTTATCCACAGCCACGGCGGCCAGGTCTACATGGACGGCGCCAACCTCAACGCCCAGGTGGGCCTGGCGCGACCGGCGGACATCGGCGCCGACGTCTCCCACATGAACCTGCACAAGACCTTCTGCATCCCCCATGGCGGCGGCGGGCCGGGCATGGGGCCGATCGGTGTGCGCGCGCACCTGGCGCCCTTCGTCGCCAATCACCCGGTGATCGAACTCAAGGGACCGAACCCGGAGAACGGCGCGGTCAGCGCGGCGCCCTGGGGCAGTGCGAGCATCCTGCCGATCAGCTGGATGTACATCGCCATGATGGGGCCGGAACTGGCCGACGCCACCGAAGTGGCCATCCTCGGCGCCAACTACCTGGCCCGGCAGCTGGGCGATGCCTATCCGGTGCTCTACAGCGGGCGCAACGGCCGCGTGGCCCACGAATGCATTCTCGACCTGCGGCCGATCAAGGCGGAAACCGGCATCACCGAAGAGGACGTGGCCAAGCGCCTGATGGACTACGGCTTCCACGCGCCGACCATGAGCTTCCCGGTGCCGGGCACCCTGATGGTCGAGCCCACCGAGAGCGAGAACAAGCACGAACTGGACCGCTTCATCGAAGCGATGCTGAGCATCCGCGACGAGATCGCCAAGGTGCAGGCGGGCGACTGGCCGGCGGAGGACAACCCGCTGAAACGCGCGCCGCACACCCTCGCCGACGTGATCGGCCACTGGGAACGGCCCTACAGCATCGAGGAGGCCGTGACCCCTTCGTCCCACACCCGCGCCCACAAGTACTGGCCGGCGGTGAACCGGGTGGACAACGTCTACGGCGACCGCAACCTGTTCTGCGCCTGCGTGCCGGTGGAGGATTATCGGGAGTAGGTAAGCGCGATCTCACGTTTTTTGTAGGGGCGAATTCATTCGCCAAGGGCAACGAAGTTGCCCCGACGGGGTGTGGGCAGACCTGCGGTCTGCTTGGCGAATGAATTCGCCCCTACAGAAGAGGGCGCTCCGCGCGCGAGGGAAAGGTGGTTAGTCTCGTAGGATGGGTAGAGCGGAGCGAAACCCATGCTGTCGGATCGATGGTTTCGCAAGCTCGCTGAACGCCGCCCGACCCATCCTGCAGAGCTCGCGTTTTTTGTAGGGGCGAATTCATTCGCCAAGGGCAACGAAGTTGCCCCGACGGGGTGTGGGCAGACCTGCGGTCTGCTTGGCGAATAAATTCGCCCCTACAGAAGAGCGAGGGAAAGGCGGATAGCGAAAAAACAATGCCCCGCACGGCGAGGTCCTGCCGTGCGGGGGCTTGGTGGCTTACTCTTCAGCGGCCAGGATGGCGCTGGCCAGTTCGCTGTCGCTGGCCTTGAGGTCCGGGTGCTCGCTGCGGATGCGCTGCAGCGCCGCTTCAAGATAGGGGCCGCGAATTTCGCCGCCACTGGCGACGAAGCTGCTGGCGTCGTCGCGGGCCGCGACTATCAGTTTGTCGTCCTTGAAGGTGAGGTAGGTGGATGCGGTGGTGGCGCCGGACGAGATGATATCGCGCCAGAAATCACTGTCTGCCATCGCCGAGCCGACGGGCAGGGCGATCAGGGCGAGGGCGGCTGCATACAGACGAGTGCGCATAGGCTGGTACTCCGTTCTCGGGTGGGCCTTACACATCAGATTCGGCCGCCCATTACGGAGTTCCACCTTACCGCCTGCCGGTCCTGGCGGCTTGCCATCCCATCACTCCCGACGCAGCACCGGGTCGTCCGGGTTCTGCTGTTCCAGCTCCGCCAGCAGGGCCTGGACCTTCTGCATCTGTCCCGCCTCGCGCCAGTAGCTGATCAGCGCCAGGCGTGCCTCGCGGTTCGTGGCGTCGCGTTCCAGCAACGCCTCCAGGCGATGGCAGGCCGCTTCCAGCTGACCGCTGTCGTGCAGGGCCACGGCGTAGACATAGTCGTACTGGCTGTTCTTCGGCTCCAGCCGGACCGCCTCGGCGAAGGCCTTGAGCGCCGCCGGCAGGTCACCCTTGCGTACCAGCATCAGGCCGTTGGCATGTTGCAGCAGGGCCGACTGCGGGTGGTCCTTCAGCCCCTGCTCCAGCAGGGCGCGTCCTTCCTCCCAGCGGAAATTGCCATCCAGCCATTGCACCAGGCTGACCAGCGCCGGCAGGAAGTTCGGGTCGCGCTGCAGTGCGGCGTGCAGGTGCGGCTCCACGGCATCGGTTCGGCCGTTGGCCTGGTACAGCGCGGCCAGGTTGAGGTTGGCTTCTGCACGCTCCTGCAGGCTGAGCTGCACGGCCTCGTATTCGGTGATGGCCTTGTCCCAGCTCTTCTCATAATTGCCGAGGCCGGTGGCGCGCATGCCCAGCAGCTCGTAGGCGGCGGCGATGCGCACGGCGCGCAGCGGGTCCCCCAGTAGCGGCGCCAGCAGGTTGCGGCGCTGCTCCGGCGGGACCAGGGCGGCGACCGCCTTGACCGCTGCTTCGCGCACCTGCGGCGCAGGGTGGGTCAGGTCGCGCGCGGCGGCCTTGAGGGCGCGTTCGCTGGGGTAGCGCGGCAGCTCGGCCAGCAGGGTGGCGCGGCGGATCGCCGGCAGGCCCCGGGATTCCAGCTGCTGGAACAGCGCTCGCGATGCGCCCGGCCTGCCATTGCGGATCAGCCACAGGCTCTCGTCATAGCGCGGCGCGGCGGGTTTGGCTTCGCCGTACCAATTGCGGAACTGCTCGGCGATCCTGTCTCCCGGCAGGTCGCGGTGGCAGCCGAGACAGGCGTCCGAGGTGCCCAGGCGCAGGGCCCGCGCCGGGTTGGGCAGGGTGAAGCCGTGGTCGTGGCGGTAGTCGTTGACCATGAAGAACTTGCCCGGCATGTGGCAGTCCACGCACTGCGAGCCGGCCTGGCCCTGGGCGTGGTGGTGGTGCTCGGGGGCGGTGTAGTCCTTCGCCTTGAGGCCCTTGCCGTCGACGCCGGCGACGGCCGTCTTGCCGGAGGGATTGTGGCACTGCAGGCAGACGCCGTTGCCGGGGGCCTTGAGCTCCGTGCTGTGGGGGTTGTGACAGCTGCTGCAGCGCACGCCCTTGGCGAACATCCGGCTCTGGGTGAAGGCGCCGTACTCGAACACCTCCTCCTTGATCTTGCCATCCAGTTCGTAGAGTTCGCGGGTCAGGGCGCTGGGCAGGTAGTCGTCCATCAGCCGCTGTTCGTTGTGGTAGCCGTCACCCAGGGGCGCGCGACGGGAGTGGCAACGGGCGCACGTCTCCACTTCGGTGATCCGCTCCGCGCGGCCGAGGTTGAGGGTGAATCCGGCATTGGCCGCGCGGTCGCGCTTGGCCACCCATTCCAGGTGCCGCGAAGCGGGGCCGTGGCAGGCCTGGCAGCCCACCCCGAGGCTGTTCCAGTGGCTGGCGAAACCGTCGCTGGCGGGGGCGTAGTTACGTTTGAAGCCGGTGGTGTGGCACTCCACGCACATGAAGTTGGCGTTCTGCTGCGGCTGGCTCCAGTGCAGCGGGTCCTTGAAGTCGACGCCCTGGCCCGGATAGAGGTGGAACCAGGCACGCCGCTCCACGTCCCAGGCGATGCCCAGGGCCTGCAAGCGACCGCCGGGGACTTCGATCAGGTACTGCTGCAGGGGCTCGACACCGAAGGCGTAGGCCACGCGGAAGTCCGCGGGCAGGCCGTCGGCTCCCGGGGTATTGACCCAGAAGCCGCCGTCCTTGCGGAAGAAGCGGGTGGTTTCTTTCTCGTCGCTGAAGCTGGCGTCATTGAAATCCCCCAGCACACTGGACTCGGTCGCTTCCTGCATGGCGAGCTGGTGGTGACTGCCTTCCCAGGCCTTGGCTTGGGGGACGTGGCAGCCGGCGCACTGGGCTTCATCCACCAGGCTGGCGGGCTGGACGGATGCGCTGGACTGCGGTGCCTTGTCCGGCAGGCCGTCGCCACCGCGTTCGAGGTACAGCCAGAGGCCCAGGCCGACCAGCAGCAGGAGGCCGGCCAGCACCGGGAATACGGGGCGTCGTGGCGCTTTGGCCGGGGGCGTTCCAGGGGCGATCTTCCGGGACTTCGACATGCAGACATCCGCTGTTCTGGCGAGCGTGCTTCACAGTGGCGTGCAGGTTCGGTGAATGCCCCGGAGCCCGTCAAGGCTGCATGACGATCCTCTCCATTGGCAGGAGGGGCGCAAGGGCAGGGAGCCGGCGCTACACCGGCTCCACCTTGAGCAGCACGCCGTCCTGACCGATGACGCGCACCTGGCTGCCAGCGGGCAGGTCAGGGCCGGCAACCAGCCAGACCGAGTCGCCGGCGCGGATCTTGCCACGCCCGCCGCTGATGGCTTCGTGCAGGGGGAACTGGCGGCCGATGAATTCCCGGCCGCGCTGGTTCAGGCCGGGTTGCTCGGAGGGCTTGGCGGAGCTGCGCTGGCGCCGCCACCAGTACACCGCGGTGAGGACCGAGAGCACGCCGAAGAGCAGGAACTGGATGGCCCAGTGCAGTTCCGGGACGACGAAGGTGATGACGCCGACACAGGCCGCGGCTATGCCTATCCACAGCAGGTAGCCGCCGGCGCCGAAGACTTCGAGGATCAGCAGCAGGGTGCCCAGGGCCAGCCAGTCCCAGTAGGTCAGGTGCTGGAGGTAGTTCCACATGGCTTCAACCCTTCTTGCCGTCGAAGGTGGCGCGAACGATCTCGCCGATGCCGCCCACGGCGCCGATCACCTGGCTGGCCTCCAGGGGCATCAGCACCACCTTGCTGTTGTTGGCACTGGCCAGCCTGCCCAGGGCCTCGACGTACTTCTGTGCGACGAAGTAGTTCACCGCCTGCACATTGCCCTGGGCGATGGCTTCGGACACCACGCGGGTCGCCGCGGCTTCGGCCTGGGCGGCGCGCTCCCGGGCTTCCGCTTCGAGGAAGGCCGCCTGGCGCTGGCCCTCGGCCTTGAGGATCTGCGCCTGCTTCTCGCCCTCGGCGGTGAGGATCTCCGCCTGGCGCCGGCCTTCGGCTTCGAGGATCTGCGCGCGTTTCAGGCGTTCGGCCTTCATCTGGCTGGCCATGGCTTCCACCAGGTCGGCTGGCGGGGTGATGTCCTTGATCTCGATGCGGGTGACCTTGATCCCCCAGGGCGCGGTGGCTTCGTCCACGGTGCGCAGCAGGCGCTCGTTGATGGCGTCGCGCTGGCTGAGCATGGCGTCCAGCTCCATGGAGCCGAGCACGGTACGGATGTTGGTCATCACCAGGTTGCGGATGGCGTGCTCCAGGTCGTTGACCTCATAGGCCGCCTGGGCGGCGTTGACCACCTGGAAGAAGCACACGGCGTCGATGGTGACGATGGCGTTGTCGGCGCTGATGGCTTCCTGCGGGGGGACATCCAGCACGCTTTCCATGACGCTGAGCTTGCGGCCGATGCGGTCCATCACCGGCACGATGATGTTCAGGCCCGGTTTGAGGGTGTTGGTGTAGCGGCCGAAGCGCTCCACCGTCCACTCGAAGCCCTGGGGCACGACCTTGAAGCCCATGAAGACGAGGGCGATCGCCAGGGCGACGAAAAGGATGACGACACTGCCGATTTCCATGGGAACTGCTCCGTTTGCTGGCTGTGGTTCCTGTAGCGACCGGGGCTTCTGCGCCCCAGCCGCCTAGCATTTCATTTCTGCTCGCTTTGTGGCGTGACCCGCAGCACTTCTTCGATGGTCGTCAGGCCGGTGGCGACCTTCTGCGCGCCGGACAGGCGCAGGCTGCGCATGCCTTCCTTGAAGGCGGCACGGCGCAGGGCGATGAGGTCGGTGTCGGCGGTGATCAGTGGCTTGATGCCGTCCGACAGCAGCATGATCTCGTACACCCCGGCGCGGCCGCGGTAGCCGGTATCGCGGCATTCCAGGCAGCCCACGGCGCGGTGGGCGCCGGTGGGCAGCGGTGCGTTCCAGGGCTTGGTGAGGCCATTCCAGTCGTCCTCGCGCAACTCCATCGGTGCCTTGCAGTGCGGGCAGAGGGTGCGCACCAGGCGCTGGGCCATGACCCCGAGCAGGGTGGCGCGCAGCAGGTAGTAGGGTACGCCCAGCTCCAGCAGGCGGGTGATGGCGCTGGGGGCGTCGTTGGTGTGCAGGGTGGAGAGCACCAGGTGGCCGGTAAGCGCCGCCTGGATGGCCATCTCGGCGGTTTCCAGGTCGCGGATCTCGCCGACCATGATGATGTCCGGGTCCTGCCGCATCAGCGCGCGCACGCCGCTGGCGAAGGTCAGGTCGATGTTGTGCTGCACCTGCATCTGGTTGAAGGCGCCCTCGATCATCTCGATGGGGTCTTCGATGGTGCAGACGTTCACCTCGCTGGTGGCCAGTTGCTTGAGGGTGGTGTAGAGGGTCGTGGTCTTGCCCGAGCCGGTGGGGCCGGTGACCAGGATGATGCCGTTGGGCTGGTTGGTCATGCTCTGCCAGCGGCGCAGGTCGTCCGGGGAGAAGCCGAGCTGGTCGAAGCTTTTCAGCAGCACTTCCGGGTCGAAGATCCGCATCACCATCTTCTCGCCGAAGGCGGTGGGCAGGGTGGACAGGCGCAGTTCCACCTCGCCGCCGTCCGGGGTCTTGGTCTTCACCCGGCCGTCCTGGGGCTTGCGCTTTTCGGCCACGTTCATCCGCCCGAGGCTCTTCAGGCGGCTGACCACCGCCATGGTGACCTGGGGCGGGAACTGATAGACGTTGTGCAGCACGCCGTCGATGCGGAAGCGCACCGTGCCCTGTTCGCGGCGTGGCTCGATATGAATGTCGCTGGCGCGCTGCTGGTAGGCGTACTGGAACAGCCAGTCGACAATGTTGACGATGTGCGCGTCGTTGGCGTCCGGCTCCTGTTCGCTGGAGCCGAGCTTGAGCAACTGCTCGAAGTTGCCCACGCCGCTGATCTTCTGGTCCACCGCGCTGGCGCCGCTGACCGACTTGGCCAGGCGGTAGAACTCCAGGGTGAACTTCTGGATGTCCACGGGATTGGCCACCACCCGCCGGATGGGGCGCTTGAGCACATGGGTCAGGTTGCCTTCCCAACTGGTCACGAAGGGCTGCCCGCTGGCGATGGTCACCCCTTCGCTGTCCACCGCCACGGCGAGGATCTTGTGGCGCTGGGCGAAGGCGTAGGACATCAGCGGGGTGATGGCGGCAACGTCGATCTTCAGCGGGTCGATGCGCAGGTAGGGCTGGCCGGCGAATTCGGCCAGCCAGCGGCTGAGGGTCTCAAGGTCGAGCTTCTTGCCGGGACGCTGGAGGTCGTCCACCTGCTGGCTGGCGAGGAATTCCAGGGGGTGCTGCTGGTTGTTCACCGCACTGCGGCGAATGGCCAGGCAATGCTCGGCCTGGTCCTGGCTCAGGCGGCCCTGGGCCACCAGTTCGCGCATCAGGTCGTTGAGGTCCAGCCAGCGGTCCTGGGCGGGTGAAGCAAAGGCGGACATGCGAGCTCCTCGGTCACGCTGCTCAGTCTGGAAGAGTAGTCGAACGCTCTTCTCGTAGGACGGCAAGCATGCCCGAATCGCCGCGGCACCGCTAAGCGCTGGATCAAGGAACGGGCGCGTGCTCCAGCTCCACCGAGAACACGCACACCTGCGAACGCATCTTCTGCGCGATGACCTCGGCCCGGTGCGGCGTCAGCCCGGGCTGGCGCAGCTGCACCAGCAGGTTGTCCCCCAGCCGGTTCACTTCCAGCCAGCGCGGCACCAGCTGCAGCTGGGCGAAGAAGCCGAGCAGGCGGCCGAGCACGTCCGCCTCGGCCTCGGCGAGGATGGCGAACTGCATCTCGCAGGCCTGGAGCTGGGCGGTGCGCGGGTGCCAGTGGTCGTCGCGGGTGACGGGAGCGGTCTGCAGGGTGAGCATCGGGGATTCCTCGGTAGGGACGCCGATAGTTTTCCAGCCTGCAGGGGAATTTTTCTGCCTGATTTAAGGGGTATGGCAAAATCTTTGGATAAACTTTCCGTGAAGAATTCAAAACTGGGAAATTTTATGTCCGTCACCCTGGATAACCACGACAAACGCATCCTCGAACTGCTGCAGGAGGACTCCAGCCTGTCCACCGCCGAGATCGCCGAACGGGTGGGGCTGTCCCAGTCGCCCTGCTGGCGGCGCATCCAGCGCCTCAAGGACGAGGGGGTGATCCGTCGCCAGGTGACCCTGCTGGACCGGCGCAAGATCGGCCTCAACGCGCAGATCTTCGCTCAGGTGAAACTCAACGCCCACGGGCGTTCCAACCTGACGGAGTTCGCCGAAGCCATGCAGCGCTTTCCGGAAGTGCTGGAGTGCCATGTGCTGATGGGCGCGGTGGACTTCATGCTGCGCATCGTCACCCGGGATATCGAGGCCTACGAGCGCTTCTTCTTCGAGAAACTGTCGCTGGTGCCCGGCATCCAGGAGGTGAACTCCATAGTCGCGCTGTCGGAGATCAAGTCGACCACCTGCCTGCCCGTCGAGTAGGTTGGCGCCGAGCCTGCGAGGCCCAACGATGCGGGGCACGCTGCGCGCGCCATGTTGGGCTTCGCTCCGCTCAGCGCCAACCTACGACGTCTTGCCGTCCGTCGCGGGAAGCGCCACCGCCTCCTGCACCAGCCTGCCCACCTGCTGGGGCGGATTCAGTCCCATGGACAGGTAGATGCCGGTCAGTTGATCGACACCCATCTCCGCCGGGCGCACCCATTCCACGGGGACATAGATCAGTCCGCCACCCACCGGGATGGGCGCGCTGGGCACCAGCACGGCGCAGTACTGGCGGCCGTTCAGTTCGAAGCTTTCCGGGCTGGGACGCAGGGCCAGCACCGCCGCGCCGTCGCCGCCGAAGAAGCACCAGACCGGGCTCATGGCGGCGATGTCGGCGTTCTTGCTGCGGTCCAGCAGGCTGACGAAACGGTCGGCCAGGTTGTACAGGCTGCCGATCAACGGTGCGCGGCGCAGGGTCATGTCCAGCAGCCAGGCCAGCGGCCGGCGCAGGCCGAGCTGCACCGCCAGGCCCAGGGGGTAGAGGCTGCCCAGCAGCACCAGGGTCCCGACCAGGTAGGCCAGGACCGGGTTGCTGGCGAAGTGTTGGCCCAGGGCGCCGAGGAGCTGGCCGACCAGGGTGGAGGGCCCCACCAGCTTGTTCAGCAGGCTGACCAGCCAGGCCAGCAGGGCCAGGGTCAGCACCAGCGGCAGCAGGGCCAGCAGGCCGGTAAGCCAGGTGGTGACCACGGAGCGGAAGCTTTGTCTGAACATGGCCGGGCTCCTCGACTTCAGCGCCTCAGCGGGTCAGCGCCTTCCAGCTGCGCAGGCTGATCAGGGTCTGCGCCTGTTCGCTGCGGGTGGCCAGCACTTCGGCGTCCAGCGGCTGGCCGGCCAGTTCGGCGAACTTCGCCAGCTCGCCGTAGCAGCGGTCGATCTCCACCACCTCCAGCACCTGGCGCGCCAGCCGCAGCCAGACCAGCAGGCGCTCCAGGCGCGGCAGCTGCTCGGCCAGGTCCTCGGGCTGGCGCTTGTAGAGTTCAGGTTTCAGCGCCTGGCCTTCCTCGCCGAGGAAACGCGGCAGCCAGTTGCCCAGGGTCGCCTGGCCCTGGCGAGTACCGCGGGCATTGCGTTCCACGGTCCAGGCGCGGGTCAGCAGCCAGCGGGAGGCATTGAGGGAGAACAGCCCCCAGCGGGTGCCGGCGAGTTCCTCGGCGAACTGTTGCGGGGCGGCATGGCGCGCGGCCTCGTCCTGCTCGCCGGCCTGGATGCGCGGCCGCCAGTCCTGCAGCAGGGCGTCCAGGGCTTCGCGCAGGCCGTGGCTGCTGGCGCGCGGCGCGGCCTGGCCGAGGCTGCCGAGCAGGGCGCGCAGGTCGACCAGTTGTTGCAGCCAGTCCACCAGCAGCTTCCAGTGGCTGTTGAAGCGGTACTGTTCGGCCAGGCGCTGGCTGGCGCCCAGCAGGTGCCAGGCGAGGGCGGCGAAGGCGTCGTCCAGCGCCAGTTCGGCCGACAGCGCCGGGGCCGGCAGGCTGAGGTGGTAGCTGTTGGCGTCGTAGAGGCGATAACCGCGCTCGGCCTTGCTGATGTCGCAGGGCATCAGCGGCAGGTCGGCGGCCAGTTCGGCGGCCAGCTCCAGCAGGGCTTCGGGCTCGCCCTGGCGCAGTTCCAGTTCCAGCTCGCAGATCTCTTCTTCCTGCTTGCCGGCGATCACCTTGCCCAGGTCCAGGGCGGCTTCGATCACCACCTTGGCCTTGCCGCGGCCCCAGGCGATCTCGGCCCGGTCGCGGTTGAAGTCGGTGGTGAAGATCGGGCCCAGCTGTTTCTTGTCCAGCTCGGCCAGGCTGGCCGGCCAGCAGTCGTCGGTGAGCTTCTTCGGGTCCAGTTTCGCTTTCGTCAGGTACCAGTCCCATTCGTTGCGCTCGGACAGCCCGGCCACGCTCTGGCCACGGGTCTTCAGGGTCTGGATGAACTGCTCGCCGTCGCGGCGCAGGCGCAGGGCCACGCGGGCCTGGGCCAGGTCGCGCTCAGGGGTGTCGAAATACTGGTTGAAGAGTTCGCGGCGTTCCCAGCCGGACTTGTTGCGCTTCTTCAGCAGCGGGTGGTCGCGCAGGGCTTCCAGGGTCTCGCGGCTGGCGCGAAGCTTGATTTCGGTCTCTTTGTTCATCGCCGGGATCTTTCAGGCGCAGCCAGGGGGTGGCTGCCAAGGCGGTGAAGTCTACAGGACAGGTCCGCGCCTTGCCGCAGCGGTTTCGTCCGGTGCGACCTTGGGGTAGGGGCTCGCGGCTCGCAATGAAACGTCAACAGACCCTATGATGGTTTCTCGTCCATGGAGGCCCCCGATGTCCTTGCCAGACCTGAAATCGCAGTTCGCCGCCCTGATCGCCGCACCCTCGGTGAGCTGCACCCAGCCCAACTGGGACCAGTCGAACCTGGCGGTGATCGAATTGCTGGCCGGTTGGCTCGGCGACCTGGGCTTCCGCTGCGAGATCCAGCAGGTGGCGCCGGGCAAGGCCAACCTGCTGGCCACCTACGGCAGCGGCCCCGGCGGCCTGGTGCTGGCCGGCCACAGCGACACCGTACCCTTCGACGCCAGCCTGTGGAAAACCGACCCGCTGAAGCTCAGTGAAGTGGGTGACCGCTGGTATGGCCTGGGTGTTTGCGACATGAAGGGCTTCTTCCCGCTCGCCATCGAAGCTGCGCGTGGCCTGCTGGACCAGCCGTTCCGCCAGCCGCTGATCATCCTCGCCACGTGCGACGAGGAAAGCTCCATGGCCGGCGCCCGCGCCCTGGCCCAGGCCGGGCGGCCCCTCGGCCGCGCGGCGGTGATCGGCGAGCCCACGGGGCTGAAGCCGATCCGCCTGCACAAAGGGGTGATGATGGAGCGCATCGACATCCTCGGGCAAAGCGGCCATTCCTCCGACCCCAGTCTCGGCCACAGCGCCCTGGAAGCCATGCACGCGGTGATGAGCGACCTGATCGAACTGCGCGGCCAATGGCAGCAGGAATTCCGCAACCCGCAGTTCACCGTGCCGCAGCCGACCCTCAACCTCGGTTGCATCCATGGCGGCGACAACCCCAACCGCATCTGCGGCCAGTGCAGCCTGGAGTTCGACCTGCGTCCGCTGCCGGGGATGAATCCGGATACCCTGCGCGCGGTGATCCGCCAGCGCCTGCGCCCGGTGGCCGAGCATTACCAGGTGAAGATCGACTTCAAGCCGCTGTTCCCGGCCGTGCCGCCCTTCGAGCAGTCACCGGAAAGTGATCTGGTGCGCCTGGCCGAGCGTCTTACCGGCCATACCGCGCAGGCGGTGGCCTTTGGCACCGAAGCGCCGTATCTTCAGCAGCTCGGTTGCGAGACCCTGGTACTCGGCCCCGGCGATATCGCCTGCGCCCACCAGCCGGACGAGCATCTCGAACTGTCACGGATCGAGCCTACCGTTGCGCTATTGCGCCAGCTCATCCAGCATTACTGCCTGCAATCCGCCACCAAGTCCTGACCGGGAGGGTTTCCGTTGATGCTCATGCGACGACGATAAAGCGCCGCCGTGTTTTCCTTCCCACATCGTTGGGAGCCGCACTCGTCATCTCGCTTAACCACAGGCTCACGGAACCATGCCCGATTACGTCAACTGGCTGCGTCACGCTTCCCCCTATATCAACGCCCACCGGGACTGCACCTTCGTGGTGATGCTGCCCGGTGAAGGCGTCGCCCACCCGAACTTCGGCAATATCGTCCACGACCTGGTGCTGCTGCACAGCCTGGGCGTGCGCCTGGTGCTGGTGCACGGTTCGCGTCCGCAGATCGAGGCGCGCCTTGCCGCGCGCGGCCTCACCCCGCACTTCCACCGCGACCTGCGAATCACCGATGGCCCCACCCTGGAATGCGTGATCGACGCCGTGGGCCAGTTGCGCATCGCCATCGAGGCGCGTCTGTCCATGGATATCGCCGCCTCGCCCATGCAGGGCTCGCGGCTGCGGGTGAGCACCGGCAATTTCGTCACCGCGCGGCCGATAGGCGTGGTCGACGGCATCGACTACCACCACACCGGTGAAGTGCGCCGGGTGGACCGCAAGGGCATCGGTCGCCTGCTGGACGAGCGCACCATCGTGCTGCTCTCGCCGCTGGGCTACTCGCCCACCGGAGAGATCTTCAACCTCGCCTGCGAGGACGTGGCCACCCGCGTGGCCATCGACCTGGGGGCGGACAAGCTGATCCTGTTCGGCGCCGAGCGCGGCCTGATCGACGAGTCCGGCAAGCTGGTCCGTGAACTGCGCCCGCAGCAGGTACCGCCGCATCTCGCGCGGTTGGGCAACAACTACCAGGCGGAACTGCTGGACGCCGCCGCCCAGGCCTGCCGCGAAGGGGTCAAGCGCAGCCACATGGTCAGCTACGCCGAGGACGGCTCCCTGCTCACCGAGCTGTTCACCCGCGACGGCGGCGGCACGCTGGTGGACCAGGAGCAGTTCGAGTCCCTGCGCGAGGCCACCATCGACGACGTCGGCGGCCTCATCGACCTGATTACCCCGCTGGAAGACCAGGGCATCCTGGTGCGCCGTTCCCGCGAGGTGCTGGAGCGGGAGATCGAGCAGTTCACCATCGTCGAGCGCGACGGCCTGATCATCGCCTGCGCGGCGCTCTACCCCATCGCCGACTCCGATGCCGGCGAGCTGGCGTGCCTCGCGGTGAACCCGGAGTATCGCCATGGTGGCCGTGGCGACGAGCTGCTGGAACGCATCGAGGAGCGTGCCCGGGCCGTGGGCCTGAAGACCCTGTTCGTCCTCACCACCCGTACCGCCCACTGGTTCCGCGAACGCGGCTTCCAGCCCAGCGGCGTCGAGCGCCTGCCGGTGGCGCGGGCGTCGCTGTACAACTTCCAGCGCAATTCGCAGATCTTCGAAAAGGCACTCTGACTTCCGCCCTCATATGGCGCGGACTGCTTTCCTGTAGGGGCGAATTCATTCGCCAAGGGCGGCGTAGCTGCCCCCCTCAGAACATTCGAAGGGCAGACCTTCGGCCTGCTTGGCGAATAAATTCGCCCCTACAGGTATGTGCCTGAGGGGCGATACGGCGATCAGTTGCTGATCAACCCCAGGATGCTCGCCTGGTAGGCGGCGATGAAGGTGTCGAAATCCACTTCCGGTTCGGCTTCCAGGTGCGCCTGCGCTTCCAGGGATTCACGGGCCAGGCTTTCGAAGCGGGCCTGGTCTTCCACGCTGAGGGGCTGGCTGCGGAAGTAGTCGGCGTGCTGGTGGCTGTAGCGCAGGGCGAACTGGCTGAAGCTCTCGCCGTTGGCGCGCAGCTCGGCCAGCACCCGGGCCGAGGGCGTGAGCTCCGGGTCGGCGACCTTGGCGCGCTGCGCGGCCAGGGCCTCGGCATGCTCCTGCCCGCCGTGGGCGGCGTCCAGAAGCTCGGCGGTGCGACTGATGCGGTCGAGCAGCTCAAGGGCCCATTCGGTCAGGCCGATGGCCTGGCCATGGCGTTGCAGCGTGAGGCCCGGTCGGCGGCCTTCCTTGACCACACGCTGGAAGTTGTCGGTGCAGCCCCGGCATTCCTCGCCGGCCATCGGCGGGCTGTCCTGCAGGGCGCAGAACAGCAGGAAGGCGTCGAGGAAGCGCGCCTCGGTCAGGTCGATGCCCAGCGGCAGGAAGGGGTTGATGTCCAGACAGCGCACTTCCACATACTGCACGCCACGGGCCATCAGCGCCTGGATCGGCCGCTCGCCGGTGTAGGTGACGCGTTTGGGGCGGATGCTCGAGTAGTACTCGTTCTCGATCTGGATCACGTTGGTGTTCAGCTGCACCCATTCGCCATTCTGCTTGGTGCCGATCTCGGTATAGGGCGGGTAGGGCGTGGACACCGCCTGGCGCAGGCTCGACAGGTAGCTGTCGAGGCTGTTGTAGCAGGGCGTGAGGCCGGCCTGGGCATTGTTCTGGTAGCCCAGGTCGCTCATCCGCAGGCTGGTGGCGTAGGGCAGGTAGAGGGTGTCGGCGTCCAGGCTGTCGAGATCGTGGGGGCGGCCGCGCAGGAAGCTCTTGTCCAGGGCCGGGGCGGCGCCGAACAGGTACATCAGCAGCCAGCTGTAGCGGCGGAAGTTGCGAATCATCGCGATATAGCGCGCCGACTGATACTCGCGGTCGCTCTGCGGGTCGCCTTCGGCCTGCTTGAGCAGCGGCCAGAGCGCCTCGGGCAGCGAGTAGTTGTAGTGGATGCCGGCGATGCACTGCATGGTCTTGCCGTAGCGCACGGCCAGACCCTTGCGGTAGACGTACTTCAGGCGACCGATGGGCGAATTGCCGTAGCGGGCGATGGGGATGTCTTCCTCCGCCGGCAGGCGGCAGGGCATGGACGGACTCCAGAGCAACTCGTCGCCGAGCTTGTCCAGGGTGAAGCGGTGGACCTTCTCCAGGTCCGCCAGGGTCTGCGCCGGATCGGTCTCGGCCGGGGTGATGAACTCCAGCAGGGATTCGGAATAGTCCGTGGTGATCTGCCCGTGGGTCAGGGCCGAGCCCAGGGCGGGGGAGTGTGGCGTCAGCGCCAGTTGGCCATTGCCGTCGACCCGCAGGCATTCACGCTCGATGCCATGCAGGCAGCGGGTGAGCAGGGTCAGGTTGGCGCGCTCGCCGAGCAGGGCCAGGCGGCGGGAAAGAAGATCGCTCAATTTGGAATCCTTCACGCGTCGGTCGCCCCAATATGGGGGTGGACCAAGCTGTCTACAAGAGGCGGACTTCGCCGCCGGCCGAAATACTTTTCCAACCGACGGCTCGCGTTGTCGCTTTGTCCAGAATAGAGCTTTGTCGCTGACCTGCGGTTACAGCTGGGCGAAGGTGCCTTGTCCCCGAGCGACCAGCTTGTCGCCCTGCAGCACGTCGGCTTCCACCACCAGGGTGCGTGTGCCGGCGTGCAGCACCCGCGCCCTGCAGATCACTTCGCCCTCCGCCACCGGGCGGATGTAGTTGATCTTGCATTCCAGGGTGGCGCTGCGCCGGTCGAAGCCGTGGCTGCTGGTACAGGCCAGCCCCATGGTGATGTCCAGCAGGGAGAAGATCGCCCCGCCGTGCATCACCTGGGCACGGTTGCGCAGGTTTTCGTCCATGGGCAGGCGAGCCTCGGCGACGCCGTCGCCCAGGCTCAGCGGCTCGATGCCCAGCAGCTTGCTGAAGGCGCTGGTGGTCTGCTGCTCGGTGAACTCCATGGTCATTTCTTCTTGATCTGCTTGGCGTTGGCGAAGAGCGAGGCCATGGCGCCGCTGGTCGGCGGTGCGCTGTGGCGCGGGGCACCCTGCTGCTGGCGCGGCTGGCCGCCCTGGCGGTTGCCGCCGCGTGGGCCCTCGACCTTCTCGCCGGGGGTGTCGCCCATGCGCATGGACAGGCCGACGCGGTTGCGCGGGATGTCCACTTCCATGACTTTGACGCGGACGATGTCTCCGGCCTTGACCACTTCGTACGGGTCCTTGACGAACTTCTCCGACAGCGCGGAGATGTGCACCAGGCCGTCCTGGTGGACGCCGATGTCGACGAAGGCGCCGAAGTTGGTGACGTTGGTCACCACGCCTTCCAGCACCATGCCGGGCTTGAGGTCCTTCAGGCTTTCCACGCCTTCCTGGAACTCGGCGGTCTTGAACTCGGGGCGCGGGTCGCGGCCGGGCTTGTCCAGTTCCTTGAGGATGTCGGTGACGGTGGGCAGGCCGAAGGTCTCGTCGGTGAACTTGGCCGGGTCGAGGCGCTTGAGAAAGCCCGAGTCGCCGATCAGCGAGCGGATGTCGCGGCCGGTACCTTCGGCGATGCGCTGCACCAGCGGGTAGGTTTCCGGGTGCACCGCGGAGGCGTCCAGCGGGTTGTCGCCGTTCATCACGCGGAGGAAGCCGGCGGCCTGCTCGAAGGTCTTCTCGCCCAGGCGGCTGACCTTCTTCAATTCATTGCGGGTCTTGAAGGCGCCGTTGGCGTCACGGTAGCTGACGATGTTCTGCGCCAGGGTCGCGTTGAGGCCGGAGATGCGCGCCAGCAGGGCGGCGGAAGCGGTGTTGACGTCCACGCCCACGGCGTTCACGCAGTCCTCGACCACGGCGTCCAGGCTGCGTGCCAGCTGCACCTGGGACACGTCGTGCTGGTACTGGCCGACGCCGATGGATTTCGGGTCGATCTTCACCAGTTCGGCCAGCGGGTCCTGCAGGCGGCGGGCGATGGACACCGCGCCACGCAGGGACACGTCCAACTCGGGGAATTCCCGCGCCGCCAGTTCCGAGGCGGAGTACACCGAGGCGCCGGCCTCGCTGACCATGATCTTGGTCATCTTCAGGGCGGGGTACTTCTTGATCAGCTCGATGGCCAGCTTGTCGGTCTCGCGGCTGGCGGTGCCGTTGCCGATGGCGATCAGGTCGACGCCGTGCTTGGCGCAGAGCTTGCCGAGGATCGCCAGGGTCTCGTCCCACTTGTTGTGCGGCACGTGGGGGTAGACGGTGGCGGTGTCCAGCAGCTTGCCGGTGGCGTCGACCACCGCCACCTTGCAGCCGGTGCGCAGGCCCGGGTCCAGGCCCAGGGTGGCGCGCGGGCCGGCCGGGGCGGCCAGCAGCAGGTCGTGCAGGTTGCGGGCGAAGACGTTGATCGCCTCGCCTTCGGCGGCTTCGCGCAGCTCGCCCAGCAGGTCGGTTTCCAGGTGGGTGTAGAGCTTGACCTTCCAGGTCCAGCGCACCACCTCGGCCAGCCACTTGTCGGCGGCGCGGCCCTGGTTCTGGACGCCGAAGCGCTCGCCGATCATCAGCTCGCAGGGGTGCATGGTGCCCGGCAGTTCCTCGCCGACCTTCAGGGCGATGCTCAGCACGCCCTCGTTGCGGCCACGGAAGATCGCCAGGGCACGGTGGGACGGCACGCCCTTGAGGTTCTCGTCATGCTCGAAGTAGTCGCTGAACTTGGCGCCTTCCTGCTCCTTGCCGGCTACCAGGCGGGCGGAGAGGGTGGCGTTGTCCTTGAGGAAACCGCGCAGGCTGGCGAGCAGGGTGGCGTCTTCGGCGAAGCGCTCCATGAGGATGTACTTCGCGCCCTCGAGCACCGCCTTGGTGTCGGCGAAGCCCTTCTCGGCGTCGATGAATCGCTCGGCTTCGGTTTCCGGGGTCAGGCTCGGGTCGTTGAACAGGGCATCGGCCAGTTCGCCGAGGCCGGCTTCCAGGGCGATCTGGCCCTTGGTGCGGCGCTTCTGCTTATAGGGCAGGTAGAGGTCTTCCAGGCGGGTCTTGGTGTCGGCGAGCTTGATCTCGCGCTCCAGCTCCGGGGTCAGCTTGCCCTGCTCGGTGATGCTGGCGAGGATCGCGCCGCGGCGGTCCTCCATTTCGCGCAGGTAGCGCAGGCGTTCTTCCAGGGTACGCAGCTGGGTATCGTCGAGACTGCCGGTGACTTCCTTCCGGTAACGGGCGATGAAGGGCACGGTGGAGCCTTCGTCCAGCAGTTCCACGGCAGCGGCGACCTGTTGCGGGCGCACACCCAGTTCTTCGGCGATGCGGTTGTTGATGCTATCCATTGAAAACACCTGCATGGGCGGCAGCCCGGGCCGTGCCACGGCGGCTACCGCGGAAAAACAGACCAGCGAGCCAGGGCTCGCCGGTGATGAAAGGCGCCGCATTATAAACATCGAGTTCCGAAGGGTAGGGAACCGTTCGGGGAAAAATCTGCTAACAATGGGCAAGCCGCGGCGCACTGCCAGCAAGCGATAATGCGCGGCTTGCATACAGGAGAAATCATGAGCAGCAACCCGACCGCTGAAGGCGAAAAGATCCTCATAGTCGATGACGACGCCCGTCTGCGCCGCCTCCTCGAGCGCTTTCTCGATGAGCAGGGCTTCCGCGTGCGCGCGGTGGAGAACGTCGAGCAGATGGACCGCCTGCTGGCTCGCGAACTCTTCAACCTGGTGGTGCTGGACCTGATGCTGCCCGGCGAGGACGGCATGTCGGCCTGCCGCCGGCTGCGCGCCACCAACAACCAGGTGCCGATCATCATGCTCACCGCCAAGGGCGACGAGTCCAGCCGCATCCAGGGGCTGGAGCTGGGCGCCGACGACTACCTGGCCAAGCCCTTCAATCCCCGTGAGCTGCTGGCGCGGATCAAGGCCGTGCTGCGCCGCCAGGCGCCGCAGGTGCCGGGCGCCCCGGCCAGCGAGGAGGAGAGCGTCAGCTTCGGCGAGTACGAGCTATCCCTCGCCACCCGCGAGCTGAAGAAGGGCGATAACGTGCAGATGCTCACCACCGGTGAGTTCGCCGTACTCAAGGCGCTGGTCCAGCACGCCCGCGAGCCGCTGACCCGCGACAAACTGATGAACCTGGCCCGCGGCCGCGAATGGGACGCCCTGGAGCGCTCCATCGACGTGCAGATATCCCGTCTGCGCCGGCTGATCGAACCGGACCCTTCCAAGCCGCGCTACATCCAGACCGTCTGGGGCGTCGGCTACGTGTTCGTACCCGATGGCAACAAGTGAACGCGCGGCGGGGGTTCCCGCCGCCGGGCAACCCAGGGTGGTGATGCGCACCCCCTACTGGTTCCCGCAGAGCTTCTTCTCCCGCACCCTCTGGCTGGTGCTCATCGTCGTGCTGTTTTCCAAGGCGCTGACCCTGGTCTACCTGATGATGAACGAGGATGTGCTGGTGGATCGCCAGTACAGCCACGGTGCGGCGCTGACCCTGCGCGCCTACTGGGCCGCGAGCGAAGAAGAACGCCATGACCTGGCCAAGGCCGCCGGGCTCAAGCGGGTCACCCGCGATGCCGTGCCGGCCAGCGAGCAGCACTGGCCCTACAGCGAGATCTTCCAGCGCCAGATGCAGGCCGAGCTCGGCCCGGGCACCGAGGTGCGCCTGCGCGCCCAGAGCCCGCCGGCGCTCTGGGTCCACGCCCCGGAGCTGGGCCCGGACTGGGTGCGCATCCCGCTTTATCCACACCCCCTGCGTGGCCAGCGTATCTGGAGCGTGCTCGGCTGGTTCCTCGGCATCGGCCTGCTCTCCACCGCTGCCGCCTGGATCTTCGTGCGCCAGCTCAATGCACCCCTCAAGCGCCTGGTCTTCGCCGCCCGCCAGGTGGGCCAGGGCCGCAGCGTGCGGCTGCCGGTGAGCGACACGCCGAGCGAAATGGCCGAGGTGTACCGCGCCTTCAACCAGATGGCCGAAGACGTCGAACGTGGCGCCCGCGAGCGCGAGCTGATGCTGGCCGGTGTTTCCCATGACCTGCGCACGCCGCTGACGCGCCTGCGGCTGTCCCTGGAGCTGATGAGCAATGACTCCGAACTGACCGAGGACATGGTCCGCGACATCGAGGACATGGACGCCATCCTCGACCAGTTCCTCGCCTTCATCCGCGACGGCCGCGACGAGCGTGTCGAAGAGCTCGACCTGAGCGAACTGGTGCGCGAGGTGGTGGCGCCCTACAACCAGCAGCAGGAACAGGTGCGCCTGTGCCTGGAACCGTTGCCGCCGTTTCCGCTGCGGCGGGTTTCGATCAAGCGCCTGCTGGTGAACCTGATCGAGAATGCACTGCGATATGGCGGCAACGGCGTCGAAGTGGCGGCCTTCCTGGCCGGAGATAACGCCGCGCCCTACGTGGTGCTGAGCGTGCTCGACCGTGGCGCCGGCATCGACCCCGCGGAACTTCAGGACATCTTCAACCCCTTCATCCGCGGCGACCGCGCCCGTGGCGGCAAGGGCACCGGTCTGGGCCTGGCCATCGTCAAGCGCATCGCCGCCCAGCACGGCGGCAGTGTCGAGTTGCGCAACCGCTCCGGCGGCGGCCTGGAAGCGCGGGTCTGCCTGCCCCTGGGGCTAATGCTCCCCCGCGACGCTGTGTAGGTTCCTACGAAAAGGGCCTGCGCTTCGGCCATGCGTTGTCAGAAATCGGTGAGAAATGCTCATTGACAGGCGTCAACTCCGCTTTCTCACCGATTTCCTCCTAGCCTGGCCTTTGCTCGGCTCCTTTTCGTGCGGAACGGAATACCGTGGGTGCGCCACTGGCCAATGCGTAGGATGGGTCGGGCGGCGCTCCGCGAGCGGAGCGATACCCATGCGGACGGGGCTGATGGGTATCGCAAGCTCCACCCATCCACGAACTTAAATCCCGTCTGTCACAGATTCGGACCTGCCATCGGGGGTCATCTCATCGCGCCATTCGATCGGGCTACGCTTGGTCGGCTGTGGGCTATTCTCAGCTTGCGCATCGACATGAGGTCAGTATGCCAGCTGCTCCCTTCCGACTTCCCCAATGGACCTGGTGGTTGCCGTTGCCGCTGCTGCATCTGGCTACCTGGGTGTCCCTCGCGACGCAGGCCAGCAGTGGCCTGGCCGTTTGGTACCTGCCCTTCGCCCTCGGTCTGGTGTTCAGCCTCTGGTGGGGCGCACGGGTGCTGCCCGCGATCTACTTCAATGCGCTGCTCAGTGTCCCGCTCTGGGACATGGACTGGTACTGGGCGCCGCTCTATGCCGTGCCGGAAACCCTCGCGGTCGTCGTCGGCTGGTGGTCCCTCAGGCGCGCCGGCTGCCATGCCGACCTACGGGACTTCGGCGAGCTGCTGCGCTTCATGGTCTGTGGTGTGCTGCTGCCGGTCACCCTGCTGATCTATGGCGAACAGGCGGCGCTGGTGCTCACCGGCAACACCTCGCCGGAGAGCTGGGGCAGCGCCGCGATGCTGATCTGGCCCGGCGCCAACCTGACCACCCTGGCCGTGAGCCTGCCGCTGCTCACCTACCTGACGCCGCCGCTCAGCCGCCGTGGCTGGGTGCCGGAGCCCGTGCAGGTGCACTCGGAGGCCCTGTACCGCCTGCCGCCCTGGCCGCTGCTGCTGGCCCTGGCGCTGCTGATCCCCTGGTTGCTGACCCTGGTGCCGCCGATCCTCACCTTGCCGCCCATCGGCCTGATGATGCTCGGCCTCGCCCTGGTCTGGGGCTTTCCCGGCGCCCTCTGCGGCGCGGGCCTCACCGCCGTGACCGTGCTGGCCCTGCCGCTGCTGCGCCAGCTGGGCGTGAGTTCCCCCATGGTGGAATCGCAGTGGGGCGTGGAGCTGTATTTCAGCGTGCTGCTGCTGATGATGTCCGCCCTGCTGGTGGGCCGCAGCCTGAGCGACCTGCGCCTGGCCCTCGGCCGCCGCGACGAAATGCAGAAGGAACTGGCGCTTTCCAATCTGGCGCTGCAGGCCAGCCCCCTGGGGGTGACCATCGCCGACGCGCGCCAGCCCGACCAGCCGCTGATCTACTGCAACCCGGCCTTCGAGCAGATGAGCGGCTACCCGCGGGAAGAAGCCCTGGGCAACAACTGGCGTTTCCTCCTGCACCACGACCGCAACCAGTCCGAGCTGCCGCGCCTGCAGGCCGCCCTGCAGCGCGGCGAACAGTGCCACCTGGTGCTGCGCAACTACCGCAAGGACGGCAGCCTGTTCTGGAACGAAATCACCGTGGCGCCCATGCGCGACGAACTCGGCATCAGCCACTTCGTCGCCTTGCAGCACGACGTCAGCAACCGCGAGATGCTTTCCGAGGAGCTGGACACCCGGCGCGACGAATTGCTGCGCCAGACCCATCTGCTGAACCAGACCGAGGCCATCGCCGACATCGGCAGCTGGGTGCTGGACATCACCACCCTGAAAATGGCCTGGAGCGAGGGCAGCTTCCGCATCTGCGAACTGGACCCCAGCGCCGGTGCGCCAAGCCTCGGGCAGATGCTGAGCTACTTCGACCCGGCGAGCCGCGCCCTGCTGGAGGACACTCTGGAGCAATGCCTGCGCAGCGCCGAACCCTTCGACGTGGAATTGCGCTTGCAGGCCGCGCGGGGCACTCCGCGCTGGGTGCGCATCAAGGGCCTGGCCGAGCACGACGGCGACCAGGTGATCCGCATCTACGGCGCGATGCTCGACCTGACCAGCCAGAAACGCGCCGAACGCCTGCAGCATGAGCGCGACAAGCACCTGCACCTGTTCTTCGAGGCGCCGCTGATCGGCATGGCCCTGTGTACACCGGACCAGCGCTGGGAAGAGGTCAACTACAAGCTCTGCAGCATCCTCGGCCGTTCCCGTGAGCAACTGCGCGGCGTCGACTGGATGAGCATGACCTTCGCCGAGGACCGCGTCGCCGAAGAAGCCCTGCTGGAGGAGGTGCGCAAGGGCGAGCGCGATGGCTACGAACTGGACAAGCGTTTCATGAAGGGGTCGGGTGGCACCGTGCACACGCGGGTCAACGTGCGTGGCGTGCGCGACCTGGACGGCCAGCTCTATGCCCTGCTGGCGCTGGTGGAGGACATCAGCGCCCGCCATGAGGCCGAGGCGCGCTACCGCACCCTGGTGGAGCACGCCCCGGAGGCCATCCTGGTGTTCGACCCGCAGCACGGCATAGTCGAGGCCAACGAGAACGCCGCGCGCCTGTTCGGCCTGCCCCGCGAGCAGCTGCGGGGCCAGATGCCCACCACGTTCAGCCCGCCACTGCAGGCCGACGGCCAGTCATCGCGGGAGGTGGGCAACGCCCACACCCGCGCAGCGCTCAAGGGCGACACGCCGACCTTCGACTGGCTGATGCGCGACGTGAATGGCCGCGTGCGCCCCTGCGAAGTCCGCCTGGTGCGCCTGCCCGGCGAGGGGCGGCCGCTGATCCGCCTGAGCATCACCGACATCTCCGAACGCCAGCGCTACCAGCGCGAGATCGAACGCCTGGCCTACAGCGACGAACTCACCGGCCTGCCGAACCGCCGCCTGCTGCTCGACCGCCTGCAGCACGCCATGGCCCGCGAGAAGCGCGAAGGCCGCTACGGCGCGCTCCTGTTCATCGACCTCGACCACTTCAAGACGGTCAACGACAGCCTTGGCCACCCGGTGGGCGACGCCCTGCTGCGTGACGTCACCGCGCGCCTGGCCGGTTGCCTGCGCAATGAGGACACCCTGGCGCGCCTGGGCGGCGACGAATTCGTGGTGTTGCTGGAAGCCCTGGCCGATGCCCCGGAACAGGCCGGCAAGCTCGCCGCAGAGGTGGGCGACAAGCTGCTGCAGAGCCTGCATGGCAGCTACAGCATCGGCGAGCACGAACTGGTGGTCAGTGCCAGCATCGGCATCGCCCTGCACCCCTTCACCGAGCAGGTCGCCGCCGACGTGCTCAAGCAGGCGGATACCGCCATGTACCGGGCCAAGCAGTCCGGCCGCAACGCACTGCACTTCTTCGCCCCGGAGATGCAGGCCGCCATCGACCAGCGCCTGCAGCTGCAGAGCGAACTGCGCCAGGCCATCGATCGCGGCCAGCTGAGCCTCGTGTTCCAGCCGCAACTGGCCCTGGCCGATGGCCGGGTGCTGGGCGCCGAGGCGCTGATGCGCTGGCACCACCCCAGCCGTGGCGAGGTGCCGCCCGCGCAGTTCATTCCGCTGGCCGAAGAGACCGGGCTGATCATCGAACTGTCGGACTGGATGCTGGAAAGCGCCTGCCGCTGCCTGGCCAACTGGCAGGCCGAGTGGCCCTGGCTGGTGCTGGCGATCAACGTCAGTCCGCGCGAGCTGCGCAAGCCGGGCTTCGTCGAGCGCATCCGCAATGCCCTGGAACGCCACGGCGTCCCGGCTGGCCGTCTGGAGCTGGAGATCACCGAAGGCAGCCTGCTGGAAGAGGTGGAACAGTGCATTTCGGCCATGCAGGCGCTCAAGGTGCTGGGCGTGCGCTTCGCCATCGACGACTTCGGCACGGGCTATTCATCCCTTGCCTACCTCAAGCGGCTGCCCCTTGATCGCCTGAAGATCGACCGCAGTTTCGTCGACGGCCTGACCAGCGACGCCAGCGACCTCGCCCTGGTGGAAACCATCCTGGCCATCGGCCGCAACCTGGGCCTGGAGTGCATCGCCGAAGGCATCGAGAGCGAGGAGCAATTGGCCATGCTGCGTCAGCGTGGCTGCGAGCTTGGCCAGGGCTATCACTTCAGCCGGCCGCTGGATGAGGAGGGCTTCCAGGGCTGGATCCGCGAGCGAGCCGGTCGGCCGCTGATGGCCGGGAGCCTGTAGGACAGACAGTGAAAACACATCTTGTAGGGTGGGCTTTAGCCCACGCTGACCTCCCCTGGTGGGCTGAAGCCCACCCTACGGGACTGCCGTGCTTCTCCTGTGGGGGCGATTTCAATCGCGATTGGCCAGCGGAGCTGGCCCCGGGTGAGTCCGCAGGGCGGACCTGCGGCCCGCTTAGCGAATGAATTCGTACAGGTTTCAGGTCGTAGGATGGGTGGAGCTTGCGATACCCATCAGCCCCGTCCGCATGGGTATCGCTCCGCTCCACCCATCCTACGTAGCTGGATTCGCGAGCGGGAGGGCCGGCAGCTGATGGAAAGGAGCCTGTAGGAGCGATTTCAATCGCGATTGGCCAGCGGAGCTGGCCCCATGTGAGTCCGCAGGGCGGGCCTGCGGCCCGCTAAGCGAATGAATTCGCCCCCACAGCTATCAGGTGAAGGTCGGCGTCGACATCCCTGTCGCAGCAGCGTCGCTTCGCCCACCCCCGGCCCGGTCATCCATGGCCGGTCGTTCGCCGGGGCAACGCATGCGTTGCCTCATCCGGCTCACCCCTTCCCCTTGGTGCGTGTCGAGTTGGGGCAGGCGTTCTTTTCCAGGTGCTCGATGATGATGCCGGCTACATCCTTGCTGGTAGTGGTCTCGATGCCTTCCAGGCCGGGGGAGGAGTTCACCTCCATCACCAGCGGCCCATGATGTGAACGCAGGATATCCACACCCGCCACCGCCAGGCCCATGACCTTGGCGGCGCGGATGGCGGTCATGCGTTCTTCCGGGGTGATCTTGATCAGGCTGGCGCTGCCGCCACGGTGCAGGTTCGAGCGGAACTCGCCGGGCTTGGCCTGGCGCTTCATCGCCGCGATCACCTTGTCGCCCACCACGAAGCAGCGGATGTCGGCGCCGCCGGCCTCGCGGATGTATTCCTGGACCATGATGTTCTGCTTCAGGCCCATGAAGGCCTCGATCACCGATTCGGCCGCCTTCTCCGTTTCGCAGAGCACCACTCCGATGCCCTGGGTGCCTTCCAGCACCTTGATCACCAGCGGGGCGCCATTGACCATGCGGATCAGGTCGGGGATGTCGTCCGGCGAGTGGGCGAAGCCGGTCACCGGCAGACCGATGCCCTTGCGCGAGAGCAGTTGCAGCGAACGCAGCTTGTCCCGCGAGCGGGTGATGGCCACCGACTCGTTGAGCGGGAATACCCCCATCATCTCGAACTGACGCAATACGGCGCAGCCATAGAAGGTGACCGAGGCGCCGATGCGCGGGATCACCGCGTCGAAGCCTTCCAGCGGCTGGCCGCGATAGTGGATCTGCGGCTTGTGGCTGGCGATGTTCATATAGGCGCGCAGGGTGTCTATCACCACCATCTCATGGCCGCGCTGCTGGCCGGCCTCTACCAGGCGGCGAGTCGAATACAGGCGCGGATTGCGCGATAACACGGCGATTTTCATTGGGCACCCGGAAGGGAAAGAGTCGGTTTTTCCTGAACGTAGGTAAGGGCCGGATTGACCACCAGCTGTGCCTGCACCAGGGCTTTGGAGCCCAGCAGTACGCGGTAGCGCATGGTCTTGCGGCAGGCCAGGGTGAACTCGATGGGCCAGACCCGGTCACCCAGCGCAACCTTGGTGCGGATGACATAGCGGGTCTGCGCCTGGCCGTTGGAGCTTTTTATGGTCTTCACCGAAACCACCTGCGCCTCGCACCGGTGACGCCGCTGCACCAGGGTGCCGAGGTGCGCGGTGAACCGTACCCAGCGCTCGCCGTGCTTCTCGAACGGCACGATGTCGCTGGCGTGCAGGGTGGAGGTGCTGGCCCCGGTATCGATCTTCGCGCGCAGTCCGACCATGCCGAGATCCGGCAGGGCGATCCACTCACGGAGTCCGATCACGGAGAGATGGTCGAAAGTCTTCACTGCAGGCTTTCCGGTAAAGTTGGCGCATTCTAGTGGGGCCATGTGACAACTGCACCTGGACCCTGGCTGAGCTTAGACCGGGCTGGCGATTGAGGCAGCCCGGGTGCGATGGAAATGAGTCATGAGTGAAAAAGACCGCAAAGACGATGACAAGGTGCGCCTCGACAAATGGCTCTGGGCCGCGCGCTTCTACAAGACCCGCGCCCTGGCCAAGGAAGCGATCGAAGGTGGCAAGGTCCACCACCACGGCGAGCGCTGCAAGCCGTCCAAGGAACCGAGAGTCGGCGACGAGTACGTGATCCGCGCCGGCTTCGACGAGCGCACCGTGGTGGTTCGCGCCCTCTCCGCGGTACGCCGGGGCGCCCCCGAGGCGCAGTTGCTCTATGAAGAAACCGCCGAGAGCCTGGCCAAGCGCGAGGAAGCTGCCGCGCTGCGCAAGGCGGGCGCCCTGGGCATCCAGACCGACGGCCGGCCGACCAAGAAACAGCGGCGGCAGATCCACTTCCTGCGTGGCGGTCATGAGTGAAACCGATCGATAGAAAACGCCCGCGCCGGCGATAGATAGCCGGCCCTTGGTCGACCCATCGATTTGCGCCTAAAATTGCCAGCCTTTCGGCCACTCTGGCCAAAACGCAGCGAGTCCGGCATGAGCGATTTCACCCAACGTTTTCTGTTCGACGACACCGATGTGCGCGGCGAACTGGTCTCCCTCGGCGAGAGCTACGCCCACGTCCTGGCCAAGCATCCCTACCCGGAGCCGGTCGCCCAACTGCTCGGTGAAATGCTCGCCGCCGCATCCCTGCTGGTCGGCACCCTCAAGTTCGACGGCCTGCTGATCCTGCAGGCGCGTTCCTCCGGCGCGGTTCCGCTGCTGATGGTGGAATGCTCCAGCGACCGCGAGGTGCGCGGCATCGCCCGCTACCACGCCAGCCAGGTCACCCCCGGCGCCGGTCTTCACGAGCTGATGCCCGAAGGCGTGCTGACCCTGACCGTGGACCCGAAGCAGGGCCAGCGCTACCAGGGCATCGTCGCCCTCGAAGGCGCCACGCTGGCGGCAAGCCTTTCGTCCTACTTCGACAATTCCCAGCAGCTGCCCACCCGATTCTGGCTCAACGCCGACGGCCGCAATGCCCGGGGCATGCTGCTCCAGGCCCTGCCCGCCGACCGCCTGAAGGACCCGGAGGCCCGCGAGGCCAGTTGGCAGCACCTGACCACCCTGGCCGACACCCTGACCGCCGAAGAACTGCTCGGCCTGGACAACGAAACCCTGCTGCACCGCCTCTACCACGAGGAAGCGGTGCGCCTGTTCGATCCCCTGGCCATCCATTTCCGTTGCAGCTGCTCGCGCCAGCGCTCCGCCAATGCCCTGGTCAGCCTGGGCAAGGAAGACGCCGAGGCGCTGCTGCAGGAGCACGGTGGCACCGTGGAGATCGACTGCCAGTTCTGCAACCAGCGCTACATCTTCGACGCGGCGGATGTCGCCCAACTGTTCGCCGGTGGTGGCAGCGTGGCACCTTCGCAAACCCGCCACTGAATATGTAGTGTGCCTGCGGGGTCGCTGCGTGACCGGGGTGCGATTATCGGTCATGAATATGCCCGGCTGACAGGAGGTTTCTACCCAAAGCGGGCTTTTCTGGCATAATCGCGCGCACTTTTTTCGCGGTAGGGGGTCGCAATACCCACTACAAATCGTTTGGAGGACTCGGCTTTTCGCCGACGGGGAACCACATGACGCAAGCCAATAACGCCGTGTACACCGATATCAGCGCCGCGCAACTGGTCGAAGAGGCCATCCGCCGTGGCGAGGGTGAACTGGCCGCCAACGGTTCGTTGGTAGTGAAGACTGGTCACCGCACTGGTCGTTCTCCGGCAGATCGTTTCATCGTTCAAGAGCCGAGCACCGAAGCCAAGATCGCCTGGGGCAACATCAACCGTCCCTTCCCGGCGGACAAATTCGATGCACTGTGGGCCCGCGTTGAAGCTTATGTGACCGAACGCGAGCGTTTCGTCTCCCACGTGCACGTCGGTGCCGATCCCGAGCACTACCTGGCCGTCAAGATGACCACCGAGACCGCCTGGCACAACCTGTTCGGCCGTTGCCTGTTCATCAACCCGGAACAGTTCAACCCGCAGTCCCGCCAGGAGTGGCAGATCCTCAACGCGCCGAACTTCGTCTGCGAGCCGGAGCGTGATGGCACCAACTCCGATGGCTGCGTGATCCTCAACTTCGCCGCCAAGAAAGTCCTGATCGCCGGCATGCGCTACGCCGGTGAAATGAAGAAGGCCATGTTCTCCGTGCAGAACTTCCTGCTGCCGGAAAAGGACGTACTGCCGATGCACTGCGCCGCCAACGTGGGCGAAGAGGGCGATACCACCCTGTTCTTCGGCCTGTCCGGCACCGGCAAGACCACCCTGTCCGCCGACCCGAGCCGTTACCTGATCGGTGACGACGAGCACGGCTGGGGCGTGGGCACCGTGTTCAACATCGAAGGCGGCTGCTACGCCAAGTGCATCGACCTGTCCGAGAAAAACGAGCCGGTGATCTGGAAAGCCATCCAGTTCGGCGCCGTGCTGGAAAACGTGGTGCTGAACCCGGAAACCCGCCTGCCCGACTACAGCGATGACAGCCTGACCCAGAACACCCGTGCCGCCTACCCGCTGCACCTGGTGGAGAAGCGCGTCGAGGCCAACCGTGCCGGCGAGCCGAACGCGGTCATCTTCCTGACCTGCGACCTGACCGGCGTGCTGCCGCCCGTTTCCATCCTGAACAACGAGCAGGCTGCCTACCACTTCCTGTCCGGCTACACCGCGCTGGTCGGCTCCACCGAAATGGGTTCCGGCGGTGGCATCAAGTCCACCTTCTCCACCTGCTTCGGCGCACCCTTCTTCCCGCGCCCGGCTGGCGAGTACGCCGAACTGCTGATCAAGCGCATCCAGGGCTTCGGCTCCAAGGTGTACCTGGTCAACACCGGCTGGACCGGCGGTGGCTACGGCGTCGGCAAGCGCTTCAACATCCCGACCACCCGTGGCGTGATCGCTGCCATCCAGAGCGGTGCTCTGATCGGCGCCGAGACCGAGCACCTGGACACCATCAACCTGGACGTGCCGAAGGCCGTTCCTGGCGTCGACACCAACCTGCTCAACCCGCGCAACACCTGGGCTGACAAGGCTGCCTACGACGAAGCTGCCCAGGCCCTGGCCAAGCAGTTCATCGAGAACTTCAAGAAGTTCGAGGTCTCCGACGCCATCAAGAACGCCGGCCCGAAGCTCTAAGCCGCGCCGCGTCCTGACTGAAGAAGCCGCCTCCGGGCGGCTTTTTCATTTCCGGCGCCAGGATCCATCCTATGAAACGTCGTACCGGGTTCAGGCCGTAGGGTGGACATCGCTCTTCATGTCCACCATCGTCGCTACACCGGGCAGCCAATGGTGGACCGGTGGAGCGTGGTCCACCCTACGACACTGATTTCCGGACTTATCCTCCTTCCGCCCAGCCGCGTCTGATGCCGCCTTCATCCATCATCAAGGCCCCCTCAATGGAGTGAGCCCCATGCCCAACACGACCCTTGCTCGCGTATTCGGCTACGACCATTTCCGCCCCGGCCAGGAAGCCGCCATCTCCGCCGTGCTGGCCGGCCGCTCGGCTGCGGCCATCTTTCCCACCGGCTCCGGAAAATCGCTGTGCTACCAGCTGCCGGCCCTGCACCTGCCGCACCTGACCCTGGTGGTGTCGCCGTTGCTGGCGCTGATGCAGGACCAGCTGGCGTTTCTCCATCGCCACGGCATCGCCGCCGCCAGCATCGATTCGGCGCAGAGCCGCGAGGAGGCCGCCGAGGTCATGGCGCGGGCGCGCTCCGGCGAGCTGAAGATCCTGATGATCTCGGTGGAGCGCCTGAAGAATGAACGCTTCCGCAGCTTCATCCAGCAGGTGCCGATTTCCCTGCTGGTGGTGGACGAGGCCCACTGCATCTCCGAATGGGGCCACAACTTCCGCCCCGACTACCTCAAGCTGCCCGAGTACCAGCGCCAGTTCGGCATTCCCCAGGTACTGCTGCTGACCGCCACAGCAACGCCGGCGGTCATCGTCGACATGCAGCGCAAGTTCGCCATCGCCGATGCCGACGTGATCACCACCGGCTTCTACCGCAGCAACCTCAACCTGCTGGTCGAGCCGGTGGCCGGCGAGCACAAGCTGGAGCGCCTGGTGAGTTGGCTGGGGCCGCGCGCGGGGCAGCCGGCCATTGTCTACGTGACCCTGCAGAAGACCGCCGAAGACGTTGCCCGGCGCCTCAGCGAACGCGGCATCGCCGCCAGTGCCTATCACGCCGGCATGGATCATCAAGCGCGGGAGGATTTGCAGCGCCGCTTCATGCACGGCGAGGTGAATGTCATGGTCGCCACCATTGCCTTCGGCATGGGCATCGACAAGGCCGATATCCGTCAGGTGGTGCACTTCGACCTGCCCAAGTCGGTGGAGAACTACAGCCAGGAAATCGGCCGCGCCGGACGCGATGGCCGGCCCTCGGACTGCCTCGTGCTGGCCAACCGCGACAGCCTCAACGTCCTGGAAAATTTCGTTTATGGCGATACCCCGGAGCTGACTGGCATCCGCCAGGTGCTGGAGGAATTGAAGGCGGCGGGGCAGGGGGGAGACCGCTGGGAGCTGATGCTCGGCGCCCTTTCCGACCAGAGCAACATCCGCCAGCTACCGCTCAAGACCCTGCTGGTGCAACTGGAGCTGCGCGGCATCATCGCGCCGCTGTTCGCTTACTTCGCCGAGTATCGCTTCAAGCACCTGCTGGAGCCCGAGGCGCTGATGCAGCAGTTCGAGGGTGAGCGCCGTCAGTTCGTCGAGGCCCTGGTGCGCACCTCCGCCCGCGCGCGCACCTGGTGCACGGTGGATTTCGACCGGCTCTACCGTGAGTACGGCGCCGAGCGCAGCCGCGTGGTGAAGGCCCTGGACTACTTCCAGGAGCGCGGCTGGATCGAGCTGGAAAGCAAGCAGATGACCGAGGTCTACGCCCTGCACAAGCCCGATTTCGACCTTCAGGCGCTGAGCGAAGAGCTGCATCGCTATTTCCGCCAGCACGAGGCGAGCGAAATCGCCCGCATCCAGGCGATGCTGCAGCTTTTCTCCAGCGACCACTGCCTCAGCGCGCGGCTGGCCCATTATTTCGGCGACCACGAGGTGCCGGAGCGCTGCGGCCATTGCTCGGTCTGCCAGGGCCACGTGGCGCGGTTGCCCGCACCGCCGGCGCTGCCTCCCCTGGAGGGGCGGGATTTCGATGCCCTGTGCGGCGCCTTCATCCGTCGTCATGAGGAAGCCAGGGGCGTACCGCCTGGCGCCGAATGCCTGACGCGGTTGCTCTGCGGCATCACCGCGCCGCTCTTCACCCGGATCAAGGCGCGCAGTCTGCCGGGCTTCGCCGCCCTTGAGGCCTATCCTTACACCGAGGTGCGCGATTGGGTGAGTCAACAGCACATCTTGTAGGGGCGAATTCATTCGCCAAGCCCCGTAGGGTGGGCTTCAGCCCACCATCGGAGGTCAGCGAGGGCTAAAGCCCACCCTACAGCTCGGCTGGTAGGCGGGCGAATTCAGATTTTTCGATCGATTGAATCGTTAATCAGTGTTGGTAGCCGATGCGCCGGCTGCTTAGGATGGCGCCACTTTTCAATCCAGCCATTTCCAGGAGCCCCAGATGCATATCGATGAAGCCATCCGCAGCCGCCGCGCCGTCAAGGGTTACGACACCGCCCACAGCCTGACCCGCGAAGAAAAGGACGAGCTGCTGCAACTGGCCTTGTTCGCGCCTACCGCCTTCAACCTGCAGCACGTGCGCCTGGTGGAAGTCAGCGACCCGACCCTGCGCCAGCGCATCCGCGATGTGGCCTGGGACCAGGCCCAGGTGACCGAGGCCTCGATGCTGGTGCTCGTCTGCGCCCGGGTCGATGCCTGGGAACAGGACGCCGCCCGCGTCTGGGCCGAAGCGCCGCAGCCGGTGCAGGACTTCATGGCCGGTGCCATCGACACCTACTACCGTGGCAAGCCCCAGGTGCAGCGCGATGAAGTGATGCGCAGCTGCGGCCTGGTGGCCCAGACCCTGATGCTCGCCGCCCGCGGCAAGGGCCTGGCCAGCTGCCCCATGGACGGTTTTGATTTCGACGCCGTCGCGGACCTGATCCGCCTGCCGGAAAACCACGCCATCGGCCTGATGGTCGCCGTGGGCAAGCAGGCCGTCGAACCCAAGCCGCGCATCGGCAAGCTGGCCTTCGACGAAGCGGTGATCCGCGACCGGTTCTGATGCATTTCGCCGCCGCTGCCTTGCGCAGCGGCGGCGTTTTCATATCCGCCCGATGGCCATCAATCGTTCGATCAGCCCAGTAGGGTGGATAGCGCTTTTCTATCCACCAGCGGAGCCATGCCGAACCGCGATGGTGGACCGGTGAAGCGTGGTCCACCCTACGAAAGCATCTGCCTTCGCGCTGGGCCACGCTCACCAGCAGCGGGTCGCCGGGCAGTTCGCACAGCAGGGCATCCAGCACCCGCAGGAGGTTGAGGTCGAAGTTCGAGATATTCACCAGAGGAATGCGGTCTATCACAAGACTAAATTTCAAAAACAGTACTGGCTTCCTTAAGGTGATCAGCGCTTTTGTCTTCCCGCAAGCACAACAAGCGCGCCATCCATGACCTTGGCGCATTCAACGTCCAGCGCACCTCCCGTCCGCGGTGCGCCCCACAACAAGAAAGGAGGACGCCAGGATGCAACCCTTCAGCTTTGCCACCACCGCGCAGATCCTATGCGAATCGGGTTCGGCCGCGCGTCTGGCCGAGCTTTGTCGCGAACGCGGTGCAAGCCGGGTGCTGATCGTCACGGACCCTGGCATCACCCGCCTCGGCCTGCTCGATGACATCCTTTCCGGCTTCGCCGCTGCCGGCTTGTCCGTTGCCGTCTATGACCAGGTGCAGGCCGATCCACCGGAAGCGGTGGTACTGGAAGCCGTGGAGCTGGCGAAGACGCTGGGCGCCGAACTGGTGGTGGGCTTCGGCGGCGGCAGCTCCATGGACGTGGCCAAGCTGGTGGCGCTGCTGGCGCACCCGGAGTGCCGCCAGGGACTGGCGGATATCTATGGCGTCGGCAACGCTCGGGGCCGGCGCCTGCCGCTGCTGCAGGTGCCGACCACCGCTGGCACCGGCTCCGAGGTGACGCCCATTTCCATCGTCACCACCGGCGAGACCACCAAGCTGGGCGTGGTGTCGCCACTGCTGCTGCCGGACCTGGCGCTGCTGGACGCCGACCTCACCCTCGGCCTGCCGGCGACGGTCACTGCAGCCACCGGCATCGACGCCATGGTCCACGCCATCGAGGCCTACACCAGCCGGTTGAAGAAGAACCCCTTGTCCGATCTGCTGGCGCGCGAGGCCTTGCGCCTGCTGGCGGGCCACCTCGACCGCGTGGTGCACGACGGCCGCGACCGCGGGGCTCGCCAGGCCATGCTGCTGGGCGCCTGCCTGGCCGGCCAGGCCTTCGCCAACGCCCCGGTGGCGGCGGTGCACGCACTGGCCTATCCGCTGGGCGGGCACTTCCACATTCCCCACGGCCTGTCCAACGCTCTGGTGCTGCCCCATGTGCTGGGCTTCAACGCCGAGGTGGCGGCGCCCCTCTATGCCGAACTGGCGCCCCTGGTGCTCGGGCGCAAGCTCAAGCCCGGTAGCGAGGCCCGTATGGCCGAGCAACTGATCGTCGAGCTGGCGGACTTCAGCCAGCGCAGTGGGTTGCCCACACGCCTGCGCGACGCCGGCGTGCCCCAGGCCATGCTGCCGCGCCTGGCCAGCGATGCCATGTTGCAACAGCGCCTGCTGGTGAATAATCCCCGCGAAGTCAGCGAGGCCCAGGCCCTGGCCATCTACCAGGCCGCCTATTGACCCCGCCGGCCGCCGAGAACCGAACCCAAGGACATTCCATGAGCCAACCCCAGCACCTGCGCGGCGATTACCGCCATTTCCAGCCCATCACCACGCGCTGGCACGACAACGACATCTACGGCCATGTGAACAACGTGGTCTATTACGGCTACTTCGACAGCGCGGTGAACGCCTACCTGATCGAACAGGGCGGCCTGGATATCCACGAAGGCGGTGTGGTGGGGTTCGTGGTCAGCTCCTCCTGCGACTACTTCGCCTCCATCGCCTTCCCCGATCGCATCGAAGTGGGCTTGCGGGTCGGCAAGCTGGGCAATAGCTCGGTGCAGTACGAGCTGGCGATCTTCAAGCAAGGGGAAGAAGAGGCCTGCGCCGCAGGGCGCTTCGTGCACGTCTTCGTCGAGCGTGAGAGCAACCGCCCGGTGCCCATTCCCGAAGGGCTGCGGGCGGCGTTGGCGGAGTTGGTGGTTTCGGCCTGAACTCTCTTCCTTGTAGGGGCGAATTCATTCGCCAAGGGCAGCGTAGCTGCCCCCTGATAGGCCGAGAGGCAGACCTGCGGCCTGCATGGCGAATGAATTCGCCCCTACAGACAACTTTCACCCAGTCGACTCGCAATGGCTGAAATGGCGACATCCTTCGGCCCGACCGTCTATCCGCTCTACCCATATCCGGCGCGAATCAGCACAATGCGCGCCAAACCCGAAACGTCCCGACCGGCTGCGAGGTGAAACACCACGCGGCACGGATTTTTCTTTTTCGCTTGATCTGCGGCAGTGAAGGCGGGGCGCCATCGGGATTCAATTTCCACCTGGGGCCGGCCCGTCGTGCGGCCCGAACGTTCAGCGGTACCTGCAATGACCCATGCAAACGGCTCCATCCTGCAACGCTTGAAACGCACCAGCCTGGTGACCCGGATCATCATCGGCCTGATCGCCGGCATCGCCCTCGCCCTGACCGCGCCCGAATACGCCAGCGCCGTCGGCCTGCTCGGCAAGCTGTTCGTCATGGCCCTGAAGGCCGTGGCGCCAGTCCTGGTCTTCGTCCTGGTGATCGCCGCCATCGCCAACCACAAGCCGGGTGAGCGCACCCATATCCGGCCGATCCTGTTTCTCTACCTGATCGGCACCTTCTCCGCTGCCGTGGTCGCGGTGCTGGCCTCCAGCCTGTTCCCCTCGACCATCGCCCTGTCCACCGGCGCTGCCGACCTGGCGCCGCCCGGCAATATCTCCGAAGTCCTGCTCAGCCTGCTGGGCAGCGCCGTGGCCAACCCGGTGACCGCGCTGATGGAAGCCAACTTCATTGGCATCCTGGTCTGGGCCATTGGCCTGGGCATCGCCATTCGCCAGGGCAGCGAAACCACCCGCAACGTGTTCAGCGACCTGTCCCATGGCGTGTCCCTGATCGTTCGCGTGGTGATCAGCTTCGCCCCGCTGGGCATCTTCGGCCTGGTGGCGTCCACCCTCGCGGAGAACGGCGTCGGCGTACTGGCCGACTATGCCCACCTGCTGGCGGTGCTGCTGGGCTGCATGCTGTTCGTGGCCTTCGTGGTCAACCCGCTGATTGTGTTCTGGAAGATCCGCCGCAACCCCTATCCGCTGGTGCTGACCTGCCTGCGCGAGAGCGGCATCACCGCCTTCTTCACCCGCAGCTCGGCGGCCAACATCCCGGTCAACCTGCAACTGTCCGAGAAGCTCGGCCTGCACGAGGACACCTACTCGGTGTCCATTCCCCTGGGCGCCACCATCAACATGGCCGGTGCGGCCATCACCATCACCGTGCTGACCCTGGCGGCGGTGAAGACCCTCGGCATCGCCGTCGACATCCCCACCGCCATCCTGCTCAGCGTGGTGGCCTCGATCTGCGCCTGCGGCGCCTCTGGCGTTGCCGGTGGTTCGCTGCTGCTGATCCCGCTGGCGTGCAGCCTGTTCGGCATTCCCAGCGAAGTGGCGATGCAGGTGGTGGCCGTGGGTTTCATCATCGGCATCCTCCAGGACGCCGCCGAGACCGCGCTGAACTCCTCCACCGACGTGCTCTTCACCGCGGCCGCCTGCATGGCCAGCGGCGACGTCGACGAAGTGCGCGCCGAACAGCTCGGCTGATTCCCGCCCACAACGAAAAAGCCCGGCAGATGCCGGGCTTTTTCATGGGCGCACGCTTAGTCGTGGCGATGCTTGTGGTGACGATGACCGTCGCCCTTGCTCAGCTCGGTGGCGATAGCGCCACCGGCTGCACCGCCCAGGCCGGCGCCGATGGCCGAACCGGTGGAGCCACCCAGCGCGCGACCCGCTACGGAGCCACCTGCCGCACCCAGGCCACCGCCGATGGCGGCCTCGGTTTTGCGACCTTTCTTCGCGGTCATGGCGCTACCGGCCGCACCACCCAGGCCGGCGCCGATGGCCGCGCCAGTGCCGCCGCCAATGGCATTGCCGACGACGTTGCCCAGGGCACCGCCGATACCGCCGCCAATGGCGTTGTTGGTGGTCTCGCCGGCCACGACGGCCTGGGTCGCCAGCAGGCTGAGGGCGAGGGCGGTTACTGCTTTGCGCATCTTGCTAAGTCTCCATTTCAATAAGGAAGTCCATGGTCCCGCGGCTTCTCCGGGGCATCCATGACGCAGGTCGGATTATGGTTTCGGGAGGGGGGCGGCTGTCGCTCGACCAGGCCTCAGCCCGCAGAAAAAACCCGCTGGAAGCGGGCTTTTTCAGTTACTGGCGTTGATCAATCATCGTCATCGTCGTGCCAGCGGTGCTTGTGCTTGCGATGGCCCCAGGCATGGCCGCGGCCGGGGTGATCGCGGTAAGCGCGGCGGTAGTGGCGATGATCGTCATCGTAGTCGTCATCGTCGTAGCGATTCCTGTCGCCGTATTCATTGCCCAGCGCGCCGCCTGCGCCACCGCCCAGGGCTGCGCCGATCAGGCCGCCAGTGGTGCCGCCCATCTGCCGGCCGACGACCTGGCCGCCAGCAGCGCCCAAACCGCCGCCGATCGCGGCTTCAGTACGGTTGCGGCGCGAGGCACCTACTGCACCGCCAGCTGCGCCACCCACACCAGCGCCGATGGCTGCACCGGTGCTGCCGCCGACAGCATTGCCGACCACGGAACCCAGGACCCCGCCCAGCGCGCCGCCAACACCGGCTTCGGTATTGTTGCCTGCGAAGACGCTGCCACTGGCCAGGCCAAGAGACAGAAGAAGGATCGAGGTGTACTTCATGATGAGGATCGCCTCACTGGTTTTGGTGAGGCGATATTTACCGTAGGAATTAACTTACGCAAGTGTCTGGCGACGAAAAACACCAGCTTTTCACATTTTTTTCACTTTCGACTTTGAGGCCGGAACTTTTTTTTTGCTTCACAGTCTGAGCTCTGTTCCAGCCCTCTGCAGCCCTGCCTTTCGGGCTTTTTGCATGCTATCAAAGTGCCGTGAAAGTTTCGTTTTCGTTGGGACTTTATATAGCGTTTAAAGCGATGTTTCAAATTGTTTCGTGGAAATAAAGTTCCTCGAAACAAAGTTCCATTATTTCCATTAAAAGTTTATTGCCGTTGTTATTCATATGTAGGGTGCGCCGTGCGCACCGGATATCCGGTGCGCGCAGGCCGTAGGGTGGACCACGCTCCACCGGTCCACCTTTCGGGATTCGGCCGGGCCCTGTTGGTGGATGTAAAGAGCGACATCCACCCTACCGTTCGGTTCAGCGCGGTGGCGGGCCGCACCCTCAGAGGATGCGGCCGTTGTCGCGTGAGGCTTCGAGGCGGATGGCGACGAATTTCGAGGTGGGGGTGTAGCTGCCGTCGCCGTAGCTTTCCAGCGGCACCAGCGGGTTGGTTTCCGGGTAGTAGGCGGCGGCCTGGCCGGCGGGAATATCGAAGGCCAGCAGGCTGAAGCCCGATACGCGCCGCTCCACGCCATCGTCCCAGAGCGTCACCATGTCCACCTTCTGCCCCGGCTCGAAGCCCAGGCGGCGGATGTCCGCCTCGTTGGCGAAGACCACCTCGCGCTGGCCGCGCACGCCGCGGTAGCGATCGTCCAGGCCGTAGATGGTGGTGTTGTACTGGTCGTGGGAGCGCAGCGTCTGCAGGATCAGGTGCGGCGTTTCACCGGTGCTGCGAACCTTCTCGTGGAGCAGGTCCGCCGGCAGCGGGCTGGCCGTGAAGTTGGCGCGACCGCTCGCGGTGCTCCATTCCCGCGCGTTCGCGGTGTTGCCGAGGTAGAACCCCCCTGGATGCTGCACGCGGCGATTGAAATCGTCGAAGCCCGGGATGGTGTCGGCGATCAGCTCGCGGATGCGGTCGTAGTTGGCCACCATGGCGTCCCAATCCACTGGGTGATTGCCCAGGGTGGCCTTGGCGATGCCGGCGATGACCGCCGGTTCCGAACGCATTTCCCGGGAAGAGGGCTCCAGCTGGCCGTAGGACGCGTGGATCATGCTGAAGGAATCTTCCACCGTCACCGCCTGCGGCCCTTCGGCCTGGCGATCGATATCGGTGCGGCCGAGGCATGGCAGGATCAGCGCATCGTGGCCGACGGTCAGGTGGCTGCGGTTGAGCTTGGTGCTGATCTGCACCGTCAGCGCACAGTTCTGCAGCGCCGCGTGGGTGCGCGGGCTGTCCGGGGTGGCTTGGGCGAAGTTGCCGCCCAGACCGATGAAGACCTTGGCCTCGCCTTCCTGCATGGCGTTGATCGCTTCCACCGTGTTGTGGCCGTTCTCCCGTGGCACCTTGAAGCCGAAGCGCTTCTCCAGCGCATCCAGCAGCGCCGCCGGCGGGCGGTCGTTGATGCCCATGGTGCGGTCGCCCTGCACGTTGCTGTGGCCGCGCACCGGGCAGAGGCCGGCGCCGGGGCGGCCGACGTTGCCGCGCAGCAATTGCAGGTTGACGATTTCCTGGATGGTCGGCACCGAGTGGCGGTGCTGGGTGATGCCCATGGCCCAGCAGATGATCACGCTGCCGGCGTCGCGATAGATGCGCGCGGCGGTTTTTACCTCATCCAGGGTCAGGCCGGATTGCTCTTCGATCTGTGCCCAGGAAGTGGCATCCAGTTCTGCCAGGTAGGCGTCGACGCCGTCGGTGTGTTCGGCGATGAAGGCGTGGTCGAACACCGGCGCCTCGCCCTTGCCCTCCGCTTCCCGTTCCCACTGCAGGAGGAACTTGGCGATGCCGCGGATGGCCGCCATGTCGCCGCCCAGGGCCGGGCGGAAGAACGCGGTGTTCAGCGGACGCGAGCCGTTGCTGAGCATCTCCAGGGCGTGTTGCGGGTGCTGGAAACGCTCCAGGCCGCGTTCTTTCAATGGGTTGAAGCAGACCACCTGGGCACCGCGCTTCACCGCCTCGCGCAGCGGTTCGAGCATGCGCGGGTGGTTGGTGCCGGGATTCTGGCCGAGCACGAAGATGGCATCGGCGTGTTCGAAGTCGTGGAAGGTCACGCTGCCCTTGCCCACCCCCAGGCTCTGGCCCAGGGCCACGCCGCTGGCCTCGTGGCACATGTTCGAGCAGTCGGGGAAGTTGTTGGTGCCGAAGGCGCGGACGAACAACTGGTAGAGATAGGCCGCCTCGTTGCTGGCCCGGCCGGAGGTGTAGAACTCGGCCTGGTGCGGGCTTTCCAGGTTGCGCAGATGGCGCGCCACCGTGGCGAAGGCATGCTCCCAGCTGACCGGCACGTAGTGGTCGGTCTGGCGGTCATAGCGCATGGGCTGGGTCAGGCGTCCCTGGTATTCGAGCCAGTAGTCGCTCTGCTGGCGCAACTGGCTGACGCTGTAGCGGGCGAAGAAGGCGGCGTCCACCCGGCGTTTGGTGGCCTCCCAGTTGACCGCCTTGGCGCCGTTCTCGCAGAACTTGATGCGGCCGTCCTCGGGGGAGTCGCCCCAGGCGCAGCCGGGGCAGTCGAAGCCGCCGTTCTGGTTGGTCTTGAGCAGGGCGCGGAGGTTCTTGAACGGCTGTTTGCTGTCCAGCCAGAAGCGGGTGACGCTTTTCAGCGCACCCCAGCCGGCCGCGGCGCCCTTGTAGGGTTTGTAGCGGGGTTGTACGGGTTGCAGGCTCATTCGGTGGGGGCTTTCGGTTGCGGCGCCGGGCTGTAGACCCGTGGGGCGCTGTGGTGGGGCAGATGGATGAGGTTGAGGTGGTGCCGGCGCGCCCATTCCACCGTCAGGGTGGTGGGGGCGGAGAGGCTGACCAGGGTCGACAGGCCGGCGCGCACCGCCTTGTGGATAAGTTCCAGGCTGCAGCGGCTGGTGACCACGGCGAAACCTTCGCGCGGGTCCAGGCCTTGGCGCAGCAGGGCGCCGATCAGCTTGTCGAGGGCGTTGTGGCGGCCGATGTCTTCGCGGCACAGGCGCAGCTCGCCGCGGGCATCGACGAAGAGCGCGGCGTGCAGGGCGCCACTGCGCCGGGCCAGTTCCTGGGCTTCATTGATGCGCTGGCGCAGGTCGACGAAATGCTCGGCGGGCGGCAGCGGGGCCGGGGCCAGGGAACGCAGTTCCGGCAGCGCCTGTTCCAGCGCTTCCACGCCGCAGAGACCGCAGCCGGTGGTGCCGGCGAGGTTGCGGCGCTGCTCCTTGAAGGACCAGAAAGCGCGGTTGCCGATGTCCACTTCGGCATGCAGGGCGATGCCTTCGCCTTCGAGCTGGATGTCATAGATCTCGTCGATTGACTGCACCACGGCGCTGCTCAGGCTGAAGCCGGCGACGAAGTCTTCCAGGGCGCTGGGTGACACCATCATCACCGCGTAGCTGATGCCGTTGTAGGAAATGGCCAGGGCGCATTCTTCGGCCAGCACGGCGTCTTCCACGCGCGCACCGCCGTCCAGCTCGGCATAGGTGTAGCCGGCCGGTGCGGGTGGGTTATCCACAGATTCGAGATGGCGCTTGGCGTCTGGGCGTGACATGGAACTGCCCCTGCGACGGATTGACTCAGCCATCCTAGGCCCGCTTGGCACGGGCGTCTAATCGCTATTCCCGATGCACCGATCGAGCGCGTTTATCAAGAGGCCGAATCGCGCTCCAGCAGGGCCTTCGCCTCGGAAAAGCAGGCATCCGCCAGCGCCGAGCGGGGCGCACTGCGACGCAGGATCAGGCCCAGGGGAGCGAGGGTGCGGGCATCTTCGATGGGGGTAAGCGCCAGGTGCTCGGTGAAGTCATCGAGGCCGCTGTCCAGCGGCATGATGGCGCAGCACAGGCCGGCGCTGACGGCCCGCAGCAGCTGGTGCACGGCGTCGGTTTCCAGCCGTGGCTGGGGCGACAGGCCACGGCTGCGGAAGCCGTGGTCGATGGACTGGCGGAAATGCATGCCGCTGGAGAGCAGGCCCAGGGGCAGGTCCACCAGGCTTTCCCAGGACAGTGCCGGGGTGTCGAAGCTGAAGTGGCGGCGGTCGTGCAACAGGCCCATGCGCGTCTGCGCCAGTTTCAGGCTCTCGAAATGTTCGTGGTCGAGGCGGTCCAGGTAGGACAGGCCGAGGTCCAGCTGGTTGCGCGCCAGGCCTTCGAGGATCTGTTCGGAACTCAGCGAGAACAACTGGAAGCGCAGGTTCGGGTGGGGGATGGAAAAGGCTTCCACCAGGCGCATCGGGTCGAAGCCGGCGAGCGGCACCATCCCCAGGCGCAAGGTGCCCACCAACTGGCCGCGGCAGGCTGCCGCCTCGGCGTAGAGACCATCGTGGGCCGCCAGCAGAGTGCGGGCCCAGGCCAGCACGCGCTCACCGGCGTCGGTGAAACCCTCGAAGCGCTGGCCGCGGATCACCAGGTCCAGGCCCAGCTCCTCTTCCAGGCTGCGCAGGCGCATGGACAGCGTCGGCTGGGTGACGTGACAGCGCGCGGCGGCCTGGCCGAAGTGGCGTGTCTCTTCCAGCGCGAGGAGGAATTTCAGCTGCTTGATGTCCATGGTGGTTCCTCCGCAGGTAGGTTCAGAGTCCCTGGATCAGTGTGCGATAGCACTCCACCGCGGTGAAGTCCTCGGTGTCCTTCGGCCCCTTGCGGCTGTCCGGCTCGCGCACCGCCAGCAGTTGGGCGACGCCGTAACGCCGCGCACTGCGCAGGATCGGCAGGCTGTCGTCGATGAACAGGCTGCGTGCCGGGTCGAAGCCGAAGTCGTGCTGCAGTGCCTGCCAGAACTGCTGGTCTTCCTTGGGGTAGCCGTAGTCGTGGGAGCTGATCAGGCGGTCGAACCAGGGCGCCAGGTGGACCCGCTCCATCTTCAGCGACAGCGAGTCGCGGTGGGCGTTGGTGATCAGCGCCACGCGCTTGCCGGAGCGGCGCAGGGCGGCGAGGAAGAGGTCGGCGTCCGGGCGCAGGGCGATCAGGTGCGCCACCTCGCGCTTGAGATCGCGGATCGACAGGCGCAGTTCGCGGCTCCAGAAATCCGTGCAGTACCAGTTCAGTTGCCCGGCGTTGTCGCGGAACAGCGGCAGCAGCTCGGCGTCGGCCAGTTCGCGGCTGATACCGTGGTGCTCGGCGTAGCGCTGCGGCAGGTACTCCATCCAGAAGTGGTTGTCGAAGTGCAGGTCGAGCAGGGTACCGTCCATGTCGAGCAGGACGGTATCGATTTCGGTCCAGGGCAGTTGTGGCATGGGGCGGCGTCGGTCGTCTGGGGAGTGTTGTCGCCATTGCACTGTTGGTCGTCGCTGGCATGCAATCTCCAGCGGGGACATTCGGCAAAGGCGGGGTATGATAACCCGCCGGTCATGCCAAGGAGTCCGTTATGCGTCAGAAGCCCACGGTGCTCGCTCGCGAAATCGTCGCCAGCAGCCGCCTGTTCCGTGTCGAAGAGCTGCAGTTGCGCTTCGCCAATGGCGTCGAACGCACCTATGAACGTCTGGTGGGCAAGGGCTCCGGCTACGGCGCGGTGATGGTGGTGGCCATGGCCGACGCCGAGCATGTGCTGCTGGTGGAGGAATACTGCGCCGGCACCGACGACTACCAGCTGTCCCTGCCCAAGGGGCTGATCGAGCCGGGTGAAGATGTGCTCGCCGCCGCCAACCGCGAACTCAAGGAAGAGGCCGGGTTCGGGGCGCGTCAGTTGGAGCACCTCACCGAACTGTCCCTGTCCCCCGGCTACATGAGCCAGAAGATCCAGGTGGTGCTGGCCCGCGACCTCTATGAGGAGAGCCTGCCGGGCGATGAGCCCGAACCGCTGCGGGTCGACCGCATCAGCCTGCGCGAGCTGTCCAGCCTCGCCCAGCATCAGCAGTTCAGCGAGGGCCGTGCCCTGGCGGCGCTCTACCTGACCCGTGACCTCCTGACCCAGCGCGGGGAGTACCAACCGTGAGCCATCCCCTGCTACCCGCCGTGATCGACCTGGTGCACCAGGCCGGCGACGTGATCCTGCCCTTCTGGCGCGGCGAACTGACCGTCAACGAAAAGGCCGACGCCTCGCCGGTCACCGCCGCCGACCTGGCGGCGCACCAGGTGCTGGCCAGCGGACTGGCGGCCCTGGATGCGAGCATTCCGGTGCTGTCCGAGGAAGCCGCCGACATCCCGCTGGCCGAGCGCGCCGGCTGGCAGCGCTGGTGGCTGGTGGACCCGCTGGATGGCACCAAGGAGTTCATCGCCGGCAGCGAGGAGTTCACCGTCAACGTGGCGTTGGTGGAGGCCGGCCGCGTGGTGTTCGGCGTGGTCGGCATGCCGGTGGGCGGGCGCTGCTATTACGGCGGTACCGGCCTGGGCGGCTGGCGCCTGGACGTCGGCGGCGCCCCCGAGGAGATCAGTGTGCGCATCGCCCCGGACGAGGCCTTTACCGTAGTCGCCAGCAAGCGTCATACGAGCCCGGCCCAGGAGCGCCTGCTCGCCTGGCTGGGCGAGCGTTTCGGAGACCTGGACCTGGCCAACATCGGCAGCTCGCTGAAGTTCTGCCTGCTGGCCGAGGGTTCGGCCGATTGCTATCCGCGCCTGGCCCCCACTTCCCAGTGGGACACCGCTGCGGCCCAGGGCGTGCTCGAAGGCGCCGGCGGCGAGGTGCTGAGCCTCTCTGGCACGGCCCTGACCTACGAAGCCCGCGCGGACTTCCTCAACCCGTCCTTCCTCGCCTTGCCGGTGGCCGCCGAGTGGCGAGCGGAGCTGATCCAGCTGGCGCGCGCGTTGGACTGAACAACGAGCAATGAAAAAGGGCCCCGAGGGGCCCTTTTTCATGAGATCGACCTGGTGGGACCGCTGCGCGGTCCTTGGCGAATGAATTCGCCCCTACAGAGTTGCGGATCCTTGTAGGGGCGAATTCATTCGCCAAGCAGGCCGAAGGCCTGCCAATGGCTCAATCCAGCCTTGTAGGGTGGGCTTTAGCCCACGCTGACCTCCGATGGTGGGCTGAAGCCCACCCTACGGGCTACGAACTCAATCCAGATGTAGGGTGGAAATCGCGAAGCGATTTCCACCAGGCGGGGCCAGGCGCCGTGCCTGCGGTCAGGCCGTCCGGTGGACAGAAGAGCGTTGTCCACCCTACAGGGCCGTCGAGGATGGCCCCAAGCAGGCCGAAGGCCTGCCAATGGCTCAATCCAGCATATCGGCGAAGCGCTCGTCCTTCTTGTAGCGCAGTGTCTGGGCGAAGCCCGGCACCTGGATGCCTTCGGGGCTCAGCTCGATCTGCTGCTCGTCGATCAGGTCATTGCCGAAGTTGTAGATGATGTCGAACTCACCCAGGCGGGCACGGCGGTCGTATTCCTCGGCGTTGGCGCGGGTCTTCTCGCGCTTGGCGCTGTAGGCGGCGAAGGCCGCTTCGCCGTGGCGCTTCCTGAGCATCTTCTCCACCAGGCGCGGGGAAATCACCACGCCCGTGGCGTTGTTGCCGCCGAAGCCCTTGGAGTTGATGAAGCAGACGTCCAGATGGCGGTCGCCCAGCTCCACGTCGCGGGTCGAGATGGACAGGTGCTGGCGGTGTACGTCATCGGCCACCCGGTCGATGGTCTTGATGCCCGGCAGGATGCCGTACTTGAAGGTTCCCAGGGCGGCGATCACCTGGTCGCCGCTGGCGGTGGCCAGGGAGTGGCCGACGTAGGCCTTGACCGCGGCCACTGGCCAGTTCTCGATGCCGAAGGCGCCAGCGACGCGGTCCAGCAGCTCGGATTCGGTGACACGGTTGGCCGGGGTGCTGGAGCCGTGGGCATGGACGAAGCTGCGCTCGCGCACGCCGTCCGGGCCGATTAGCTGGGAAGCGGCGGCCACGGCCTTGGCCAGGGTCAGGTAGTTGCCCGGGCCGGGGGCGGAAATGGATTTCTTGAAGCCGTCGGCATTGATGAACACGTCGGTCACCGCACCATGGACATCGGCGCCCAGCTCCAGGGCCAGGGCGTCGTCCATCAGCACCACGTACTGGCTGGACTCGGCCAGGGTGAAGCCGCAGTTCTCGCCGAAGGGACGGCTGGCGCGGCGGAAGTCCACATCCTCATGGCCGCCCACCTGGCGCAGGCCTTCCTCGGTGGCCAGGGCGCCCATGGCACCGTAGCCGTCGATGCATTCCTGGGTGAGCGGCGCTTCGGCGTTGCCCACCAGGGCCACGCGGGCCTTGCCGCTGGCGATCAGCTCGATGGCCTTCTGCAGGTTGTAGAGGAAGGTGGCGCAGGCGCCGGTGACGCTGCCGGTGGTGCCGACGCTGCCCAGCACGTAGGCGTTGATGAAGTCGGCCGGCATGGTGTTGAGGCCCAGCGGGCACTGCTTGGCGGTGACGCGGCCGCCCTTGAGGCGCGACTGCATCATGCCGCCGAAGCCGTTCTCGTCGAGCTGGCTCATGATGCTGCCGGAGAACACGGCGATCTCGTCGGGTTGCACGCGGTCGACGATGTCCTTCCAGGGCATGCCGACGGAGCGGATGGCGTCGGTGGCGGCGACCACCGACATCTGCAGCCCGCGCGGGTGGAAGCGCGAGTTGTACAGCTCGCCCGGCTCGAAGCCGGTGGGCAGCTGGCCGGCGGATTTGACCGGCAGCTCGCGGTAGCTGTCCACCTTGAAGTCGCAGCTGCCGTGGATGGCGACGCGCACTTCACCGTTGTCCAGGGCTTCCACGGTCCAGTTGGCCGGCAGCGGCTCGGGCAGCTGCTTGCGCGAGGTGGTGAAGCTGATCGACTGGCCGTCAGCGACCGAGGCGCTGAGGTTCTTCTGCCAATGGGCGGCGTCCACGTCCAGGTGCTGCAGGCCGATGCGGCGCACCAGGGTGGAGTCGAGGATCTCGGCGGCGTAGCGGGTTTCGATCTCGGCCAGGGTCAGGGGCTGGCCCTCGGCGCTGCGGTACTGGCCGTCGACCACCGACACCCGCTTCGTCATGACGGCGAGGCCGGCCAGGGTCTCCTGGCGGGCCTGGGCGTCCAGGGTCTCGATCACGATGCGACGAAAGGCGTGGTGGAACGAGCTTCGCCCAGCCGCGTTGTAGCCGCCAAAACCCACAATCACTGGAAGTCGGGACATCTCTCGGAAACTCCTCAAAAAGGACCATCTCATGCGCTCTGGCGTGCTTGACGGCGGGGCGCCGCTCATCGAAGGCGGCTTTCTGCAGCGCAAGCATCAGGGGCCAGGTGGCATGAGCCAGGTGGCAGCTCGAATGTAATGGGATGTCTACCTGACGCGGTGGATGACTATCAAGTCACTCCGGCGGTCATTCGGCGGGAGATTGGAGACGGCAGATGAGAAGAGGGGCAGCAAATCCTGTAGGGGCGAATTCATTCGCCAAGCAGGCCGCAGGCCTGCCATGGTGGTTTGCCGGGGCAGCTGCGCTGCCCTTGGCGAATGAATTCGCCCCTACAGGGGAGGGTGCCGGTTGCTGCTCAGCGGAACTCGATACCCGCCTTCCGGGTACTCACGCGGGTGCCGGATTTGCCTTCGGTGATCGCCACGATGTTTTCCAGGGAGCCGATTACCGCGTCCTTGCCGGTATTGCGGGCGAACTCCATGGCGGCCTGGACCTTCGGCCCCATGGAGCCGGCGGCGAAGCCGAGGCGTTCCAGTTCGTCCGGGTGGGCCTGGGCGATGGCCTTCTGGGTCGGCTTGCCCCAGTCGACGTAGGCTGCGTCCACGTCCGTGGCGATGATCAGCACGTCGGCGCCCAGCTCTTCGGCCAGCAGCGAGGAGCAGAGGTCCTTGTCGATCACGGCTTCGACGCCCGAGAGCTTCTTGCCGGACTCGTCATACATGGTCGGGATGCCGCCACCGCCGGCGCAGATGACGATGGTGCCTTTCTCCAGCAGCCACTTGACCGGGCGAATCTCGAAGATGCGCTTGGGACGCGGGCTGGCCACCACGCGGCGGAACTTGTCGCCATCGGGGGCGATGCTCCAGCCTTTCTCCTTGGCCAGGGCTTCGGCCTCTTCCTTGGAGTAGACCGGGCCGATCGGCTTGGTCGGATTCTGGAAGGCTGGGTCCTTCGCGTCGACCTCGACCTGGGTGAGGATGGTGGCGAACGGCACTTCGAACGGCAGCAGGTTGCCCATTTCCTGTTCGATCATGTAGCCGATCATGCCTTCGGTCTCGGCGCCGAGAACGTCCAGCGGGTACGGGGAGACCTTTTCATAGGCCGCGCCTTGCAGTGCCAGCAGGCCGACCTGGGGGCCGTTGCCGTGGGCGATCACCAGTTCGTTGCCCGGTGCGACCTTGGCAATCTGCTCGGCGGCGATCTTCACGTTGGCGCGCTGGTTGTCGGCAGTCATGGGCTCGCCACGACGCAGCAGGGCGTTTCCGCCCAATGCGACGACGATACGCATAGTGATTTCCTCCTGATGGTGGAATGCGTCCCGGACCGGCGAGCGTGTCGCGGTCCGGGGCGTATCGGGACTTACATGTCGGCGAGGGTCGAAACGAGGATCGCCTTGATGGTGTGCATGCGGTTCTCCGCTTGCTCGAAGGCGATGTTGTACGGGGACTCGAAGACGTCTTCGGTAACCTCGATGCCGTTCTTCAGGGCCGGGTACTGTTCGGCGATCTGCTTGCCGACCTTGGTTTCGCTGTTGTGGAAGGCGGGCAGGCAGTGCATGAACTTCACGCGCGGGTTACCGGCGGCCTTCATCATGTCCATGTTGACCTGGTAGGGCAGCAGCTCCTTGATGCGTTCGCCCCAGGCTTCCACCGGCTCGCCCATGGATACCCAGACGTCGGTATGGATGAAGTCCACGCCCTTGACCGCTTCCTTCGGATCTTCGGTCAGGGTGAGGCGGGCGCCGCTTTCCTCGGCGAATTTCTTGCAGGCGGCGACATGTTCGTCGGACGGCCACAGGGTCTTGGGCGCGGCGATACGCACATCCATACCCAGCTTGGCGCCGATCAGCAGCAGGGAGTTGCCCATGTTGTTGCGGGCGTCGCCCAGGTAGGCGTAGGAGATCTCGTGCAGCGGCTTGTCGCTGTGCTCGCGCATGGTCAGCACGTCGGCGAGCATCTGGGTCGGGTGGTATTCGTCGGTCAGGCCGTTGAATACCGGTACGCCGGCAAACTTGGCCAGTTCTTCGACGATTTCCTGCTTGAAGCCACGGTACTCGATGGCGTCATACATGCGGCCGAGCACGCGGGCGGTGTCCTTCATGCTCTCCTTGTGGCCGATCTGCGAGGAGCCCGGGTCGATGTAGGTGACATTGGCGCCCTGGTCATAGGCGGCGACTTCGAAGGCGCAGCGGGTGCGGGTCGAGGTTTTCTCGAAGATCAGCGCAATGTTGTTGCCCTTGAGGTGTTGCTGCTCGGTGCCGGTGTACTTGGCGCGCTTCAGGTCGCGGGAAAGGTCCAGCAGGTAACGCAGCTCGCGGGTGCTGTGGTGCATCAGGCTGAGCAGGTTACGGTTGTGCATGTTGAAGGCCATGATTCTTTCTCCTTGATCGGAATGCATGAATGCTGTTCAGCCCTTCTCCCCCTGGGAGAAGGCAGCCAGCCGGGCTGGATGAGGGGCGGCGATTTCTGCGTCTGCCGATGCATCCCTCACCCCCGGCCCCTCTCCCAGAGGGAGAGGGGAGTGGATTGCTCAGTAATCGATCGGGTCGCGCAGGATCGGGCAGGTCATGCAGTGACCGCCGCCACGGCCGCGGCCCAGCTCGCTGGCGCTGATGGTGACCACCTCGACGCCAGCCTTGCGCAGCAGGGTATTGGTGTAGGTGTTGCGGTCGTAGCCGACCACCACACCGGGCTCCAGGCAGACCACGTTGTTGCCGTCGTCCCACTGCTCGCGCTCGGCTTCGAAGGCGTCGCCGCCGGTCTGCACCACGCGCAGCTGTTTCAGGTTGAGGGATTCGGCGACCACCGAGATGAAGTCCTTCTCTTCGCGGCGGATGTCGATGCCGTAGGGGCGGCTTTCATCCGGGCGCAGCACGAAGGGTACGATCTCGCGGACCACTTCCGGGAAGACGGTGACCAGGTCGCGGTCGCAGAAGGTGAACACCGTGTCCAGGTGCATGGCCGCGCGGGATTTCGGCAGGCCGGCGACCACCACTTTCTCTGCCGCGCCCTTGGCGAACAGGTTCTGCGCCAACTGGCCGATGGCCTGGCGGGAAGTCCGCTCGCCCATGCCGATCAGCACCACGCCGTTGCCGATGGGCATCACGTCGCCGCCCTCCAGGGTGGACATGGCGTGGTCCTTGTCCGGGTCGCCGTACCAGACCTCGAACTCGGCTTCGGTGAAGGTCGGGTGGAACTTGTAGATGGCGCTGGTCAGCAGGGTTTCCTGGCGACGGGCCGGCCAGTACATCGGGTTGAGGGTCACACCGCCGTAGATCCAGCAGGTGGTGTCGCGGGTGAACTGGGTGTTGGGCAGCGGCGGCAGGATGAAGCTGGAGTGGCCCAGGTAGTCGCGGTACATCTTGATGGCGCTGACGCCTTCGCTCTCCGGCAGGTCGGAACCGGCGACACCACCGATGAGGAATTCAGCGATCTTGCGCGGCTCCAGGCCTTCGATCCAGGAACGCACTTCATTGACCAGGCCGACGCCGACCTGGTCGTGGGTGATCTTGCGATCGAGGATCCACTTCAACGCTTCCTTGTTCTGCACGATGTCGGTGAGCAGGTTGTGCATCTCCAGGACATCAATGCCGCGCTCGCGCATCTTGGTGACGAAATCGAAATGATCGCGCTTGGCCTGGCTGACCCAGATCACGTCATCGAACAGCAGCTCGTCGCAATTGTTGGGGGTCAGGCGCATGTGTGCGAGCCCCGGCGAGCAGACCATTACCTTATGCAATTTACCGGCTTCGGAATGAACGCCGAGTTTGACTTTGGACATGGCAGGTCTCCTTACGGGTTACAGGGTCAGGAAGCCGTCGTAGAGGCCATAGGCCGCCACGATCGCGCCGATTACCACGGCTGCGAAGATCAGCTTCTCGACATTGGTGAAAACCGGTTGGCCAACTTCCCGTTTGGCCTTGGCGAACAGAATCACGCCCGGGGCGTACAGCAGGGCGGACAACAGCAGGTACTTCACGCCGCCGGCGTACAGCAGCCAGATGGCGTAGATCAGCGCGATGACGGCGATGACCAGGTCCTTCGTCCGATCCGCGGCGTCCTGCTCGTAGGTCTCGCCACGCAGGGGCAGCAGCACCGCGTAGGCGGCCGACCAGAGGTAGGGCACCAGGATCATGGAAGTCGCGAGGTAGATCAGCGACAGGTAGGTGCTGGCGCTGAACAGGGTGATGATCAGGAACAGCTGCACCATGGCATTGGTCAGCCAGAGCGCGTTGGCCGGCACCTGGTTGGCGTTCTCCTTGCGGATGAAGGCCGGCATGGTGTGGTCCTTGGCCGCGGCGAAGAGGATCTCGGCGCAGAGCAGCACCCAGGAGAGCAGGGCACCGACCAGGGAAATGATCAGGCCGACGCTGATCAGCACCGCGCCCCAGTGGCCAACCACGTGCTCGAGCACGGCCGCCATGGAGGGGTTCTGCAGCTTGGCCAGTTCCGGCTGGGTCATGATGCCCAGCGACAGCACGTTCACCAGCACCAGGAGCAGCAGCACGATGACGAAGCCGAGCACGGTGGCCTTGCCCACATCGCTGCGCTTTTCGGCGCGGGCGGAGAAGATGCTCGCGCCCTCGATGCCGATGAACACCCAGACGGTGACCAGCATCATGTTGCGCACCTGGTTCATCACGCTGCCCAGATCAGGATTGCTCGCGCCCCAGATGTCGGCGGAGAAGATGTCCAGCTTGAAGGCGAACAGGCAGATGAGGATGAACAGGAACAGCGGCACCACCTTGGCGATGGTGGTCACCAGGTTGATGAAGGTCGCTTCCTTGATCCCGCGCAGCACCAGGAAGTGCACGGCCCAGAGGACGATCGACGCGCCGATGATCGCCGCCAGCGTGTTGCCTTCGCCGAAGATCGGGAAGAAGTAGCCGAGGGTGCTGAACAGCAGCACGAAGTAACCGACGTTACCCAGCCAGGCACTGATCCAGTAGCCCCAGGCCGAGGAGAAACCCATGTAGTCGCCGAAACCCGCCTTGGCGTACGCGTAAACCCCGCCGTCGAGGTTCGGCTTGCGATTGGCCAGGGTCTGGAAGACGAATGCCAGGGTGAGCATGCCCACCGCGGTAATGGCCCAGCCAATGAGAATGGCGCCGACATCGGCACTCGCCGCCATGTTCTGCGGCAGTGAGAAAATGCCCCCGCCCACCATCGAACCGACAACCAGGGCGACCAGGGCACCTAATTTAAGTTTGTCGGATGAATCTGACATTTTGCACCTCCCTCTGGAGTAGGAACTGTGCTTATTGAGCGCTCGGTCCAGTGACTGCGTTCTGATCCAGATCAATAGCTGGCTAATGAAGTCGTACGGACAATTTCCTTTTTTGTCGTAGAGGGGGGATTACTGCAGATCGCCACCCGAAAGGAGCAAGATAGAGCGTTCAGCCCGCCATCCAGGGCAGCGCCTAATACACACTAGTCGGTTTTTCCGGGCCTTCAAGTTGCAACTTCCCACCCCTGCTTTGTATGACGCATCACCATAATCGTTGGTCGAAATGACGGATTTATGTCGGAAATTTCGCTATTAACGGGATGCTTTTCAGTAGGAAAGCTTTTAAAAATCAGGCAGTAAAAGCCTGTTCAAAACTGGGCAACTTGCCCTCGGGCGACACCCGTAGGGCGGGCTTCAGCCCACCACCGGGAGTGGTGGATAGAAAAGCGTTATCCACCCTACGGGGCTGAGCTTCCGCAGGATGGGGCGGAGCGGAGCGATACCCATCAATCCAGCGGGCAGGGCGCAAAGCCGGTGCGCGCAGCGCACCCTACGGGGTAGCGGGTGCCGGGTAGGGTGGGCTTCAGCCCACCGCCGTCGTGGTGGATAGGAAAAGCGCTATCCACCCTACTGGCTGTTTGGGGACTCTGTGTGGCCTGACGGACGAAGCGCAAAGCTTCCGTAGGATGGCGTAGAGCGGAGCGAAACCCATCACCGCGGATCGATGGGTTTCGCAGGCTCTACCCATCCTACGGTGTTCAATTTCCCCGCCCCAACCATGTGGGTGGGAATCCGCGGGCATGAAAAAGCCCGGCACGGGGCCGGGCTTTTTGGACACCCGGCGGGTAGCCAGGTGGTGCCTCGGGATGGTGCCCGATGGCGATCGATGGGTATGCCCCTTGGCTGGCTTGTGGCTAGCTCGGGGAGAGGCCGGGCGCTTGCGGGCCTGGCCTCCTGACCCTGCGCGAGCAGGGATTCTTTCCAAAGGGGCAAGCCTTGTGCCATTGCGCTGAAACCGCTCTGGCATGGGGCTTTTCGCTGGCCTCTGCTGGATGGGTGAGCGGATTCTTGCCGATCAATCCTGCTCATCGGCGGGATTTCCGCCACTGAAGCTGAGGTGGTGCTTGCGCAATTTGTCCGAGAGGGTCTTGCGCGGCAGGCCCAGGGCTTCGGCCACGCTGCGCAGCGAACCATGGGGACGGGTCAGTTCCGCGGCGATCAGCGCCCGCTCGAAGGCCTCCACATGCTCGCTGAGGCCGCCCTCCACCTTCGGCAGGTCCACCGGCGTGTTATCCAGGGCCAGGTCCAGGCCCAGGGCGAAGCGCTCGGCGGCGTTCTGCAACTCGCGCACATTGCCCGGCCAGCCGTGGGTCAGCAGCAGGGCGCGCTGGCTGCTGTCCAGGCTGCGCGGCGCCATGCCGTGGCGGCTTCTGGCGGAGTCGGCGAAGTGCTGGAACAGCAGCAGGGCATCCTCACCGCGTTCGCGCAGTGGTGGAATGCGCAGGCTGGCGACGTTCAGGCGGTAATAGAGGTCGGCGCGGAAGCGGCCCTGGTCGGCGGCATGGCGCAGGTCCTCCTTGGTCGCGGCGATCACGCGGATATCCAGCGGGATCAACTGGTTGGCGCCCAGGCGCTCCACCACCCGCTCCTGCAACAGGCGCAGCAGCTTGACCTGGACATCCAGGCTCATGCTCTCGATCTCATCGAGGAACACGGTGCCGCCGTTGGCGAACTCGAACTTGCCGATGCGGCGCTTCTGCGCGCCGGTGAAGGCGCCCTGCTCGTGGCCGAACAGCTCGCTTTCCACCACCGACTCGGCCAGGGCGCCGGCGTTGATGGCGACGAAGGGGCCGTCACGGCGGGCCGAGAGGTCGTGCAGCGCGCGGGCCACCACCTCCTTGCCGGCGCCTGTTTCGCCGAGGATCAGCACATCGGCATTGGTCCCGGCTAGGGCGCCGATCTGCTCGCGCAGGCGCTGCATGGCCGGCGACTGGCCCACCAGGCGCCCACTGAGCTGCTGGCGATCGGAAAGGGCCAGGCGCAGGCTGCGGTTTTCCAGCACCAGGCGGCGCAGGTCGAGGGCGCGGCGCACGCTGTCCAGCAACTGGTCGCTGGGGAAGGGTTTCTCCAGGAAGTCATAAGCCCCGGCACGCATGGCCTGCACGGCCAGGGGCACGTCACCGTGGCCGGTGATCAGCAGCACCGGCAGGTCGGGGTCGCGTTCGCGCAGCTGGCCGAGCAGCTGCAGGCCGTCGATGCCGGGCATGCGGATATCGGTGACCACCACGCCGGGCCAATCCTTGTCGATCCTGTCCGCCACGCCCTGCGCATCGCCCAGCACCTGCACCTTGAGGCCGGCCAGGTCGAGGGTCTGGCTGAGGGCCTGGCGCAGGTGCGGGTCGTCGTCGATCAGCAGCACCTGGGTGAGGGCATCGAGGGTGTTGGTCATGCGGAGAGGTCCTCGGGAGGCTGTGGGATGACGCCGGGTGCGGCATTGCGCAGGCGCAGGGTGAGCAGGGCGCCGCCGTCGGGGTGGTTGGCGAGCAGCAGCTCACCGCCCAGGGCGCGCATCAGGCTATCGCAGATGGCCAGGCCGAGGCCAAGCCCCTGGGCGCTGGTCTTGGTGGTGAAGAAGGGTTCGCGGGCATGGCGCAGGGCGTCTTCGGAGAAGCCGGGCCCATTGTCGCGCAGGTACAGCTCGACACCATCGGCACCGCACTCGGCGCTGAGCCAGATGCGCCGTGGATGGGGCTTCTCCGCCAGGGCGTCGAGGGCATTGGCCAGCAGATTGCCGAGCACCTGGCGCAGGCGGGTCTCACCGGCCTGGACCCAGAGCGGGGCGTCCGGCAGGTCGCGGATCAGCTCCACATCCATGGCCCGTCGGCGCTTGGCCAGCAACGCCAGGGCGTCATCCAGGGCCGGTTGCAGGGCGACGCTCTCCGGGGCGTGGCGGTCGCGACGGGCGAAGGCGCGCAGATGGGCGATGATCGAGGCCATGCGGCCGGTCAGTTCGCTGATCTGGCGCAGGTTGCCACGGGCGTCGTCCAGGCGGTTGTGGTCCAGCAACACGCCGGCGTTATCGGCATAGCTGCGGATGGCCGCCAGGGGCTGGTTGAGTTCATGGCTGATGCTCGCCGACATGGTGCCCAGAGCGGACAGCTTGCTCGCCTGCACCAGCTCGTCCTGGGCGCGCACCAGCTCCTGCTGGGCCTGTTCGCGCTCCAGCACTTCGTCCTTCAGGCGGCTGTTCAGCGCTTCGAGGTCCTGGGTGCGCTCCAGCACGCGCATTTCCAGCTCGCGGCGGGCGCGGGCGTCGAGGGCGATGCGGTCGAGGTAGTGGCGGCGGCGCTGCATCATCAGGCCGAGCAGCAGCAACAAGGCCAGCAGGGTCGCGCCGCCGATGGCCACGGTGGTGGTCACCTGGCGGTCGATGAGCTGGCGCGGGGCGAGGATGCTGGCGGTCAGGCCGGTTTGGCTGAGCTCGCGGCTCTGGGTGAGCCAGGCCTGGTCGTCCAGCATCAGCGGTGGCGGCGCCTGGGTCGGGTAGGGCTGGTTGGCGACGATGGCGGCGCGCTCGGCGTTGTCCAGCGGCCGGGTGGCATGGAAGCGCCAGTCGCTGCGCGAGGAGATGATCACCACGCCGTTGGCATCGGTCACCATCAGTTGCTCGGGCGTCTTGCCCCAGAGGGTCTCGGCGTCGTCCAGGTCCACCTTCACCACCAGGATGCCGATGATCTGCTGGCCGTCGCGCACCGGGCTGGCGAAGAAGTAGCCGCGCTTGCGCGACGTGGTGCCGAGGCCGAAGAAACGTCCCTGCTTGCCGGCCAGGGCCTCGCGGAAATAGGGGCGGAAGGTGAAGTTGCGGCCGACGAAGCTGTCCGGCTGGTCCCAGTTGGAGGAGCTGAGGGTCAGGCCGGCCGGGTTCATCAGGTAGATCACATCGGCGCCGGTATCCCGGCGCACCTCGGCCAGCACCCGGTTGGCCTCGGCCTGGAGCCCGGTGTTGCCGGAGTCGGCCAGCAGGTTACGCAGTGGGTGCAGGTCGGCCAGGATCGGCGGCAGCACCTCGTAGCGATGCAGCGTGCCCAACAGGTTGGCGACGTAGAGGTCCAGGGTCTGGCGATTCTGCTCAGCCAGGGACTCGCTGTAGTAGCGCTCGCTGACATACTGCAGCGGCCAGAGCAGCGGCGTCAGCAGCAGGGCCAGCAGCACCAGGCTGCGCCAGCGCGGGCGGTGGGGAGTGGGGGAGGCGGTCATGCTGTCACTGTGCGCAGGGCGATGAGGCGCATTATGGCATCAGCCGCGCGTGTCTTCGCCCCGCAGGGACGTGCAGGCCCAAGGATGGTGTGACCTGTGGGGGCGAATTCATTCGCCAAAGGGCGGCGCAGCCGCCCCATGGGGTACGAGGCCCAACCTCCGAACTAACCTCTGTTGCTCGGATCCGTAGGATGGGTCGGGCGGCGCTCCGCGAGCCTGCGATACCCATCAATCCCGCGTGATGAGCACGTAGCCCGGATGCAATCCGGGAACGGCCAGGCAGTACTCCGAAATCCATCCGCGCCACCGACCTCACTCATGGCACGGAGAGCCCCCTCTCCCTTCAGGGAGAGGGCTGGGGAGAGGGCTGGGGAGAGGGCTGGGGAGAGGGCAGTTGTGCGTTGCAGGGAGTCCAAGAGGGAGACCTGCGGCCTCCTTGGCGAATGAATTCGCCCCCACAATAAAGGCCCCGCCACTCTTCGTAGCCCGGATGCAATCCGGGAATGGCCCGGCAATACCCCGAAATCCATCCACGCCACCGACCTCACCCATGGCACGGAGAGCCCCCTCTCCCTTCAGGGGCGAAGAGGCACGTTTTTGGAGGCATTGCCTCCAGTGCCAATGAGCGCCTGAGCGCGAAGCGATCAGGCCGGGGCGCAGGGCGGGGCTGGGGAGAGGGCAGTTGGGCGTCGCAGGGTGCCGAAGGAAGGAGACCTGCGTCCTCCCTGGCGAATGAATTCGCCCCTACAGGGTTTGTGCAAAGGCCCGTAGCGTGGGCCGGGCATTTGTGGGAGCGAATTCATTCGCGAACCGGACCGCAGGTTCGGCCCGGGAGTTAGCCGGACACTCCGATCGATGGGTATCGCAGGCTCCACCCATCCTACGAACTGCCGCATGGCTCCCCCGTAGGATGGGTGGAGCGGAGCGATACCCATGCGGACAGGGCTGATGGGTTTCGCTTCGCTCTACGCCATCCTACGAACTGGTGCGCGCGGCGCACCCTACGGGACCTCTGTCCCCGGATTGCATTCGGGCTGCACGCTGGCGCATGGCTCCCCCGTAGGATGGGTCGGGCGGCGTTCCGCGAGCGGAGCGATACCCATGCGGACAGGGCTGATGGGTTTCGCTTCGCTCTACGCCATCCTACGAACTGGTGCGCGCGGCGCACCCTACGGGACCTCCGTTCCCGGATTGCATCCGGGCTACACACTGTCAGCGCGGTTGCTTGAGGCACTCCACCAGGGCGCTGCGCCAGTCCGGCAGGGTCACCTGCCAGTCCCGCGCCAGCTTGCTGCCATCCATGCGGGAGTTGAGCGGCCGCTTGGTCGGCGTCGGGTACTCGCTGGAAGGAATGGCCACCAGACGCCCACAAGGCTTGCCCGCAGCTTTCAGCTGTTCCGCGATGGCGCTGGCAAAGCCGAACCAGGAAGTCTCGCCCTGGTTGGTCAGGTGGTACACGCCCCAATGACCGTTGCCCGCCTGCCACTTCTCCACCAGCTGGGCCGTGGCCTGGGCGATGCTGCCGGCCCAGGTCGGCGCACCGATCTGGTCGTCCACCACGCGCAGCTCCTCGCGCTCCTGCAGCAGGCGCTGCATGGTGAGCAGGAAGTTGCGCCCGTGCAGCGAATAGACCCAGCTGGTGCGCAGGATCAGGTGCTCACCGCCAACGGCCTGGATCGCCTGTTCGCCGGCAAGCTTGCTGCGGCCATAGGCGCCCAGGGGGTTGGTCGGGTCGTCTTCGCGGTAGGGTTCAGCCTTGTCGCCGTCGTAGACATAGTCCGTGGAGTAGTGGAACAGCGGAATGCCCAGCGCCGCCGCTTCCTCGGCGAGTACGCCGGGAGCCGTGGCATTGATCGCGAAGGCCGCTTCTGGCTCGCTTTCCGCCTGGTCCACCGCCGTGTAGGCGGCAGCGTTGATCAGCAGGTCGGGCGACTCGGCTCGCACTTGCTGGCGGATCAGCTCGGGCTGGGCCAGATCGAGCCGGTCACGCCCCAGGGCGACCACCTCGGCCTTGCCGGCGAGGATCAGCTGCAGCTCCCGCGCCACCTGGCCGTTGTTGCCGGTGATGAGGATCTTCATTCGAAAACGTCCGCATCCTTGAAGTTGACCCCGGCCTTGTCCTTGGCGGACAGCTGCGGTGCCTCTGCGAGCGGCCAGTCGATGGCGAGATCCGGGTCATCCCAGCGGATGCTGCGCTCGTGCTCGGGCGCGTAGTAGTCGGTGGTCTTGTAGAGGAACTCGGCGTAGTCGCTCAGCACCAGGAAGCCATGGGCGAAACCCTCGGGCACCCAGAGCTGGCGCTTGTTCTCGGCGGAGAGATGCACCCCCACCCAGCGGCCGAAAGTAGGCGAGCTGCGGCGCACGTCCACCGCGACGTCGAACACCTCCCCCTGGACCACGCGCACCAGCTTGCCCTGTGCCTGTTGCAGCTGATAGTGCAGGCCGCGCAGGACGCCGCGCTGCGAGCGCGAATGGTTGTCCTGGACGAACTCACGCTTGAGGCCGGTAGCGGCCTCGAAGGCGCGGGCATTGAAGCTTTCGAAGAAGAAGCCGCGCTCGTCGCCGAATACGGTGGGCTCGAGGATCAGGACTTCAGGAAGGGCGGTAGGTTTGGCAATCACGGGGTTTCACCTGCGATCTTGAACAGGTACTGGCCGTAGCCGGTCTTGCCGAAGGCCTTGGCCCGGAGCAGCAACTGCTCCTTGTCGATCCAGCCGTTCTGGAAGGCGATCTCCTCCAGGCAGGCGATCTTCAGGCCCTGGCGATGCTCGATGGTCTGCACGTACTGGGAGGCTTCCAGCAGGCTGTCATGGGTGCCGGTATCCAGCCAGGCGAAGCCACGACCGAAACGCTCCACGCGCAGGTCGCCGCGCTGGAGGTAGGCATTGTGGATATCGGTGATTTCCAGCTCGCCCCGCGCCGAGGGTTTGATGCCCTTGGCGATGCCGATCACGTCGTTGTCGTAGAAGTAGAGGCCGGTGACCGCGTAGCTGGATTTCGGCCTGGACGGTTTTTCCTCGATGGAGACCGCGCGGCCCTGTTCGTCGAACTCCACCACGCCGAAGCGCTCCGGGTCGCTCACCCAGTAGCCGAAGATGGTGGCGCCGCCAGGAGCACGGGCGGCGCGCTGGAGTTTCTCGGTGAAGTGCTGGCCGTGGAAGACGTTGTCGCCGAGGATCAGGCACACCGGGTCGCTGCCGATGAACGCCTCGCCAATCAGGAAGGCCTGGGCCAGGCCATCCGGCGACGGTTGCACCGCATAGCTGAACTGCAGGCCGAACTGGCTGCCGTCCCCCAGCAGGTTGCGAAACTGCGGCAGGTCCTGGGGGGTGACGATGATCAGAATTTCCCGAATACCGGCGAGCATGAGCACCGAGATCGGGTAGTAGATCATCGGCTTGTCGTAGATCGGCAGCAGCTGCTTGGACACGCCCAGGGTGAGGGGATGCAGGCGGGTGCCGGTGCCGCCGGCGAGGACTATGCCTTTCATGCCGATGCTCCAAGGCGTTCGCGTTGGTAGCGGCCATCCTGCACACGGCGGCACCACTCCAGATTATCGAGGTACCAGCGCACGGTCTTGCGCAGGCCGCTGGCAAAGGTTTCCTGCGGCACCCAGCCGAGTTCCCGCTCGATCTTGCCGGCGTCGATGGCGTAGCGCCGGTCGTGGCCCGGGCGATCCCTGACGAAGGTGATCAGGTCATCAAAGCGGTCGATGCCGGCCGGCTTCTGCGGCGCCAGCTCTTCCAGCAGGGTGCAGATAGTGCGCACCACATCGAGGTTCTTCTGCTCGTTATGGCCGCCAATGTTGTAGGTCGCGCCTACTTCTCCGCGCATAACCACTTCCACCAGGGCGCGGGCATGGTCCTCGACGAACAGCCAGTCGCGGATCTGCTGGCCATCGCCGTACACCGGCAACGGCTTGCCTTCCAGGGCGTTGAGGATCATCAGCGGGATCAGCTTTTCGGGGAACTGGCAGGGGCCGTAGTTGTTCGAGCAGTTGCTCAGCAGCACCGGCAGGCCGTAGGTGCGGTGCCAGGCACGCACCAGGTGGTCGGATGCGGCCTTGCTCGCGGCGTAGGGCGAGCTGGGGGCGTAGGGGGTGTTTTCGGTAAAGAGGTCGTCCGCGCCGTGCAGGTCGCCATACACCTCGTCAGTCGAAATGTGGTGGAAGCGGAAGGCGGCCTTGCGCCCCGCGTCCAGCCCCAGCCAATAGGCGCGCACGCTTTCCAGCAGGCTGCAGGTGCCGACCACGTTGGTCTGGATGAAGGCGGCAGGGCCGTCGATGGAGCGATCGACATGGGATTCGGCGGCCAGGTGCATCACGGCATCGGGCTGGAAAACATCCAGCGCGGCACTCACGGCCTGGCCGTCGGCGATATCGGCCTGGAGGAACTGGTAGCGCGGGCTCCCGGCAACCGAGGCCAGGGATTCGAGGTTGCCGGCGTAGGTCAGCTTGTCGAGGTTGAACACCTCGTGCCCAGTCTCGGTCAGCAGGTAGCGAATCAGCGCCGAGCCGATGAAGCCGGCTCCGCCGGTGACCAGGAGTCGCATGTGCATTCCCAGCGTTGAAGAGTGTGCCTGTGGGGCGGGTAGGCCCGCGTCCCGTTACCCTGGCTGCACGTTCAAGGCCGAGGACCCGGCCCGGCTCATTCAGCCTGAGCGGGTACCCAGTGCCTGCGCATCACCAGGATTGCAAGGATACCGCTGAGGACGCCCACCCCGTTAGCCAGCATGTCGCCCCAGGACGCGGTGCGCAGCGGCTCCAGCCCCTGGACCAGCTCGATCCCCACCGAGGTTGCCAGTGGGCCCAGCATCAACCAGAGAAACGGCGTGCGGGGAAAGGCCAACCAGGCGCTGACCGTCAGGCAGGCGAAGCCGGCCCAGTGGTGCAGCTTGTCCTGGTTGCTGAAGGCCTCGGGCACCGGATTGCTGCGCAGCCCGGCCACCAGGATCACCAGCAGCACGGCGCAGAATGCCAGGCGGGCGAGGCGGGTGGTCCAAACCGGATTCATTCCACCACCTTGTCGAAGTTGCTGTGGAACATGTCGATGTTGCGCCCCTCGGTCAGGCTGTAGAGCGAGTAGCTGCGGCCCAGCGCCGCACCGCCGTCACGGGTCAGCGGCGACCACACCAGGTTGGCACGGCGCATGGTGGAGCTGGCCATCAGCTCGTCGAAGGGAATCGAGAAGTAGATGCCCTTGGTGAAGCTACCCTCGCCGTATTCTTCTTTGGTGACATTGGTGAGGGTCATGTAGCCGCCGAAGCGCACGCCATTGCGGAATTCACGCGAGACGTCGAAGGTCACGCCGTAGTCCCGGGCCAGGTAGCGGCCCACGCTGACAGCAGCGAGGATGTCCTCGAAAGGCATGCGGTAGTAGCCGGTCACATGGCCGGTCATCACGTTGTAGTCGCGCAGGCCGAAGTCCTGCTCGAAGTCACGCTGTTGCACCCAGTTCCAGTTAGCACCAACGGCCCAGCGTTCTCCCATGGGGCGATACAGCAATTCCCCACCCACGCCTGCGAACATGGATTCCAGATAGCCGCCGTAGGCCATGCCGTAGAGGTCCTCGTCCAGCTGCTTCACCTTATTCAGCTGGAAGACCGGCAAGGTCACGTCCGAGGTGGTCATGTACTCGCGGATAAAGGTGCGCACCCGCGGCAGGTTGCTCGGCGCGGTGAACTTGAACTTGTCGAAGTTGTTGACCAGGTCGGTGCTGAGCATTCCGTTCCACCAGAGGTCACGCTGGAAGCGGTATTCGGCGGTCAAGTCGGCGCTGAACTGGTAGAGGATGAAACCGTCGGGGCCACCGACGTTCTGCTTGTAGCCCAGGCCCAGGCCGTAGGTGAAGGGCGACAGCTCCTGAGCGAACAGCTCCTTCTCCTGATGCGGCACGGGGGCGTTCTGTTCGGTGACGCGACGCAGGTCCTCGATGGGACGGTCCTTGTTCGCCACTTCGCGGAAGGTTTCGCGGGGCAGGCTGATTTCCTGTACCGGCAGGCCATTGCGGCTGTCGACCACAGTGAACCAGTCGATCTCGTCGTTCACGCTGTTGTCGAGAATGCGCGCGGCACGGCCCACGGCCTTGGGCTGGTGGAAGTAGCGCGTCTGCTCGCCGTAGACGATCAGCTCCGAGTCGCGCTGGGCGATGCGCTCCACCCGGTAACCCGCATTGTTATTCAGCCGCTGGGCCACATTGGCCCACTTCACATCTTGTGGCGCCACATTGGGGCTGCTGGCCGGCACCGGCTCGGCCGGTGGGTCGAAGCTCTTGGTCGGTGCCTTGCGGGTGGCGAAGTTGGTGTGCAGGGTGATGCCGAACATCGCGGTGTTGCCGCGTTCCCAGGCGGCGTGCAGGTCCACCCAGTCGCTGGCCTTGAACACCAGGCCCAGGTTGATGGGGGAGTCCTGTACCTGATTGTTGTTCAGCGGCTCGTTCTGGTAGTCGTTGCCCTCGTACTCGATCTTGATCGAGAGCGGTTCCCAAGGTGTCTGGTAGTTCACACCGCCGAAGAAGGACGGGCTGCCACGGAAGTACTGGTTGCCGTTGAATTCACCAGCGTTCGAAACGCCTGCGTCTGGTCCGGGGCGCTCATCGAACTTGCTATTCAGCGCTCCGAACGGATTGTCGATATCCCCTCGGTTACCGAGATAACCCCAGGCCAAACCCAGGCTGAAGTCGAAGTCGCCTAAGCGCTTGTTGCCGACGAAATATTCGCTGGAGAAAAGGCCCGTACCACCAATATCCCGACCGCCTACGGCCACTTCCGGTAACCAGTGACTTTCCTTGAGCAGGCGCAGCTTGGCATCGATGGCTTTGTCTTTGGCACTCTGATTGCCGCTTAGCTCTTCGGGGCCGTACTTGCGGTTGCTGATGGCGGTATAGCGGAAACTGCCCTCCAGCCAGTCGAAGGGCTGGAAGGACACGCTGTAGCGGCTGTACGGATCGGTGCGGTTGGCGTTCACCGACAACTCGCCGGCCTGGGCCATGCGCGCGGTGGGGGTCTGCAGTAGTCCCACGCCACCGAAGTCGCTCTGGGTATAGCGCGGTTCGGCCTGGGCGCAGGTGGCGCAGCCCAGCAGTAAGCAGGGGAGGAAGTGGCGCTTCACGGGGCCACCTCCAGCGGTTGGGTGCCGATCAGGGTGGCAAATTCCGCGTTCAGGTCCGGCGTCGGGTCACCCAAGCCGGCGCTGCGCACCGGCACAAAGATGCGGGCACCGGGCGCTGGTGGCGGCGCCTCCTGGCGATTCCACAGGGCGATCCCCTGGCGCTGCACGCGGCCATCGGGCTGCACCACGAAGAGCTCGTCCAGATCGGCCTCGGCATGCCGGGGGCAGGCATCCATATAGTCGCGGGCGGCTTGCATTGGCACGAAGGGCAATTCGCACTCCGCCAGCACCGCCCCCTCCACGCGCACGTACGCGGGCCGCGCGGGGTAGATCAGGCGGTCACCCGGACTGAGCTTAGGGTTGTGCTCGCGGTTCAGCTCCACGGTTACCGGATCGAGTTCCGCCACGCTTCGGCCGGTCACAGGCATCGCCTGCACCTTTTCGGTCAGGCGTTTGGCCAGCTCCGCCAGGGCTGGTCGGTTGTCCAGCAGTGCGTTGCGCTCCAGGGTGGCCAGGTCGAACAGGACTCCCAGTTTCAGACGTGTTTGTTCCTCGCGCAGGGGGCGATGCAGCCAGGCGGCACCCAGCATGTAGGCCGTGGGGCGCACCTGTGCGGGCAGCAGGACATCATTCAGGCGGGTGTTCGCCGTCACGGGGTATTGGCCGGGCGCGGCGGCATCGCCCTCGACCGTCACGGTCGGCGCGGCACTCACTGCGCAAGCGAAAAGGGCGCTGCACAACAGCAGCCAGGAAGCGGGAAAGCTCATGTTGAAATCGGTTTAACCATCTGTAGGAGCTAGCCTGCTGGCGAATTCTTTCGCCGCACCTATAAGGCTTGCCTCCAGGTTTATGCGTTTACAGGTTGACCATCGCTCACTCGCCCGCATGCCCCGGCCGTAACGGGCGCACCTGCACGATGCGCAAGGGCAGTTCGGGGGTGACATGCTGGATGCTGGCCATGATGAAACCGTCTGCCGGGTCGACCCAGTACTGGTTACGGGCCGAGAAGCCCAGCTCCGGCGCCTCGATATGCTCATCCACCCGCAGCAGCTCCAGGTCGCGGTCCAGGATGCGTATGGTTTCCAGGCCCTGCTTCTCGAAACGGCTGAGCAGGCGTACCCCCACCTGGTAGCGGCTGTTGAAGTCCAGGGTGCGCTCGGTAGTCAACCCATCCGGAATGCGGTGCAAGCCGGTGCGGAAGGGCGACTCGCCGACGAAGCGGGTGCCGTCGAGGTTGTCATTGAACCCCACGGAGCGGATGGCCAGGCCATCCTCCATCATCAACACCTGCTGGGTGGAGGCCAGCCAGAACTGGACACCTTCCTGCCGGCGCACCAGCGCCATTACCGCTTCCCCGGTGGGGGCGGTAATCACGATCTGGTAATAGGGAACGGCTTCAACCTGTTCGCGGGTCAGCTCCAGGGGCTGGGGCCCCTGGGTGGCGGCCTTGAGGGTGTCCCAGCTTGCCCTCATCAGGGGGTTGCAGGCACTCAGCAGCAGGACGGCAAGCGGCAGCAGGGCCAGGCGTGCAATCTTCACGTCGTTGGCTCTCAGTTGCTGTTGTCGCCTAAGTCATCCTGAATGGCGACCCCGGTGCGCAGCAGGTTGGCGGTGGGGAACACCTGGCTGATAAAGCGATTCCAGCGTGTGACATCCGCCGGGCCCACATAGACGATGTCCTGCGGTTGAAGCTTGAAGTGCTCGGCCACAATAAAGGCGGACGGCGACTTGAGGTTGAGCTGGTAGACCTTGGCGACATCGCGCTGCAGGTCGTCCACCCCACGGATCACATACACCTCCTTGCCGCTGGAGGTTTCCTGGCGCAGGCCTCCAATGCTGCCCAGCGCTTCGGTGAGGCTCATATTGGAGCCCTTGAAGGTAAGGGGCCGGGCACTGTTCACCTCACCCAACAGATAAACCTTCTTGTTGTCGTTATAGGGCAGGTGCAGTTGGTCGCCTTCTTTCAGATAGATGTTGTGCAGGATGGAGTCCTTGCGGTTCAGCGTATCGAGGTCGATCACGTATTCGCGGCCATCACGCTTAAGCACCAGGCCGGCAATATCTGCAGCACCGGCTTGTATGCCTCCCTGACCCACGGCATCCAACAGGCTGAGTGGGGTGTTGGTGACCGGTACGGGGCCGGTCTTGCCAAAGGCACCGGAGAGAATCACCTTCTGGCTGGCAAAACGCAGCACGCTCACATCCACCTGCGGCTCGGTTACCACGCTGGTGAGGCTTGAGGCGATCAGGGCGCGCAGCTCTTCGATGGTTTTTCCCGCGGCTTCCACATTGCCCACATAGGGGTAGAACAGGGTGCCATCAGGTCTTACCAGTCGACCGTTGGCCTCGATCTGCTGCTGGGGGCCGGAGGGCGCAGTGAGCTCCGGGTGGTCCCACACGGTGATGTAGATCAGGTCGCCGGCCCCGATGCGGTATTCGCCGGGCTGATAGCTCAGCAGCTCGGGTGCCACCTTCGCACCATTCATGCCGTTCTCGATGGCCACCAGCTTCGGCGTGATGGGCACCAGCTCGATACGGCTGCTCTCTGGCGAGCCCTCGCGCACCAGGTTGCCGGAATCCATGTGTTGGCCGGGGGAGAACATACAGCCTTGCAGGGTGAGGCCAAGCAGCATGGCCAGGGGAAGTGCGCGGTTCATGTCGGGTGGTCTTGTGCGTGGACCCAGGCGATGCCGGCAGCGGCAGGGCCTGACTCGGATTCAGGGTCAAGGGTTACAGAGTTGATGTCCTGGCCAGCGTGGGCGTGCCTGGAGGCTGCATACAGAAGCGCAGACAGGTTTGGCAGATGTGACGATCAACCAGGGCCGGAAGTTACTGGCCCAATGCGAAACCTCCCGGCAGTGCCGGGAGGTTTCAGGGTGCAGCTACCAAGCGCAAGGCTTAGTTGGTGGTGCCGGAAGTACCGCTGGTGCCGCTGGTACCGGTGGTGCCGCCAGCGCCCGGGGTGCTGTCGTTGCCGCCACCGCTGCTGTTGGAGGCGGCAACACCGGCCGCGATGGCTGCAGCGCCAATGGCCAGGCCAGTTCCCACGGTCACGCCACCGGCGATCGGGGTGGAGAGGGTCAGGCCAGAGGTGGAGCCAGGAGTGCCGGCAGAGGCTTCTTTGGCAGTTTCTTTGCCAGCGCCCTTGGTGGCAGGTTCAGCGGCCATCAGGGGAGTACTGATTGCGGCGATGATTGCCAAGGTCAGAAGTTTTTTCACGTTCTTGCTCCTGTGTTTGAGCGGTTTGTCCCTAAGGAACGGTTGGTGTCGAAGGTTATGGGTAAAGTGCTATCAATGCAAGCTGAAACAGATCTGCGGCTAGTTCACGGAGTATGTCTTGGGATACCGGCATTAGTCATTCTCCAACGTGCCAAGTGAGCTAGTTTGTTCTCGACTTCGTCGAATCTGGCGTTGCCTGGGGCAAACAGGTCGAGTAGCCACTGGGATTGGACGACTGCCATCTCCAAGCATCAGCCATCATTTGCTGCAGGCCCCGTTTTGCGCGCCAGCCAAGCTCTTTTTCTGCACGCATTGGATCAGCCCAACTCTCGCCAATATCGCCCGGTCTGCGGTCGACTATCTGGTAGGGCACTTTGCGCCCACTCACTTGCTCGAATGCTCGGATCATCTCCAGGACGCTGTAACCCTGACCCGTGCCCAAGTTCCAGATATTGACACCAGCCTTTGTACTTATTTTTTCGAGGGCTTTCAGGTGTCCTTCTGCAAGATCGACGACATGGATGTAGTCGCGCACGCCGGTTCCATCTACGGTAGGGTAGTCACCTCCGTATACAGATAGTTGCTTTAGCTTTCCAATTGCCACTTGGCTTATGTAAGGAAGCAGATTGCTTGGTATCCCGTTGGGGTCTTCGCCTATCAAGCCGCTAGAGTGCGCACCAACTGGATTGAAGTAGCGCAATAGGGCGATGCTCCAGCGCGAGTCGGCCATCGCCAAGTCTTGCAGAATCTGCTCAACCATGAATTTGGAGCGACCGTAGGGATTGGTAAGAGCACCTGTCGGGAAGTCTTCCCGGACTGGTACCTGCGCAGGCTCACCGTAAACGTTTGCGGTAGAACTGAACACAAGGCGAAATATCCCAGCACTGGCCATGGCTTGGCATAGCGTAACGGTGCCAGCGACATTGTTTTCGTAATAGGACAAGGGATTGCTAACGCTTTCATTCACTACCTTGAGTCCAGCGAAGTGCATCACCGCGGAGATACGGTAGGAAGAAAATAACTCATCCAACAAGCCTCGGTCACGGATGTCGCCTTGGATGAATTGAGGCGATTTTCCGCATATCCCCTCAATCCGCAGCAGAGACTCAACTGAGCTGTTGCAGAGGTTATCCAGAACCACTACCTCGAAACCAGCCTGAAGTAGGGCCAATGTGGCGTGAGAGCCAATATAGCCGGCGCCGCCGGTTACCAGGATTTTACTAGTCACTAATCAACGTCCTTTGTTATTGCCTGTTACTTGGGCGAGCTTTTCTTTGAATAGCAACCAGGCAAACTGACTATTGGTTGTCAGGTAGCGTTTCCACATCCGCCCAGGCTCCTGAATAACTCGGTACAGCCACTCTAATCCCCAATTTTGCATCCATAAGGGAGCACGCTTTACCTTTCCGGCAACAACATCAAAGGTACCCCCTACGCCCATCACAAAGGTGACGCCCAACTGATCACGCCACCGATTGATGAAGTTTTCCTTCTTGGGAGAGGTAATCGCCACAAACAGCAACTGAGCTCCTGAGGCTCGGATCTTATCCACCATGGCCGCTTCGTCATCCCAGAAATAGCCATTGTGGTAACCCGCAATCTTCAGACCCGGATAGAGTGCTTGTACCTTGGACGCAGTTGTGGCGACCACTTCATCCCGCGCGCCTAGCAGATACACAGAGAGACCTTCCTTGGCGCTCATGGCCAATAGCTCATGGAAAAGGTCAACTCCAGCGACCCTTTCGCGCACCTTGTGGCCCAGGAAGCGAGCACCAACGACCACGCCCATACCATCAATGTTGATGATGTCGCAGGAGCGTACCGACTCACTAAGCTGTGCATCTCGGCGCATATTCACCAACTTGGCCACGTTGACCACAACGTGTTGGGTGAAACGACCGGCAACGACTGCGGTACGAATTGCCTGAACGGTCTCTGCCATGCTGGCCTCGTCCATCGGGCAGCCCATTACTTCAATTCTTCGCATGATCCAACTCGGCGCGGTAACGGTTGTAGAACGCCAGGGAATAGTAAGCCCAGGCCTGAGTCCAGCGGGTGTAGTTGATGCTGTTGGTTAGCCACCGGGTCTTCTGATAAATGAATTGCCCTTTTTGAGGTAGGTAAAGAAGGCTGATCGCTCGTTTCACCACTTTGTCGCATAGCGCTAGATCAGCGGGCGTTCCCCCAACTTTTAGCAATGTGAAGATGGCCTGGGCAAAACTATGCATGTCGATAGGGTACACGCCGTTGTTGTAGTACTTAGCCGTACCATCCTCTGTGAAGAAGGTATCGACGTAGTAGCGATATCCTTTGGCGATGCAACCATCGAACTCGGACGTGCCCAGTGCATCACGCAAGAGGCAGAGGGCTTCAAGGTTGTAACCAGTATGGAAACCGTCGATGAACTGATGATGGTGGCGGGCACCATACACCCACGAGCCGTCTGCAGCTTGTTCCTGTACTGATTGGCGGGCAACGCGCATTGCTTGCTCAATCAACGCCGAATCACCCAACTGCTTCCCAGCAAATGCACACCAGGCCGCACCCCAGAGGCTGGCGTTGTGCACGAATGCCCGTTCCCCAGGGATGTAGGCATAGAAACAGCGGCCATCGGCTTCGGTGTAAAGGTGGGTAGTGATGAAGCGCGCGGCATCCAGCGCTGTCTCAATCAATGCGTTATTGCCATCAACCTTGCCAAGTTCGAAGAGCGCCCGTGCGGCGTAGCAGGTTGTGATGATGTTTGGCTTACCTACCGGTACATAAAATGCGCGTGCTTGCCAATCGAAGTGATAGCCCCAGCAACTGTGCTTCCACTCTTGGGAGGAACTACGCTGAGCCAGTAGCCATGAGGCCAAGTCGCGAGCTTCCTGCAGGAAGGGCTCTTCGGCGGTACGTTGATAGTCTTGCAATAAGCCGGAGATGAACAGACCAACACCTTTCGGATTTCGTCTCTTGGGCACGCATAGCAGGGGGCGAAGGTTCACCGGGGACCGTTTACCCAACTGCAGCCATGCGAGCCTCACCCACTCACTGCGATAGAGTGGTGTGGCTTGCAGCAAGCGACTGTTCAACGAATCGAATGGGTCGTAGCCGGCAAATTGCTCAGCGCGAATGGAGTCCAGTAACTTTGAGTTGAGCGAAATTAGCTTGTCCATAGCGAACAAGGGGGTATTGCTACCCCCGTTACTCTCCTGCTTATTCAGCGGCCAGCACGGCACGATCTACAGACAGCGGCATGCCGACACCCATAGATTCGACAGCCATCACCGTGGCCAGGCTGGTTGCCATCAGGCACTCATAATCGACACATGCTTTGCCACTTTGGAGGCCTGCCAGCCAGGCCGCGATCATGTGCTTCTGTCCTTTGTCCTGTACCCCGAGTTTGTTACGCGCAACGTTACTGTCTCCGCTGTACAGCAAGACTTCCTTGAAGTCCTGAATTTGCGCAGAGCGACCTCCACCAAATACTTCGATGTATTCCTTTGCCATGGCCTTGGAGCCGTCGGCGGTGTAAGTGATGTTTGCCACACTGCCATTTTCGAATGTCAGTGCCAGGCAAAGGTTGTCGTTAAGCAATGCAGATTTTTCTGCTTTGCTGCTACCTACGGCATAAACAGTTTTGACATTGCTGCTCACCAGAGCCGAAGCCAAGTCGATGAAGTGGCAACCCTCGCCAATCATTCGTCCACCACCAACTTGTGGGTCCTGAATCCAGTGATTGGCGGGGATGAATCCAGCATTGATGCGGATATTCACAATCAACGGGCTCTTCACACTGGAGAAGTGCTCGATGACTTGGCGCGTGGCGGGAGCAAAGCGGCGGTTGAATCCGACCATCACTTGGGCTTTACCGCAACCAGCGTAGGCTTGATGGATTTCCGCAAGCTCCGCCACCGACATGGCAAGAGGTTTCTCCACGTACACATGCTTACCGGCATTCAGCGCGTCCCGCACCGCGACGCCATGGGTGTCATGTCTCGTGGTAACAACAATGGCATCTGTATCGCTTTGGAGTAGCTCCGCAAAATTGCTGGCGCAGAATTCGAAGCCGAATTGCTTGGCTACGCCTTGTGCAGAACGGCCGCTGGCGGTAACCAGTCCGGTGAAAGTAACTTTGTTGCTGACCTGCATGGGGGGCAGCAGACTGGCCGTGGCGTAGTTGCCTGCACCGTAAAAGGACAGCTTTACTTTTTCTCTGGCTACCTGGGTAGGGGTCACCTTGATGCGCGAAGAATCGTCCGCCCTGTACTGTTGTGGGTTGTACTTCAGCAGAATCCCCAGATAGGGCTCGGTCTTGTTCCCTTCAATGAGCTGATAAGCCTTGACTGCTTCATCCACCGAGAATCGGTGAGTAATCAGGCTCTTAATATCCAACTTGCCTTGTGAGACTAGGCTAAGGAAGGTCTCCATGTTGCGCTGCTCAGTGAAGCGCACATAGGCGTACGGGTAGTCATTGCCGTTCTCTTCGTAGAACGGATCGTAGCGCCCGGGCCCGTAAGAGCGAGAAATGACGACGCTGATCTCTTTCTTAAAATAGTCTTCGCGCGGGATATCCATCCTTACGGCGCCAACAACGACTACTCGGCCTTTCTCGCGGGTGACTGCACCGCACATTTCAATAATGGTATTGCTGGAGCTACCGGCGCAAACGAGCACGCCGTCGACGCCGTGTCCACCTGTCAAGGCATTACAAATACCGACTGCATCCGCGCCTGGAGGGACACCAATAGCGCCATAGCTTTCGGCCCGGGATACAAGAGATGGGTCAAGGTCCGTACCAATTACATTGCAGCCGTTAGCCTTTAGTAACTGCACGGCAATTTGTCCAAGGAGTCCGAGGCCGACCACGAGGAAGGTTTCACCGAGCATGGGCTCTGCAAGGCGAACGCCTTGTAGTGCAATCGAGCCTACAGTTGTAAAGGCAGCCTCTTCATCGGAAACGTTTTCCGGAATTTTTACTACGAGGTTGCGTGGAACTGCGACAAACTCTGCATGGTTGGCATAGTCCGCTCCGCCGCAGGCAACACGATCACCGGGCTGTATACCTTCGACAAGTCCTCCTGCGGCGACCACAGTACCGGCGCAGCTGTAGCCTAAAGGAGAAGGGGAGTCCAGGCGCGAGTTGACTGTTTGTAGCGTTTTTTTCAGGCCTTCGGTTTTGATCTTATTGAGTACCTGTTTGACTAGGTCAGGACGAGCTTTGGCCTTCTGGAGAAGGTTCTTTTTCCCCATGTCAATTTTGGTTTTTTCGGTTCCAGCACTTATCACTGAAGCGCTATTGCAAACCAATACGAATTTATCTGAAAGCGATGGTATGGGAACATTATTAATGTCGATTGTTCCCGTTCGAAGTGTCTGGGTAACTTGCTTCATTGTGGTCTCGTGTAATTGTACTAGTCTCTGGTTTTTATTACCTTGGCTGGCGTGCCGGCAGCAATGCTGTATGCAGGTATGTCTTTTGTAACAATACTTCCTGCTGCAATTACTGACCCTTCGCCTATGGTGACGCCGGGTAGGATTATAGAATTAGCGCCAATCCAGACGTCATCCTTGATTGTGACCTTTTTATTTGTGTGGCCCGACCCAAAAATACGCCCTTTGTTATTGGGGATGTTGTGATTGGCGGAAATAATTTGTGCTCGATATCCAATTAGTGTTCTATTTCCAATCTCCACGCCGCCGTTCGTCGTAATGATCACGCCGAGTGCGATATCCACATCGTCCCCGAGAACTAGATTTTTTCCGGGAAAGATCCAGACGTTAGGGTAGATCGTCGGTCTTTTGCCTATTTTTGCTCCAACCATTTTTAGTATTAGAGCTTTTATTTTGCTAAAAAAAAGAACCCTGGGTAGATTGAAGACTGTGACAAGGAGGAGTTCGTATAGTGCTACAAATATTTTTTTGGTCATAATCTGATGAGTTTTCTGGAGTTGGCGCTTATTTTTCCTGTTTCTTTTGTGTTGTTTAGAATTTCAAGGTATTTCTGTGTCTTTTCGGCCGCAGACGGGTATTCTCTCAAGAGCGATTTTCCATTTAAAACTTTCTCGGCAAGAAGTTTTTTATTGTTCACGGCGTCGAATATGGTCTTTGCGGCGTTATTTATGTTGTTGAAATCTACATAAACAGCTGAGTCTTTACAGGACTCTCTTGACCAGTCCGCATCAGTTACGAAAAGTGGTTTTTCCATTGCCCAGGCCTCAACGAAATTATTGCTGAAGCTCTCTAATACACTGAATGTGCATACGTAGTCACATGCATCAATGACGCCAGCGACCTCATCTGCACTTACGGATTGAATGTTCATGAAGTGATCTAGAACATTCAGTTTCTTTGCTTTGTCGAATACTGATTCTAAGTACCCATTATCAGGCGCTGTGAGTACTATCTTAAGATCAAGGCCCTTGTCGCACAATTCTTTTGCAAGGTCCGGAAGGATGTGTAAACGCTTGTTTGGGTGCGCGCCCGAAAGAAACAGAAATTTATGCTGAGATTGGATGGAGTTGATTTTCTGAGACTTTTCTGAAGGCTTTGAATTCTGTTTGCTTACAAGGAGGCTAGGAGCCATTTTTACGACAAAGCATCTCTCGCTTGGGAAATTGAAATCCAAAATGGCTTTTCTTTTTAGAAGTTCCGTCTCAAATATCCAGTAGTCAAGCTTTACGTAACGATTAATTCTGTATATGTCTTTGAGCTTTTTTATGGCTTTCGGTATTGCTCCGAGATGCCCCCAAAAATCTACTTCCTTGTGAAGTACATTGGATATCGCCATTCCGCCAATATTTAAAGTTTTGTTTTTGCTAAATGGAAGTGGTGGTCCAAATAGGGCGAAAACGATGTCTCCTTTCTTAATCATTTTCCATGCAAATAATTCAAAATATAGCTTCGAAAGTAGCGACATTTTTATAGCTATATGTGGAATTTTGTTTTCAATGCATAGCTTGTGTATTCCAGTGTTCTTGAAGATTAGAAGTCTTGAGTTGGAGAAATCGAATTTCATGTCGATCAGCGAGCTTATGAAACTGATCGAATTTTGATATCCTCCACCATTAGGCGCATGTAGGAAGTTCATGTATATCATTGTTTTTAAAGCTCGCGTCAAGAAATATATAGGCTAGGAGGATGCAAATTTTAGGTACTTTTTTGTCACTGAGGACCAATCTTGTTGTAGTGCAGTCTCATATGCTGCCTGGCGTATTCTATCGTAGGCTTCGCCTAGGCCCTCTATGCTCTCCAGTATCTCAGTACAATCTTCCAAAAGGCTTGCTGAGTTGATGTCGACTATAAAACCATTTTTCGAGTGATTTAATAGTTCGCTTACGCCTGCTTGGTGGGAGCAAAGACAAGGAACACCTAAATTCATTGCTTGAATCACTGCGAGGTTGAACGTATCCCACTTGCTGATTGCAATGTATAAATCGGAGTTTGATATCTCTTTGTGAAGTTTTTCTTGGCTAATGGGGCCGTGGTATCTGATCTTTCCATTGGAGTTATCAATTAACTCGAGAAGTTTCTGGGAAAGATGTCGATCTATCTCTGGACCATAAATATCAAGGTCCCACGCTCTTCCGCCGTTGCGGTTCTTCGCGTTTATTAACTCAGCTGTTTCAATGGTTGATTTTCTAGCAGATAGCCCCCCCGCCATCACCGCCCTGAATGCGTTGGAAGGCCCTCTCTGACGTGGGGTTGGAAAGTGTTTGTTTGTGGCAACTCCATTGTGAATTGCGGTTGTCATTGCGTTTATTGGGTAATTTTTTTCAATGTGATGAAGTTGCCTATTGGAAACAAACACAATCTTTTTGGCTAGTGCCAAAATTAACCGGAATCCTACCTCTTGCGCCCTGGCGGATAACGAAGGTTTGCAATTGTTGGATATGCTTTCCTCGAGCGGTAGACCGTGGACTGTATAAATAATACTGTGGGACGGGCGAATGTATCGCAATGCACAAAATAGTAGGGGGCTAATGAACCCTGGGGCGTGAACAAAAACTGTTGCTCTTTTATAAAAGACAAGTTTTGTGAAGAAAAGAGCGTATTTGGCAAAGGAGCCAAATTTTATTGTGCTGTAGGTATCGACTAGGCTGCAGGATTTTCCGCTCCGTCGAAGCTCGCCAAATAGTTCTGTTGCTACTAATGCGGGGCCAAGTAAGTACTTATGCCTCTTTGAGATTGAGGTTAAAATAAATATCTTTTCCACTTGATGGCTCTTTATTTGTTTCTTTATTTGGGATGAAAAGGATGAGTGCTATGAAAAAGGCTATGGGGGAGTGCACTGATATTGAATTGTAAGATGATAGCATTATGAAAAGGACTGCGAAGAATGTTAGATTGCTCCGCCATAAACCATAAGAGGAGATAATTTTGTAGGCTGCTAGGAATGATATTAGTAGCCCTGCGATTCCAATTTCTATCGCAAGCGCAATCCAAGGTATCTCAATCGCATTAAAAAATCCGATGTTGTATGCGATCTCTCCGGACGAGCCTATTCCTCTCCCCCAAAGACTTACTTTTAGCATCTCCGGAATATATTCGATTAAGGCTAACCTGACGTGATCCGAGCCGCTGCTATTGTTAAATCTATAAATTATTTGATCAAAAAAACCTAGGATGTAACTCGCAACAACAAATGTGGTGACGCCACTTATTGCTATTATGTCCTTGTTGGAAGGGGAGTTTTGCACGGTTCGTAAGATAATTGATGCTGCAAGCAGAACAAGTGCGGTTCTTGACCCTGTGCTAAGAATTCCAAGGCTGAGGATAAATAGGTAAGGCCAATAGTTTCTTTGCTTCCTATTTAGAAGAAGTACTGCGGATAGATAAATCGTTGCGGCAAGAAGTGGGTGTCCAATCGTCGAAGTGCTTCGATGGGTGGTTGCACTCCATTGAGTGCTTACCCAATCAGCTTGTGAGAAAATTGAGTTGTAAATAATGTTGTGCTTCAGTGCGAACTCAAGAACTCCATAAAGAGCGGCGAGGCATATCAGTTTTTGTATTTTGTATTTTGTGTTTGTTTTTATGTTGTGCCTTTCGTTTGTAAGTATGACAAGCGCTAGGAGTGGGGCTAGATAGTTGTCAAGAATTGTTCCGAAGCCGCGAATTCCAGAATTGTAAAATGTTATGCAAATTACGAAAGCCACATAGGCCGCGGCTGTAACTATTGCCCCATTTGTTTTCAGGGCTCTCCTTGCCGCGAGAGATTTTGCGAGGTAAAGAGAGAAGATTAATATGCAATAGAGCGCGAATGGCGAGTGCTGGGAAGCTAGCGTTCCTGCAAAGGAAACTTTGAATAATTCGTATGGAAGGGTGAGAAGAATTAGTGTCCCGCAAACGACGAATCGGTTTCCGGTGTCTCTTGCGGCAGTCCAGATTGATGTCAACGCGACGATTATTGCGACAGCTATTCCCGTCAACATTTTTACCTCAATGATCTTCTAATCACGTAATATTTTATGAGCAATATTGATGCCACTTGGAGTGCAAGGGAGTAAATTATTCCTTGCATTTGGTAGGTGGGTACTAGAATTGCTGCGCCAATTAGAAAGATCGCATTGGACACTAGTGTTGCACATAAAGCTGCTTTGAGCTTTCTTAGTGCATAAAGTAAAGAGTGCAATCCGATGAATGCAGAGGCGATGCAGTAAATTATTAGGACGTGTGAGAGTAAAGTCACTTCTAATTCTGCACCTGGTAAAAACCTTGGGAGCCAGATCTCTTTCGTTTGCGATAGCGCCAGTGAAAATGTTGTGGTAGCAATAAAAAAAGGTGCGAGAGATAGATGAAATAGTCTTATTGCTTTTTGTGGTGCACCTGAATTTACTAGTTTCGAGTATTCGTGAAATAGGGAGTTTGCAAACGGAGAGGTCACCATTGATATGATTAGACCTACTCTCTTAATGCTTTGGTATATTCCGACATTTGCGATCCCGATAAAGGGAAGTAATATTATTTTGTCTAGCTGCTGAGCGGGGAGATCTGCCGCAGCAGTTATATTCATGGTGATCGAGAATTTTAGGATTTTCCATCTTTCCGATTTTGGTAAATCACTTAAGCTTTTTTGGGGTCTCGATCTCCAGTGGAGTATCATGATTTTAATGAGGTCTGGCGCTAAGAATGCGGCCATCGAAATGAACCATATCCCTAGTCCACTTTGTGCTGCTATATATATTATAAGTAGTCTTGCAGTGGCTGTTACTAGCTGGTAAAGCATGAATTCTTGATATCTATTTTCTATTCTATAAATTGCTCCAAGTAAAGGTGAGTTGGCTATTATTGTTGATATGGCGAGAGGAATAATTGTTAACGCGTCTGATTTTGAGGTTGGCAGTATAGAATCGTTAATGTTGTAGATTGCACTCCCGGCCACAAGGGCCAGGAGTGCAGTCGATACAATAAAATTTACGATAGATGCCCGAATTGACCACGAAATAATCGAGGCGGACTTCGAGTTGTTTGGGGCAAAGCTTAGAAGCCCTTGATGTAGTTGCGCTATCGTGAATGTGCCCCAAATAGCGCCTACAGTCTGAGCCAGGACTATGTAGCCGAAGCCGGACAAGCTTAAAGAGTTTATTAATAGCGGAATTTGTATGAATGCTAATAGTGAGGCTGATGTGCTCAGGATGAATTGTAGTGCGCTATCTTTTATTAATTGGCTTTTAAGCTTATTTGCGAGTGCTGATACTTGCATAATCATTAATGTTGTTAATTCGCAAGCACGCCGCGAGTGTCAATTATTTTCATCTTTTCTGGTTTTATTGAGGAGACGTTGCGAAACTCTTTGTGATCTACAAGCAGCAAAATGATGTCCGCCTCGGCTTGTGCTGCTTCGATAGTAGAAAGTTGCAGTGTGTTTCGGAGCTTTTCGGGAAGGGCAACTATGTTGGGCTCTACCGCTGTTACGGGGCCGGGATGGAATTGGCCTAGCCGAAGGGCAATAGATAGAGCGGGACTTTCCCGTAGATCGTCGATGTCTGCTTTGAATGCCAAACCGAAGCAGGCGATGGTCACGTCACGCGCCGTCTTCTCGGGATTGGCTTGCAGGAAATCTGCAACTGCCAGCTTGACCTTTTCGATTACCCACTCCGGTTTGCCATCGTTCACTTCGCGGGCGGTGCGAATCAGTTTGGCTTCATTCGGCGTTTTGCTGACGATAAACCAGGGGTCGACCGCAATGCAGTGACCGCCAACACCCGGGCCGGGCTGCAGGATGTTCACGCGCGGGTGACGATTGGCGAGACGAATCAGTTCCCACACATTGATATCCAGCTTGTCGCAGATGATGGACAGTTCATTAGCGAAGGCGATGTTCACGTCGCGGAAGCTGTTCTCGGTGAGCTTGCACATCTCGGCGGTGCGGGCATTGGTGATGACGCAGTCGCCTTCTACAAAGGCTTTGTACAGCGCCACGGCAGCGTCGGAGCACTTGGGTGTCATGCCGCCGATTACGCGGTCGTTCTGGACCAGTTCGCGGAGTACATGGCCAGGGAGTACGCGCTCAGGGCAATGGGCGACTCGAATGTCTGACGCTTCACCATGAGTTTGCGGGAAGGTCAGGTCCGGCCGAGCGTCGGCCAGCCAGGCGGCCATTTGCTCGGTGGCACCCACGGGGGAGGTGGACTCCAGGATGACCAGGTCACCCTTCTTCAGTACCGGAGCAATGGATTTGCTGGCGGACTCGATGTAGCCCAGGTCGGGTTCATAGTCCCCTTTGAAAGGGGTCGGCACCGCAATCAGGAAGGCGTCGGCCGGCTCCGGCACGGTGGTGGCGCGCAGGTAACCTTCGACCACGGCCGCGTGAACCACCATGTCCAGATCGGGTTCGACGATATGGATCTCACCGCGGTTGATGGTATCGACGGCGTGCTGGTTCACGTCGACGCCGATGACTTTCTTTTTGCGCGAGGCAAAAACGGCGGCGGTCGGCAGGCCGATGTAACCCAGGCCAACTACGGAAATCGTCTGGTAAGGCATTTTGCTTCCCTTTTTAAAGCCAAAGTTCAGAGTAGAAACGGTAAGTCCCGGTGCCTTGGATTGAGGCTCATCGGGTGGCGCGCAGAGCGCCGAGGATGCGGTTGCAGGCTTCGCCATCGCCGTACGGGTTGTGGGCGAAGCTCATGGCGCGGTAGGCGTCGGAGTCCGTCAGCAAAGTGTTGAGCGCGCGGACAATGTTCGAGGTATCGGTGCCCACCAGTTTGACTGTGCCAGCGGCTACGGCCTCGGGGCGTTCGGTGGAGTCCCGCATGACCAGAACCGGCTTGCCCAGTGAGGGGGCCTCCTCCTGGATGCCGCCAGAGTCGGTCAGGATGATGTGCGAGCGGCTCATCAGGTACACGAACGGCAGGTAGTCCAGCGGTTCGATCAGGTGGACGTTGGGAATGCCGGTCAGCAGGCGGTTCACCGGTTCGCGCACGTTAGGGTTGAGGTGGACGGGGTAGACGATGTCGACATCGGGATGCTGCTGGGCCACTTCCATGAGTGCCTGGCAGATGCGTTCGAAACCGCCTCCGAAGCTCTCGCGACGATGACCCGTCACCAGGATGATCTTGCGATTCAGATTGAGGAACTCGAAGGGCTTGGCCGCCTGGGCCTGGAGCTCAGCGTCCTTGTCGAGGCGGGCCACCACGTCCAGCAGGGCATCGATCACGGTGTTGCCGGTGACGATGATGGACTCGGGGGCGATGCCTTCACGCAGCAGGTTGTCCTGGGAAGTGTTGGTTGGCGCGAAGTGCAGATTGGCCAGGGCGCCGGTCAGCTTGCGATTGGCTTCTTCCGGCCAGGGCGAATAGATGTTGCCGGTGCGCAGGCCCGCTTCGACGTGGGCGACCGGAATCTGCTGGTAGTAGGCAGCCAGGCTGGCAGCGAAGGTGGTGGCGGTGTCGCCGTGGACCAGCACCACATCCGGCTTGTAGGCAGAGAAGATGCCTTTCATTCCCTGGAGTATGGCAGTGGTGACATCCGTGAGGTCCTGGCCGGGCTTCATGATGTTGAGGTCGAAGTCCGGCTCGATGCCGAACAGGCCCAGTACCTGGTCCAGCATTTCCCGGTGCTGTCCGGTCACGCAAACCTTGGCGTCGAAGTTCTCGTCAGCGGCCAGGGCCAGGGCGAGCGGGGCCATTTTGATGGCCTCGGGGCGGGTGCCGAAAACACAAAGGGTCTTGATCGTCATTGCTTACTCCACACGTCCTTGTGGACTGCGTTCTTGAAGTTGCTTAAGGGATGCGTATGTCGGCGGCTTGGTCTTGCTGCCGGTAATGCGCTTTGAGTTGTTTGCTCAGGGCAGCCTTGGCGTCTTGCTCGCCATGCACCAGGCGGATTTGGTCAGGCCAATGCCGCATGCGTGTCACGAAGTTCACCAGCCCCTGCTGGTCGGCATGGGCTGAGTAACCCCCAACCGTTTGGATGCCGGCGCGGATCTCGAAGCGCTCGTTATCGAGGTCGACATAACCGCCTTTGGGGCCGAACTGCTGAATCACCTGGCCGGGTGTGCCGCGTGCCTGGTAGCCCACGAACAGCACGTTATGGCGCTTGTCGCCCAGCATCGCCTTCAGGTAGTTGACGACGCGTCCGCCGCTGCACATGCCGTTGCCGGCAATGACGATGGCGGGGCGGGCCGTGGTGGCCAGGTGGCGCACCATGCGCAGGTGCGCGTCGTGGCTCTCCACCGTTAGCAGTTGCTCGAAGCCCAGCGGCGTACGGCCGACCTTGATGCGCTTTTGGGCTTCCGCGTCCCAGAAGTGCTGGAGGTCGCGGTAGGCCTGGGTGAAGCGTGTTGCCAGGGGCGAGTCGAGGATGACGGGGAGGGTGGGCCAGTGGGTGGTGGCCGGGCCCATTCCGTCCTCCTCGGTGGAGCTGCTGCGCGCGTTGGTTTCCCTCTCGCCCGGCTCGTCTCCTGGGGGAAGAGAGGAGCACTCGTCTGCCAGGTTGGCGCGGGGCTGGGCTTCCCTCACCCCCGGCCCCTCTCCCGGGGGGAGAGGGGAGGAAGAGCGAGGGAGAGTGGAGTTCTTGGTTGCCTGGTGGATGATGTCTTCCAGCTCGTAGAGCAGTTCCTGGGTGCGGCCGATGCTGAAGGCGGGGATCAGCACGGTGCCGTTGTCGGCCAGGGCTTGTTCGATGATGGCCTTCAGGCGTTGTTTGCGCGTGCGGCGGTCTTCGTGCATGCGGTCGCCGTAGGTGCTTTCCAATACCAGGATGTCGGCTTTCCAGGGGGACTTCGGTGCCGGCAGCAGGGGCGTGTGGGTCGCACCCAGGTCGCCGGAGAAGACGATGCGCTTCTGAGTTGCCTGCCTCGGATAGCGGAGGTCGCACTCGATGTAGGCGGAACCCAGGATATGACCGGCCCGCTGCAGGCGGATGCGCGCTTGCAGGTCGGGGGTGTCGATCAGGCTATGCCAGGTGCGGTAGGGGAGCGGCATAAGGCGTTGGCGAATCAGCTTGAGGTATTTCTGCAACTGCTGCGGATCGCGCCCGAAGGTGAACTGGAATGCATCTTCCAGTACCAGCGGTAGCAGGTGCGCCGATGGCTGGCTGCAGTAGATCGGGCCTTGGTATCCGGCCGCCAGGAGATAAGGCAGCCTACCTACGTGGTCCATGTGTACATGGGTCAGCACCAGTGCTTTCAGGGTGGAGATGTCGAAGTCGATGCCGAGTCGGCCGGCATCGGCTCGCCCCTCGGCAGAGGTTTCCGCGCCCTGGAAAAGGCCGCAATCCACCAGCAGGCTGTGCTGGGAATCCATCAATAACTGATGGCAGGAACCAGTCACGCCGTTGACGGCGCCGTGGTGCTGGATGTCCGGGTAAAGCATGGGGTAGTCCTTTAGCTCGTTCCTGAGCCCGCTCCGATCCTGGGGCGGGGGTAGCACGCCATGCTAGCGAGCCGGGGATTTGTAAGGCAGGCCCGGCCTGCTGATATGGGGCAGGAAACGATTTATTCGCACGCTGGCTCGCTCCTACGGAGTCGAGCAGGCGTTCAGGATCAGTAGATGTCCTTGGAGAGCAGGGTGAAGGGCGTTTTGATCAGGATCTTGATGTCCAGCCAGATGGACCAGTGGTTGATGTAGGCCAGGTCCATTTCTACGCGCCGTTCCATCTTGTCGATGGTTTCGGTCTCGCCCCGGCTGCCACTGATCTGCGCCAGGCCGGTAATGCCGGGTTTGATGCGGTGGCGGGCCATGTAGGCGTCGATCTTGCCGGTGTAGTAGTCGTTATGGGCAACGGCATGGGGGCGTGGGCCCACCAGGGACATGCGGCCCTGCAGAACGTTGAACAGTTGCGGCAACTCGTCGATGGAGGTGCGGCGGATAAAGGCGCCGACCCTGGTAATGCGGGGATCGCCACGGGTGGCCTGCTTGACCTGGGCATCGGCATGCACGCGCATGGAGCGGAATTTCCAGACCTTGATTACCTTGCCGTTCCAACCGTGGCGCTTCTGCTTGAACAGCACCGGGCCGGGCGAAGACAGCTTCACCGCCAGTGCGGTGCCCAGCAGCAGCGGGCTGAGCAGGATGATGGCGAGCAGCGCGACGCTGCGGTCCAGCGCGGCCTTGGTCAGCGCTGCGGTGGGGTAGCTGGTGAGGGGGCTTTCATTGAGGTTGATGGCTGCCAGGCCATCGATATCCGTTACTGAATGGTTGAGCAGCTTCAGGCTTTGCAGGTCGGGGATCCACACCACGTCGACGTTGGCGTCGAGCAGGTCGATGTAGAGGCCTTCGATCTGGTCGGCAGCGGAAAGGGGCAAGGCGATATAGAGGCGGCGAATCCGGTGCTCGGCGATCAGGTCTCGCAGGCCGGCCAGGTTGCCGACTATGGGGTAGAGGCTGTCGTCCAGGTGGGGTTCGTCATCGGCGGTGACCAGGCCCACCAGGGGTTCCTGACGAACGCGGATCAGCTTGTCCGCCAGTTCCAGCGCCAGGTTGCTGTTGCCGATGATGAGCGAGGTTCGGGCCGACTGCAGGTTGCGGTGGTGGCGGCGCGAGAACGCGTGCAGTGGCAGGAAGAGGCAGGCCTGGACGGCGAAGCCAAGGCTGCCCCAGAGGATCATGACTTCACGCGAGAACAGCTCGGTGGTCTTGGTGAGGAAGGCTACGACCGTCAGGCCGGACAGCAGCACCATCCAGCCCGCCAGCAGCCGTGCCAGGCCGGCGATGTAACCGTGGTGCTTGTGATAGACGCTTACCAGCGAGTAGGCCGGCACCGAGCCCAACAGGGCGAACAGCGCGAGCATGCGGTATTGCGTTTCGAACTGGCCGGTCTTGTACAGCGCCAGGGCGCAGAGCAGCAGGCTCACCATGCCCATGGCCGCAGCCCATTGCCCCCAGAATGTCAGGCCACGGCTGGCAGGCGTATTGGGCTCGCGTTTGCCGATCAGGTTAAGGTGCGGCGGCTGCCGGAGTTGGGCAGTGGCCGTGGCCTGGTCGGCGCGCGTGGCCCTGCGGTGCTTGCGTTGTTGCGAGTTCGGCATGGTCTGGGCTCGGCTGCTATGTGGCACGACGGTAACGGTCCTTGTTCGAGTCGACCCCGGAGAGGGTTGCCTATTGCGATGGCAACTATCAGGGGAGAGTCACGGCAATGTGCGCTGGCTAAGTTGCACCGCGAAGAACCCTGGGGGTTCGTGCGGAGGTCTTCCATTCTCTGACTACCAGGTCGTGGCCTGGTCCTGATGCTGCGCTGTCGGCGCTGTACGCCGGGCACCTTCAGGCACGCTACCGCCCCAGGGTTTGGCGTCGATCCCTGAAAACGTCGGCATTGGCACGCCAATGCGCCAGGCCATGGCCCGGTGCTTACGGCAGGTAAGGTGGATGCGGTGAGCAGTCGGATCTGTGTCCGGCTTGTGCCCATCAGGGGGGCGTTCCCTGGCGGATTGGCTGCGGGGTGGCAACCTTCCTTACATCCTGTAGGACTCGGTTTATTCCTTGTAGGAACGACAAAACCGAATTCGCGAGAGCATTCTACGTATTCGGTCACAGTTTGGAAGTCCGATATCCGTTCTCATTTGATGCAGGTGACGAGCGGAAGGGCCGGGACGTGGGCTTGGCAACGGGCCGCTCTAGCATGGGCGCTGGGCCGGAATGGTGATGCACTACTTGAGGGTGAGCGGGAACTGGTTTCTCGATTGTCTGAAAGCTCCTACGTTTTTTATGGGTAATTTCCTACATCAAGATCGTGGCCTACCCGTCAGTGAATGTTGCTTTCGTCTTGGCAGTGCTGCGCGGTGAGCGTCTCTTCGAATGGGGCCGAGATAGTTCGTCAGTGGTTTGCCTCAGCCCACTCTGAACTCCGTTTGTGGGCTGAAGCCCACCCTACGAGGCTACGAGGCTACGAGGCTACGAGGCTACGAGGCTGAAGCGGAGCGCCGCCCGGCACACCCTACGGGGCGTTGCAAGATGCCCAAGCATGTAATGCAGACAGAATCGAGGTGTTTGCTCGCAGCCGGAAAGGAGGCGGGTGCTGGTTCGCAGTCAGAGTTTGTCGATGCTGCGCAGGGGCACGCTGATGGTGTGTTCGCGTTGCAGCAGTTGCAGGAGGATCAGCGCGCGCTTGTTGCCATCCTGGGCCAGGAAGATGGCTTCCAGATCCTTGAAGTTACAGCCGGTCAGGCGTACTCGGTCGCCGGGTGCGAGGTCAGAGGTGGGTTCTGGTGGAGCGGCGAGACGCTGCCTGATTTCGTCGACCAATTCGTCCGGCACTATGGCGGGCTGATCGCCGAAGCGAACCAGTTGACTGACGCCACGCGTGGAGCGGATCGGGTGCCAGTTATCCGTGACGCGGTCGAGTTGTATGAACAGGTAACCGGGAAACAGCGATTCGAGGCATTGCTGCTCGCCGTTGGCGCGTCGGCGGGTCACTGTGCAGATGGGGCGGAAGCAGGTGTAGGACTGGCGTGCCAAGTTTTCCTCGGCCCGGGCGTCCTGCCTGGGTTTGCACTGGATCAGATACCAGTGGGGAAGTGCGTGCTTGCCCGCCATGCGCTCTCTCCTTCTTGGCGCGTGCCAGGAGGCCTGGCGAAATGGTAGCCGCTTAGTGGCACGAGAGCCGGGGAAGTTCCCTTCCCCCGGCTCTTTGCTTCGCTTCTCTCCCGCAGCGGAAGAGGGGCGTTGATTACGCCTTGTCCGATTTGTACTCGTATTGATAGTAGGCGTAATTGCCGTAGTAACCGTAGGCCGAGGCTTTGCGCTCCACGGCGTTGAAGATGGCGCCCTTGAGGTTGATGCCGTTCTGCTCGAAGCGGCGCTTGGTCAGCAGGATTTCCTTGGCGGCGTTCATGCCGTAGCGGGTCACGATCAGGCTTGTGCCGGCCTGGCGGCCCACCAGTGCGGCATCGGTAACTGCCAGGATCGGCGGGGTGTCGACGATGACCAGGTCGTAACGGCTGCTCACCTGTTCGAGGAACTTGGTGAAGTTGGCGTGCATCAGCAGTTCCGAAGGGTTCGGCGGAACCTGGCCACGGGTGATCAGGTCAAGGTTTTCGACTTCGGTACGGGTGATGGCCGTGTCCAGCTCAATGCGCGCAGCCAGCAGCTCGGAAAGGCCGCTTTCCGCCTCGTCGCGGAACATCTTGTGCAAGTAGCCCTTGCGCATGTCGGCGTCCACCAGCAGCACGCGCTGGCCGGTCTGGGCGACGATGGTGGCGAGGTTGGCGGAGACGAAGGACTTGCCCACGGCCGGGCTGGGGCCGGAGATCATCATGATGTTGTTCTTCGCCTCCAGGGTGGCGAAGTGCAGGCTGGTGCGCAGGCTGCGCAGGGATTCCACCGCCAGGTCCGCCGGGTTGGTCACGGCCAGCAGATGGGAGCCGGTGCTGGCGTGCGACTTGCCCCTGAAGCTCTGCTCGTGGACCGCTTGCTCCTTGCTGTGGGGGATGGCGGCGTACACCGGCAGGCCCATCTGCTCGATCACGTCTGGGTCTTCCACGCCACGATTCAGTGCCTTGCGCACCAGCACATAGGCCATGGCGATCAGGCCGCCCAGCAGGGTGGCAATCAGCACGATCAGCGGCTTCTTCGGCTTGACCGGTTTCTCGATGTTGGCATCGGCCGCGTCGATGATGCGCACGTTACCCACGGTGCCGGCGCGGAGGATGTCCAGCTCCTGGGATTTGTTCAGTAGTTGGGTGTAGATCTCGGTGCCGACTTGCACGTCGCGGGTCAGGCGCAGCAGTTCCTGCTGGGTTTCTGGCAGGTGCTCGACCTTTTTCATCAGATCCCGCTTGGTTTGCTCCAGCTGGCCCATCTGGGTGATCAGCGCCTGGTAGCTGGGGTGCTGGCGGGTGAAGCGGCGCTCCATTTCGGCGCGCTTGAGCTTCTGCTCGGAAATCAGGGTTTCCAGCTGGACGATCTGGTCCAGCACAGCCTTGGTCTCGATGGTGATATCCACCGAGCGGGCGCTGGTCTGGTAGGCGTTCAGCTTGGCTTCCGCTTCTTCCAGTTGCTTGCGCACTTCTGGCAGTTGGCCTTGGAGGAATTCCAGGCTCTGCGCGGCTTCGGCGGAGTTGCGTTGCACGTTCTGCAGCACGTAGAGCCGGCTCACTTCATCCAGCACGCGGGTGGCTTGGGCCGGGTCCTCGCTTTCCAGCGACAGGGCGATGATGCCGGATTCCTTCCCGCGCTCGCCTGCCCCCAAGTCTTCCTGGTACTGCAGGATGGTGGTCAGGCGGCGTTGCTTGATGACACTGAACTCGGCGCCGGCATTGGCGCGCAGCTCGGCGACCTGCAGTTTGAAGCCATCCTGTTCGATCTGGGCGCCGACACTGCCGGTCAGCAGGGCCTCATCGTCTTCATTCAGCAGGGTGAAGGTGCCATTGCCTTCTGCGCGCAGGGTCAACTCCTTGCCCAGGTAGCTGTCCGGTACTTCCAGTTGGAAGATATCCAGCTTTTCACCGCCCCAGGCAAAGCCACTGAAGCCAAAGAGCGGCCCTGCAAGCTCCTGACCGGGTTCGGGTTGGAAGCGCCGCGCCAGGAATCGGCCGAACAGCGGAAAGTAATGGGGCTCGACAATCACATCCAGCTTGAGGTTTTCCACCGCCTGGCCCAGTACAGCGCGGGACTTCAGCAATTCGATTTCAGTGACCGCCGCCGAGGTGCCGCCGAACATCTCGGTCATTTCCGACATGCCGGTCATGGCTGCCAGGCCGCCCTTTTTCTCCTCCACCTGCACCAGGGCGTTGGCCTGGTACACGGGCGGGGTCAGCACGGCATAAGCGACGCCCATTACGGTAAAGAAGGCAGTGATGCCGACGATCAGCCACTTGGCGTCCAGCAGGGTGCCGGCCAGCGCGAGCAGGTCGATATCGTCGTCGTCATGGGAATCCTGCACGGGCAGGCTGTTTTGGCTGGTCATCTGGAGCGCTTCTTCAAGGGGTCAGAGTTTTTGCGACCAGCTTTCGACGCCCTGCGCCATCAGCTGGTAGACATGTTCGAAGGCCGGCTTCTGCTGGCGGTAGGGGTCAGGTATTTCCTGATTGCCCTGCCATTTGCCGAGGAGGAAGGTCTTGCCGCGGGCCTCGGGCGCCATCTGGATGATGCGCTGGATATGGCCCTGCTCCATGGTGAGCACCAGGTCGTACCGGGTCAGCATGTCGCGGGTCAGTTGGCGGCCCTGGTGGTCGGGGTGGTCCCCGCCATGCTCACGCAGCACTTCGAGTGCGGTGGCATCCATGGGCTTGCCCTCAAGGGCGTGGATGCCCGCGGAGGCGACAGTGATCCCACGGGGGGAGAGCCTGGATATGAGCAGGGCTTCGGCGGTTGGACTGCGGCAAATATTGCCAACGCAGACGACCAGGATGTTCTTGAACATAAGGGCCAGCACGGGTTGCAGGGTCGGTTTTTTAGCCGCGCGGGTGTGCTGCGAAGGAGGAAAGCGGATTCCATTCCAGCATCCCGATACGGCATCCCCAGGGTTTCGCAACATCTGGAGAGCGTGAAGGGGCGCAACTTTAGGTGGGGGCCGGGGTGGGGGTCAAGACTCCTTGGTCGCTTTCTGCCATCGGGGCGGGCGTTGGTCTGATTTTTTGCTTGGGCAAGAGTGGCTCTGCTCGAACTGGTGTCAAACGCGGCCTCAATTAAGTGCGGGAATCCACTTTGTAGGGTGCGCCGTGCGCACCGGCGGTCGGATTTGGCGCATGGGTTAAGCCTGCAAACGGTGTGCGTGGGGTGCCCTGCAGAGTTGCCCCCTGGAAGATCCAAGGGCAGACCTGCGGTCTGCTTGGCGAATGAATTCGCCCCTACAAAGTCGCTGCCAAGTAGGGTGCGCCGTGCGCACCGGCGGTTGGGCTTGGTGCATGGGGTGAGCCTGCGATCGGTGCGCGTGGGGTGCCTTACGGAGTTGCCCCTGGAAGTTCCAAGGGCAGACCTGCGGTCTGCTTGGCGAATGAATTCGCCCCCACAAAGTTACTGCCAGGTAGCCGTGTAGGGTGGATAGCGCTTTTCTATCCACCAGCGAGGCAGGGCGGGACACCGGGGGGTGGCAGCCCCGAAAGGGATTTCCACCGCGCTGCTTGGTGAATGAATTGGCGATGTCCACCGTAGGAGCGAGCTCTGCTCGCGAACGGGGCCACTTCGCGAGCAGAGCTCGCTCCTACGTGGTTGTCAGGGTGGGCTTGGTGCATGGAGTGAGCTGCGTAGGATGGGTGGAGCGGAGCGATACCCATGCGGACAAGGTTGATGGGTATCGCAAGTTCGCGGAGCGCCGCCCGGCCCACCCTACAAAGTTACGGCGCCTCCCGGAGGTGGGCGGCACTGTCACTGATGGCGGCGAAGCGTCGTTCATCCGTTGGCTGCAGCTTTGCCTGCAGCAACATCCATTCCCGCTGGATGACCGAGTAGGGAATGAACACGCTGATTCGCTCGGCCCCTTGCAAGCCAGGGTGGTGGCTTATGTCGTTGAGGTTTACCGAGTAAATGCCCATGTTGATGCCGACAACGCTGCCGTCTACGGCCATCACCGGGCCACCCGACATGCCTTTGACGATGGGGGCGTCATGAATGGCGTAGAGCTCGCCGCTGTTTTCATTGGTATTGATGAAGGGCGCCGGATAAACCTTGCCATGGCTGCTGCCGCCAACCAGGTAAGGGCTGGAGCCTGCGGCGGTGATGCTTTCGCCCGGTTGTGCGGTGCGCCAGGCCGGTATCTTGCCGTTGGCCTTGTGCCGTATGAACACCAGGTCGCAGCCCGTGCTGCAGCGGTACTTCTCGTACGGAATCAGCGGCGTGTGAGCGGTGGTGACGGCATATTCCTCATTCCACTGCACGGCCGACGCCATATAGAAGTAGGGAAGCGGAAAGCCCGAGAAAACCGAGAAGTACGTGTCAGTGGCGGGGCCTGAAACATCAGGTTTGACCAGTCCGTTGCATCCTGCACACAAGGCTCCTGCCATGAAGATGGCGGCAATCTTGCGCATGGTGACTCACCGAAGTTCGGCTTGAAGGGGCGCCTCTCCTGGCTGGGTTATGTCCGCCGGCGCCCCTGTACTGCGTCATCAGCTTGAGCCCGTTGCCAACACTTATGGGTGACGAGCGGTCGCCCTGTTGGACCGCCTCGCAATAGGTCAAATAGCGTTTGACGATATGACCGCTGGTCCGTATTGCCCGGATGCCGGGGTGGGATGCGCGGCTGGCTAAATGATGCTACGGCCGCAAAATTGGCCTCGCTCCAAGGGCTTGCGTAGTGGCTAATTCTCTTGCAAATCAATCAAGAGGGTGCGCCGAGCCAATACGCCGTTCCCGCTAGTCGTTATTTTGACAGGGCTTGTCGGCCAGCCCGTCATTTGCCCTGGCATGGCTTTTCGACGGAAGGACATGTGCTGGTCGTGTGCAGCTGGGCTGCAGCTGAATCGAACATGTCGTTTTGCCGATGGGGTTGGCGGTGAGCCGCTTTACCGGCCCGCTCCACGGGTTGGACGGGCCACCCCCCTGGCCAGGGATGCCGAAGTTTTGTCGCCCTGCGAGTCGGAAATCCGTCACCCATTTCCGGCTAACAAAGCTTCACGTCCCGCTAGTCGTTATTTTGACAGGCCCTGTCGGCCAGCCTTTTACACATCCCGGCTTCGTTTCTAGACAGTAAGGCACGCGATGGCAATTTGCTGTTTCGCCAAACGTTCTTCGTAGCCATTTACCTAGGAGCCAAAGGATGCGGGCTCGTCGTCTAAGTTGCTGTATGGCTGGTGTCAGCCATTCTGCCTGCGCTCAGGCTCTGCCTGGCCGCGCTCGGCGCGGAGCCCGGCTGGAGCAGTCGGCGGCCCGGCCTGTCGAGCGTTGCCATTCGTTTTCGCTTCCCTCTGCTGAATTCTTGGGCCCACGCCCGGTGCTCGACGCATTCGCGCGTCGCGTGCTCTCAACCGGCCGTTCCCGGCCGGATCGCTCTCGCTCCACCAAGGTTTCGAATCCCACGACAGCCTGGAACGCTGCCTGCGTTTCCCGTGCGGCCTAGCCACCCCTTCAGGAAGGACATGAGATGACTAGCATCACTGGCACCAAATCCGATGACACCATCACCACCGGCACGGGCAACGACATCATCGACGGCGGGAACGGCAACGACACCATCAGCTCCGGCGCAGGCGATGACACTGTCGATGGTGGAAACGGCAATGACACCATCGATGCCGGCTCAGGCAACGACACTGTCGATGGCGGTAGCGGCAATGACACGATCAACGCGGGCACGGGGAACGACACCGTCGACGGCGGCAGCGGCAACGACATCATCGACGCGGGCGACGGCAATGACACGGTGCTGGGCGACAGCGGCGATGACGTGATCAGGGGCGGCATCGGTGACGACAGGCTGTATGGCGACAGCGGCAATGACTCCATCGACGGCGGTGCCGGCAACGACTATATCGATGGCGGTTCCGGTCAGGACAGGCTCTATGGGGGCGCCGGCAACGACATCATCATCGGCTCGACTGGCGCCGATACGATTTACGGTGGCGAGGGTGACGACGTCATCGGCCGCATGGACGACGAATCGCGGTGCAGTTCGGGCGGTGAGAATGGCACTGACGTCATCTATGGCGATGGCTACAACAGCGCAGCGAATGCCGGCCTGGCTGCCGCCCTGGGCAACGACACCATCTATGCCGGCAACGGCAACGACATCATCTACGGTGACAACGGCAACAACCTGAGCGGTGCCGGCGCCGGCGGCAACGACCGGATCTACGCCGGCAGCGGCAATGACCAGGTGTACGGCGAAGGCGGCGATGACACGCTCTACGGCGAAGGCGGAGACGACGTGCTCGACGGCGGGGCGGGCAACGACACGCTCAACGGTGGCGATGGCCGCGACACTGTCTACGGTGGCCTGGGCAACGACACCATCAGCGGTGCCGACGGTCGCGACCTGCTTTACGGTGGTTCGGGCGACGACCGCATCGGCAGCAATGGCGACAGCGGATGGCGCCATGGCGATCAATTCGAAAGTGGCGGCGACACCATCTATGGCGACGGCAAGGACTCGGCCACCGGGCCAGCCGCCGCGACAGGTGCCGATCTCATCTACTCCGGCCGCGGCAACGACCTGATCTACGGCGACAACGGCGATAACCTGAGCGGCACTGGCGTCGGCGGCAACGACATCATCTACGCCGGCAGTGGCAACGACGTGGTCTATGGCGAGGGCGGCGACGACCAGCTGTTCGGCGAGAAAGGCCAGGACAGGCTCCACGGCGGAGCCGGCGCCGATGAGCTCGCCGGCGGGCTCGGTGCGGATACGCTGACCGGTGGCAGCGGGGCGGATACCTTCGTCTTCACCGCCGCGATCAACCAGAACGACACTCACGGCGTTCACCATCACAATCTTCACGGCTACGGGCACCAGCGGGGACACGACCATGACAACCTGCTGAACTGGTCGGATTCCACGATCGGTTCGATGGACGTCATCACCGATTTTCAGGGCATCAAGGACCTGAGCGCCCAGGGCTTCACTTCCGGCGCGGACAAGATCGACCTCGTGCAACTGCTTGGCGACAGCGTCGACCTCAAATGGGGCGGCACGACGCCCATCGCCAATGGCGTGTGGTTCAAGCACATCGACGGCGACACCTACGTTTATGCCGACATCAACGGCAACACCACGCCTGAACTGGCGGTCAGGCTGACCGGCATACACCACCTGGTGGTGGGGGATTTCCTGGGGGTGGAAAGTCGTGGTCCGGTGGCCAGTAACGATGGCAATGGTTCGGACCTGGTCATCGAGGCCGGTGGCCTGGCCAACGCCCTCGCAGGCGACAGCGCGGCGACCGGCAACGTGCTCGCCAACGATACCGACCCCGACCTGCCCTTCGACACGCTGGCAGTGTCCGCCGTCAATGGCGCGGCCGCGCTGGTCGGGGCGCTGGTCGTCGGCACCTACGGCTCCCTGACGCTGAATGCCGACGGCAGCTACAGCTACCAGCTCGACAACGACGACCTGCAAACCCAGGGCCTCGCCCAGGGCGTGGCGGCGACGGATGTCTTCACCTACACCGTGACTGACTCCGCGGGCGTCACTGCCGTCGCCACGCTGACCATCAACATCACGGGCAGCAACGACTACGCCAGCATCAGCGACTATGAGGCTGGCGCGGTCGTCGAGGACGTCACCCTGATGGCCTCCGGCACTGTGCTGGTGACGGACGTGGACAGCGGCGAGGCCGAACTGCAGCCGGTGGCGGCGGGTACCGCCGGCACCAATGGCTACGGCACCTTCGAGGTGCTGGCCGACGGCAGCTGGACCTACAGCCTGAACAACGGCCATGCGGCCGTGCAGGCCTTGCCGGCGGGGGTGACCCTGAGCGACAGCCTGACGGTGCTGTCCGAAGATGGCACCGCCAGCCAGGTAATCAGCATCACCATCACCGGCACCAACGGCGCGGCCAGCATCAGCGGCGACGTGGCTGGCGCGGTGGTCGAGGAGGACAGCCTCAGCGTGTCCGGCGTGCTCACGGTCAGCGACGAGGACAGCGGCGAGGCCGAACTGCAGCCGGTGGCGGCGGGTACCGCCGGCGCCAATGGCTACGGCACCTTCGAGGTGCTGGCCGACGGCAGCTGGACCTACAGCCTGAACAACGACCATGCGGCCGTGCAGGCCTTGCCGGCGGGGGTGACCCTGAGCGACAGCCTGACGGTGCTGTCCGAAGATGGCACCGCCAGCCAGGTGATCAGCATCACCATCACCGGCACCAACGGTGCGGCCAGCATCAGCGGCGACGTGGCTGGCGCGGTGGTCGAGGAGGACAGCCTCAGCGTGTCCGGCGTGCTCACGGTCAGCGACGAGGACAGCGGCGAGGCCGAACTGCAGCCGGTGACGGCGGGTACCGCCGGCGCCAATGGCTACGGCACCTTCGAGGTGCTGGCCGACGGCAGCTGGACCTACAGCCTGAACAACGGCCATGCGGCCGTGCAGGCCTTGCCGGAGGGGGTGACCCTGAGCGACAGCCTGACCGTGCATTCGGCCGACGGCACCGCCAGCCAGGTGATCAGCATCACCATTACTGGCACCAACGGTGCGGCCAGCATCAGCGGCGACGTGGCTGGCGCGGTGGTCGAGGAGGACAGCCTCAGCGTGTCCGGCGTGCTCACGGTCAGCGACGAGGACAGCGGCGAGGCCGAACTGCAGCCGGTGACGGCGGGTA